>JAKSQJ010000004.1 GCA_024404195.1 Clostridia bacterium | reverse complement strand
ATTTCGTTTCTTTTTGTTCCCTCAAAGGTATCAATGATAATAAGTTTTACCTTCATTTTTTCGGGAATAATATTTTTTATGTAAACCCCAACAAAATCCCCAACCTTAATATCATCCTTCGGCTCCGCAAGTCCGGCAAGATTCGGAGCAAGTTCAACAAATACGCCGTAATCTTCAACGCTTCTCACAATACCCGTTACGGTATCGCCGACCTGAAAATTTCGGGCATTTTCTTCCCAAGTGCCTAAAAGCTCCTTATGGCTTAATGTTATCCTGCCGTTTTCATCAATTTTACTTATTATCGCCCTTATATTCTGACCTGCAAAAAGGCGGTCGGCAGGGTGAGATATTCTTGATACGGAAATTAAATCTATAGGAAGTAGGGCTATATTTCCGCAACCTATATCGCAAAAGGCACCGAAGCTTTCAAGATGGGTAACCCTTGCGTCAATTATATCGCCGATGCTTAAATTTTTAATCTTATTTTCAATGCAGATTTCCTGCGCTTCTTTTCTTGAAAGCAGGGCATAAAATCTTCCGTCATCGGCGTTACAAATATCGGTCACGGTAAAGCATACCCTTCTGCCTACACGAGATATCAGGGCTATATCCTTCGTATATCCTTCCTTTATACCGATAGCGCCCTCATCTCTCGGAATAATGCCCTTTATTCCGCCTAAATCCACCGTCAAATTATGGGCATTATCGCACATAATCACATTTGCTTGTAAAATCTGTTTTTCTTCTTTTGCCCTTGTAAGCAATGATAAACAGTTAAGCTTACTGCCGCAAAAACACCTGTCCTTGCAAAAACCCTCGGGATAATATTCGTTCATTTTTTATCGCCTTCCTTTTTCTTTTACTTAATAGTATGAAAGACGGTTAAAAAATATAACAATAAAATAGCCGACATACTGGCGTATGTCGGCTATTTTTAAAGAAGTTATTTGCCAAAAATGGCGTTTTGGGACTTGTTATCCCTATCTTGCTCTGCCCAAATGTTGCGGCTTAAATCAACGAATAATTATTTCAAAATAATATCTCCTGCTTTAACTGTCGGGTGAACATACTGTTCGCTGACATTGGCATAAACGGATTTATCTGTAATCTTTACGGAATACTTACCTGCTTTAACCCCTTCTTTGGGAATTAAAACAACATTTGTAATAATTCCGGCGCCCGAAACATCGGTAAAATCATCGTTACCGTTATGAGCGATAATTCTTATTTGCTTTTCCTTTTCAACGAAATTACCGGTGCAGTTCTTAAAAATATCTCCGCCTCTGCAATCGGCATAGGAAAATGCATTTGTATCAAAATCAATATGCAACTCGGCGGCGGTCATTCCCGGATTTTCGGTTGCATAAATCGGAACAACGATTTCGTTATCGGTAATCTTTGCTTCAACATCCTTAACCTCAACCGTCTTTTTGCCGGTATCTCTCTTTTCCACCTTAATCTGAGTATTGGGTTTTTGGTTTTCGTCGTCTATTGTATCCGTCTGCGAAGTGGTCGGATTATCATCTGTGCTTTTGGATTTTGATTTCTTTGTGATTTTTAACTTTCCGTCATCAACAGAGAAATCAAGAAGAACTCCTGCAAGAATTCCGGCAACTATCAGTAGAGCCACAACGGCGCAGATAATACCGATAATTACTTTTTTGTTTGTATTATTTTGTGAATTTGCCATAGTTTTTTCTCCTTAAAATTTATATTCACCCTTGCTTATTTTATAAGCCAAGGCGTTTTTAACATCTTCTTTATCTTCCTTATAGGTAACACCATACCATTTGTCCTCACTCTTTAAAACGGCAACCTCTTTAACGCCCTTTTCCATAAGAGCCGATACAATGGAAGGAAGATAAAATTCCGATTTCGGAACATCTATTTTTTCCTTTAAGAAATCAACAAACAGTTCCTCGGTATAGCGGAATAAATCGGGATTAAAACCCCACATATTCATAGAAACGAGGGTATCTTTCGGAAGCTCTGTCCAGTTGACATCGTCCTCGGTATATTTGCAGTCAACTATCTTCGTGCGCTCGGTAACTTTTTTGAGTTTTCCGTTTTCAACTTCGCAAACACCTCTTGAAACAGAGCCGTTATCGGTCAAAGTATTTGCAAGGCGGAAGCCGACCATACAATAGTTATCGGAATCGGATTTAAGATAATCGTAAATCTGCTTGAAAGCTTCGGCGCCATAATAGTCATCGGCATTTATTACCGCAAACGGCTCATTAACCGCACCTTTTAAGCAATATACCGCATGACCCGTTCCCCAAGGTTTTTCTCTGCCTTCGGGACAGGTAAAACCGCTCGGAAGCTTATCGGTTTCCTGAAAAACATACTCAACATCAATTATCTTTTCAATGCGTTTGCCGACGGTATCCTTAAAATCCTTCTCAATAGCATGTTTAATAATGAAAACAACCTTATTAAATCCTGCCTTTTTGGCATCATGAACCGAGAAATCCAAAAGCGCTTCGCCGTTCGGTCCTATGGGTTCAATCTGTTTAAGTCCGCCGAAGCGGCTTCCCATTCCCGCCGCCAAAACAACGAGTGTTGCATCAAAAGCCATTTGTATCACCCTTTAAATACAATTTTATACATATAGTATATATTCTTTACACCGCTATTGTCAAGCAAATTATTATCGGCAAGTTTCAAAAAAGCATTAAAAATCTCATCTTTTTATAAAAAATGTTGCAAAATGTGGTTTTCTATGATAACATAACAAAAGACAAAACATTTGATAAGGAGCGTTGTTATGCTATCCGATGCGAGACAAAAATATATAAAAGAAACCGCCTTTCGTGACGGTGAAATAATAATAAGCGATGCCGCAAGAGAACTTGATGTTTCCATGGAAACGATAAGAAGAGATATAAATATCCTTGCAGGAATGGGCATACTTGAAAAGGTCCACGGCGGCGCAGTTCCCGTAAGGGTTAATTCTCACGAAAACAAATACAGCGAAAGAAAAGCCACCAACGAATTATTAAAAAGAAAGTTGGGCGTTTTTATCGGCGAAAGCATTAAAGATTATTCTACTGTTTTTTTGGCAGCCGGAACTACGGTTGAAACGGTAACAAATGTCGGAAACAGCTCCGATACCGTTTCGGTAATAACAAATTCGCTCTCTATTGCAGAAACGATAGGAAAGTTAAATGCCGAAAACGCAAAAACCGATGTTTTGCTTATCGGCGGAAAATTTAATGCCGATGAGCATTACACCTACGGCTCACAGGTCGTTTCAAACATAAGAAAATACCATGCCGATGTTGCTGTAATAAGCGCCGTCGGTGTTGACGAGGCGGGAGCGATGTGCGCCTCTCCCGACGAGGGTATCATTATGACCGAAATGATAAATGCCTCCGCCAATGTAATTTTGATGGTTGACAGTTCAAAGTTCGGCAAAAAGGCGGCTTTTCGCCATTGCACCATTGACCAGATTAACCATATCGTTACCGACAGTGCAAACAAAATACCCGAGAAAATTCTTAAAACAATAAAGAAAAAGAACATTAAAATTGATATAATTTAATAATATTTTTTGTTGACATTTGTGATATTATGTGGTATTATTACGGTAACGGTGTGATGATTTTTTGAAAATTTGCGCCGAAGTTAATTTTGAAAGAGAGATTATTAAAATGAGCGAAAGAAAATGTGCTAAAAAATCTATCCTTTTCAGCCCCGGACCCGTTATGGTTGAGGCGCCCGTTCGTGAAGCTTTAATGCATTACGACATTTGCCACAGAAGTCCTGAATTTGAAGAGATGTTTGTTGATGTTCAAGAAAAGGTAAAGCGTCTTTTTGAGGCAGATGACAGTTATTATTCACTTATCGTTTCCGGCTCAGGAACATCCGCTAACGAAACCTGCTTAAGTTCTGTTTTCAAGGGTGACGATATGGCACTTCTTCTTAACAACGGCGTTTTCGGCGGTCGTCTTGATGAAATCCTTACCAAATACGAAGTTCCTACCGTTCGTCTTGAATTCCCTTGGGCTACAATGTTTGACATGGCTAAGGTTGAAGAAGCTCTTAAAAACAATCCTAAAATTACATATATCTGCATGGTATTCCATGAGACAAGCACAGGTATGATTAACGATGTTCATGCCGTTGGCGAGCTTGCTAAAAAGTATGGCAAACGCCTTTTCGTTGACTGCGTTAGTGCTGCTGCCGGTCAGTTCATTGATGTTTGCAACAACAACATTGATATCTGCACTTCTGTTGGCGGTAAATGCCTCGGTGCATTCCCCGGCGCCGCTTACATCTGCGCTAAGAAAGACCTTCTTGAAAGTGTTCCCGCTTCTCAAGGCAAGAATGTTTATCTTAACCTCGGCAAGCATTATGATATCGCAAAATCAAATCATCAAACCCCCAACACTCCTAATGTTACATTGTTCTGGGCTCTTGATGCCGCTCTTGACTGGACTTTAGAGAGAGAAACTCTCGCAGGAAGAATAAAGAGATATCAGGAATGCGCTAAAATTCTTCGTGACGGTATGAAGGAAATGGGACTTAAGTTCTTACTTCCCGAAGAGCAGATGGCTAACACCGTTACTTCTGTATTCCTTCCCGAAGGCAAGGATGTTGCAACATTCGTATCCGAACTTGCAGACGCAGGTTACACAGTATATCCCGGCAAGGGCAAATACTATGATATGAATATGTTCCAGGTTGCAAATATGGGCGCTATCTATCCTGATGACTGCAAGAAGTTCTTAGAGGTTCTTAAACAGCATATCTGATATATAAAAACAAATAATTAAACCGCCCAACAGGGCGGTTTTTTTGTTGCAAAAAACTTGGGCAGTAGAAAACCTACTGCCCTTTTTATTAGTCTAAACTTTCAAATTTTTCGCCGTCTATAAGCTTCTTTGTATATTTAATCATCTTTGTAAGCTTGGCGGAAGCAACCTTTCCGATAGGTTTGCCGTTTATTGAGAACTGGTATCTTGTTTCGTCAACTCTTGTAAACAAAATTGTATTGGTTTTACCCGTTTTCATCTTGAATTCAAGTGCAAAAGTATCGGTTGAGGATACCTTGTTTGTTGTATAATCATAGCAGGGTATTGAAATGATAAACTGATATAAGCTCTGGAAGCTATGGCAGTCAATCTTTTTACCCTTATAGGTAATGATATACTTATCCTCCGAATCTTTGTCGCTGTTACTTTTGATACCAAAGGAATAAGCGGTATCCTTGCTCTTAATGGTAAGCCCCGTTAAATCGTCAATGGCATAAAGGCAAACAATAGAGGAATAGAAATCCGAAGTTTCGTAATTTACAATTTCGCCGAGTGAAGCGCCGTCAACCGAGTATATAACATTTCCGTTATTACACCAAGCGGCATATTTTCCGTCGCTTTGAAGGGCGAACTTATAAATATAGGTTTGATTTCCAAGCTTCATAGTAAGCGAAATATCGGGATTATTAAGACCGAATCTACTGTAATCCTCCGCATAGAAGGAATAAATGCCGGTTGTTTGAATTCCGTTTGCAAAAAGATTGAAAACCGAATCAACATTATCCGCCAAACGCTCCTCGGGAGCAACAACCATATACGGAATATATTCGCCTAATTCCTTGTCGGTATTCGGAACTATTCTTACTGTTTTGGGGAATTTTTTGCCCGAAACGGTCATTTCGTCGCAGGTTGTAAGCTGGTCGTTATCAAAATACGAGCTGTTGCCGCCGTTTTGAATGACGGCAGGAATCATTTCCGCCTTTGCCAAAGCAATCGCATCAACATTAAGCCCCGTTTTTATGGAATTATTAACGAGATAAATCTTATCTTCATCGCCGAATTTAAGATAACATCCGTCTCCGACGGGAGCATCAAGACCTATCAGAACCTCTTTGCGCTTACCTTTGCCGTAAAGAATTTCGGCGGTGATTTCCGGGTCCGAAAATCCACATTCCTTTGCGGTTTTCTTGGTGATTTCCTCAGTAGCGTTGATGTTTGAAACATCGGCAACAACCGCCGATACCAAAGCATCGCTTGTTTTATCCTTCGGAACTCCGTCAACATACCATTTTACAGTTGCATCTTTGTCCGAAGTATCCTTTTCGCTGTAAAGCTTAAGCGGACCTTTTGAGTTTTCAATATTAACATTTGTTATACTGTCGGTCGGAATGGAAAGAACGGCAAATTCCTTTGTTTCGGTGGCGCTGCTTGTATCGTTTTCATCTTTGCGTTTCGGTATTTTCTTAATAACCAAAAACGCAACCGAGCCGATTATCAAAACACAAAGAAAATATATTAAAACCTTTAACAGACCGTTCTTCTTTTTCGGTCTTTTTTCTTTTATTTCGGAAGACGGTTTTTTTGCGCCGTCTTCCTCTTTTTCGGTATCTAATTCATCAAAGAAATCACTCATTACGCTGCATTCCTTCTTCTGATATAAACGAATATTCCAAGAGCCAAAACGATTATCGGGATAACGAAAATGAAGATAATCCTAACTGTGGTTACCTTACTCTGCGTTACCTTTTCCGAGAAGCTTTCATTTGTAATGGTCTTGGTAACAAACTGAATGTCGCTTTTTTCCGCTCCGCTGTTATTTTCGGTAACATTAACGGCAACATTTTTATTTGAAACCATTGCATTCTCATTATATTCCGACTGCAAGAAATAAGAACTTGAAAGTGCGGTAACATAACTCTTGGGCGGGTTTGCGTCAGTTGCGTCAACAACAGTTGCGCCCTTTTCGGAACGGATTACGGTAGAATATGTCTTCTTTTCATATTTATCCGCACCCGTAAAATTGTTAGGCGTATTTTTCGGAACGGCAATGGTTGTTCCCGAAGTTGCGATAACCGAGGTTACGGTGCAACCGTTTGTCTTTTCCGAAGCGATAAGCGGAACATTAGCGCTTGAAACACAAAGCGTTGTTTGTTCCTCGTCAACCGAAGCAAAGGTTGACGGGTCATTTTCCATGTGATTTTCGCCGTTTGTTTCAAAGAGCTTGCCCTCCTCGGCGGTTATGCCCCATTCATCTAAAAAGTCATAAAGAACGGGCAAATAAGGAGCCGAAGCATCGGTAAACACGGTTAATCCCTTACCGTATTTTCCGCCGTTTATCAAAAATTCGGAAATAACCGAAATTTCGTCATCGGAAAAGTCAATATCGGCAACGGGAATAACGATTTCGGCATATTCGTCCGAAATTTTTGTTATAAGCTTGTTTGAAAGGGTGTCAACGGTGAAATTATTTTGTTTAAGCATTGACACATAGTCATTGGTATAATCCTTTGTTGAATGACCCGTTAAAACGGCGATTTTCTTATCGGAATTCAAAACATAGGAAATGGCACCCGTAAGGGCATTTTCAATATTATTACCCGTAACAATACTTGTTGAGTAACCCATTTGAGCATAGCTGTCATCGGTTGTAACATCATAAATATCGCTAAGTCCAAGCACCTTGCTTCGCTCGGTTCCGGTTGCCTTTGAAATGACGATGATATCGCCGGGGTTTTTTATCTTACTGCTGTATTTTTCGCCTATCTCGGTAAATTCGCTTGAATTCGGGTTGACGAATTTAACATCTATTTTCTTATTATAAGAAGCATATTTTTTGATAAGCTTTTGCGTCTGCTCAAAATAACCGGTGGATTCAAATTGAAGTCCGGAGTTTTGGGCGGCATAGGAAACATAGTCAACATACGAATCCTCATCGGAGCAAACTATAACGCTGACATCCTTATCAAGCTTTTTGATATACTCAACATTATCCTTATTAAGAGTGGTAACCTTATCCTTTGAAAAATCATATTCAAGAACGAAACGGTCGGACAAAGCGCCTATCAAAATGTTAAAAAGGATAACCGCAACGATAAATAATGCGGTAACGGCAAGGGAAACGCCGCCTTTTTTGAACAAAAGCTCATTTTTAATTCTTTTGCTCTTTTTTGCCGATTTTAATGTTTCCATAATGCTTTTTGTCTCATTTTCGGTTTTGTTTTCTAAATTATCCATTATAAAAACCTCCTTTAAGACCATCTTCTCTTTTCAAGCGAACGAACGCTTAAAAAGACGAAAACCGCAGTTATACTTACGAAATAAATAATATCGGCAAAGCGGAAAATACTGTAATTAAAGTTTTCCGAAGCGGTTATAAAGTCAAGCTTATCAAAAACCTTTGAAAGCCAACCGAACCATTTATTATCCTTGACCGCATCGGAGAACATAGACATAAGCATAAACACAATATTTACAACTATTGCAAGAATTGCCGCAACGGCTGTGCTTTCGGTAAGGCAGGAAATAAACATTCCTATTGAAATAAGGGTTGCTCCCAAAAGCAAAACACCTATAAGAGAATAGATATATGTCATAACATTAACCGAAACCTTTGAAGCAAAAACAAGCTCAAAAATAACCGTCGGAGCATAAGCCATGGCAAAAACCGCAAAAGCGGCAAGGAATTTACCAAGCACAATGGAAATAAGCTTAACCGGAGCGGTTAAAAGCGCCTGATCAACCTTCTGCCGTCTATCCTCACACATAAGGCGCATGGTAAGAATCGGGATAAAGAAAAAGTTTATTACACTTGTTCCCGAAATAATACCGGTTATATCCGGAACTCCGGCACCGTAAGTTGTCCAGAACATAAGTCCCAAATAGGCATAAAACGCACACAAAACGATATAACCGATAGGGGTTGTAAAATATGCCTTGAATTCTCTTTTGAATACTGCTCTCATTATTCTTCCTCCCCTTCTTCGCTATCGCCGGTTTTTTCCTTAATATTTGAAAGCATTGCCTCAACCTCAGAATCGGTTGCCTCGGTAAGCCGCAGGAATACCTGTTCAAGCGACATACTGTTATCCTTAAAGGAAAGCATGGAAGCACCTAAACCGACCGTCTTATTAAACACCTTTGTTCTTACATCGGCACCCTTCATAGGTTCAATTACGATTTCAAAAGCGCCGCCGTCAACCTTACCGTTTGAATAAACATTAAGGACACCTTCAATTTTTGAGATTTCCTCAATGACTTTATTTTCGTCACCGATTATCTGAGCAACTAATGAACGGTCCTTTGATATTTTGGCGATAAGGTCTTGTTTATTATCGTCGGCAATAAGCTTGCCTCGGTTTATTATTATTATTCTGTCGCAAACGGTTTGAATTTCCGAAAGAATATGCGAGGACAGGATAATAGTATGATTTTTACCGAGCTTTGTTATAAGATTTCTTATCTCAATAATTTGTTTCGGGTCAAGACCTACCGTCGGCTCGTCCAAAACAAGCACATCGGGATTGCCGACAAGCGCCGCACCGAAGCCGACTCTTTGACGGTAACCTTTTGAAAGATTTTTAATAAGTCGGTTTTGAACATTATCAATTTTAACAAGCCGTAAAACCTCGTCAATATGCGGCTTTTTCGGGAACTTAACACCCTTTAAGTCATAAATAAAATTAAGATACTCCCTAACCTTCATATCGGTATAAAGGGGCGGAAGCTCCGGCAAGTAGCCGATTTTTTTCTTTGCCTTTTCGGGATAATCAACAATATCATATCCGTCAATGGAAACACTGCCCTTGGTCATGGACAAATATCCCGTAAGGATATTCATAATTGTAGATTTTCCGGCACCGTTTGGTCCTAAAAATCCGATAATTTCGCCCTTTTCAATGTTAAAGCTAACATCGTCAACCGCAAGATAGGTTCCGTATCTTTTTGAAAGTCCGGTAACACTGATCATTTTTTGTCCTCCGTTAATAATAATTTGCTATGTAATCATAACATAAACATTTATTTAATTATTTAACAATTTGTTAAATGATTAAAAATCAAACCATAAGCTCTTTATTCCTTGTAGAAGCAACAATATAAAGTCCGCCGAAGATAAGAATGGCTACAACCGTGCCTAAAAGTGTTGAGAAAACGGCATTCCAGCCGCCCGTTACATCGGCGATTTTACCGAGCCCCCAAGAGCTTAAAGCACTGCCTAAATATCCGCTTCCGTTCAGTATTCCGGCAAGAGCACCCGGGCTCATTTTATCCCTCATTGCAAGCGGGAAGATACTTACAACGGCGTTTGCAACACCGTGCAGACAAAGCTCAAGTATGCCGAAGCAGAAAACAACAACCCACATATTTTTTTGGAACATAATAACAAGGAAGTTAAACACTCCCGTAAATACCATAAAGAACATTACAAGCAAAACAACGGGCTTTATCTTTTTGTTTATAAATACCGCAACCGTAGCGCCGAAAATACCGAAAAGCGGCAAAACAAGGGATAAAAGAATTGAAAAACCGTCGGATAAATTCTTGTTGATGTTTTTAAGAATAACCGGCACCCATGTTTGAAGTCCGTCCTTATTGAAGTTTGTAACGATACTGCAAAAAATAAGCAAAACTACGGTAATAATAAATGTGCCGACAACACTTGTTCTTTTTGTTTGCCTGCTTTCCTTATGCTCTTTAAAGTTTATTCTTATGTATGCGCCCGGCTTATAGAATATAAACCATACTATAGCGGCGGTAATAAGAACAAAACTGCCTACAAGAAATGTAAGCAAATAATTTGTTTTCGCAAAAGCGGCGCTCATTCCGTAAATACAGAATGTTCCGAAAGAGGTAGTCGTGCTCATAACAAGTATTGCCGATTTCATAAGCTTTGTTCCGACATTTTCGCTAATAATCTGCAAAAGCATAGGCCATAAAACCGCCTGACAAACGGCATTTAGAAGCCACAGATATTTAATAACGGCGAACGGAACTCCGACAAATACCAAAATATCCGAAATTGCCGCAACCAAAAGCGCTATTGACACAACATATCTTCTCGGATAATACTTGCAAAAAACTCCGTGAAAAAGCTGTCCTATACCGTATGCCGCCGCAAAAAATGTCATAACAAGTCCTGCTTCGGCGTGCGTATGCGAAACTCCGCCGTAGTTTTTTTCAAACATTGCGATATTTGCGCTGTAACTGTATCTTCCGAAATACGCCGAAACATACGCAAACCAGCAAAGAAACATTGAAAAATACTGAAACTTATTACTGCTCTTGTCTAAACTCTTCCCCATTATTTTTCACCTTGAAGCTTTTTATATTTTAATTGAAAACTTAAATTCAATATCCTTTTCGTTTAACTGATACTTATCCTTTAATTTCGGTCCGCAGGAATTAGAGCCGATTCCCGAAACCTTATAATCTATCCGAAGATGGATTTTTCCGTCCTTAAAAAGCTCGTTTGTATGCTCGGCTTTGTATAGATTTTCAATACTGTATTCCGAAACATTAAAACTGAATTTATCGTTTGAAGTAAAGGTGAATTTTCCGATTTTAAGTTCCTTTGTATCAATATGATTACCATGCTCTTGGGGACGAACATAGTTTACATATTCGTTTTCGGCATGGCTTACAAATCTGTCAACCCTTGAAGCATGGTGCATATCAATATCGTTTTCATAGGGTCCCATTCCGAAATATTCAAAATCCCTTGAATTTTGGTTGAGAGGGAACTCAAAGCCGAGTCGGGGAAGATAAACGGCGCCCTCTCTGACTTTGCCCGAAAGCGAAACATCAATCTGACCGTTTTCGTAAATTTTAAGGGTATATTCATAGCGGAAAACGGGCTCTCTTGAAATTCCCGAAACCGAAGCTTTGGTTACGATTTCGCCGTTTTCTATTTTGCTTTCATAAACCTTATTAAAGGAAACATCAAGGTTTTCGCCCTCCCAAATGTTCATATTTGCCCATTTGTAAATGATGTTCCTGTCGTTATCGGTCGGGGCTCTGAAAAGGGATAATTTTGTCTTATCCGAAAGCTGCTCCAAGCCGTCAACAACCATACTTGTAAATCCGCCGTAGAATTTTGAAAATGTATAGTTAAAGTTTTTACCGTTGGCATAAATGTTGTATTCGTCCTCGGTCAAAGCCGCTAAATCGCCGCTGTTTTCCTCAGAAATAATATTTGACGGCAACTCATACTGAACATTTGCAACGCATTTTTCGCCTTTTGTAAGGGTTATATAAAGATATGCGCCCAACTTACAGTCCTTTGTTTCATAAGAAACGGGGATTTTCGTTTCGGTTAAGGGGGCTACATCAATTTCCGCCGATTTTGAAGAAATAACCTCGCCGTCAACCTTTATTTCCAAATTAAGTTTATATTCACTTAAATTTGTAAAGCTTAAACGGTTAAAAACAGTTAAAATTCCGTTTTCAAAGGTTGTGCCTATCGGCTGATAAGCGGCTTTTGCCTCCAAAGAACCTGCCTTAAATGAGCGGTCGGCAAAAACAAGACCGTCGCAGCAGAAGTTTCCGTCATTTGTAAGCTCGCCCTCAAAATCGCCGCCGTATTTTTGAACGCCGTCAACCGTTACAACATGGTCGGCCCATTCCCAAATACAACCGCCGATTAGTTTCGGATATTTAAAGAACAAATCGCAATAATCCTTAACATCGCCGGGGCCGTTACCCATAGCATGAGAATATTCGCAAAGGAAAACCGGCATACAGGTATCGTTTTGAAGTGCCTTATCTTCTAAATCGGAGAAAGAAAGATACATTCTTGAATAAACATCGCTGTTATGGAACTGACCCTTACTGCAAGCGTCTTCACAGTGGATAAGACGGGTGTTATCCCTATTCTTTGTCCACTCTATCATCTTGACATGGTTTACACCGTGAGCGCTTTCGTTACCGGTTGACCACATAATAACAGACGGGCAGTTTTTATATGCTTCAACCATGCGCTTCATACGGTCAATATGCTCGTTTTCAAAGTCCTTTCTTGAACAGGGCCAGTCATTTGAATAAACATCATAACCGTTACCGCCGGCAGTTCTTCTTGCAAATCCGTGGGTTTCAATATCGGTTTCGCAAATTACATAAAATCCCATTTCGTCGCACATCTCAATAAATTGCGGAACTGGGGGATAATGAGAAGTTCTGATGCAGTTAATATTTAATTCTTTCATTAACTCCAAATCTTTTTTAATCTCATCCTTTGTCTGACACCAGCCGCGGAATTTGCTCGTATCATGGTGATTAACACCCAAAAGCTTAACCGAAACACCGTTAATTAAAAGCTCGTAATTTTTTGAAATTTTAATATCACGAAGTCCCGACTTAAAGGTTAAAATCTCGCCGTCACGCTCTAAAACAACAGTATAAAGATACGGCTTTTCGGCATTCCAAAGGACAGGGTTTTCGGGAGAATACGAAAACTCATTTTCCATTTCGGCGCATAAAAGCTCTTTTTCGCCGTCAAAAATTTTAACATTTGCCTTGCCGTTAAGTTTTATATCAAAGAATTTTCTATTCGGGATAATCTCAACATCTTCAATATGGCCTATCGGTCTTTGAAGCATATAAACATCTCTGAAAATGCCGTTATATCTGAACTGGTCCTGACTTTCAAGATAACTGCCGACACACCATTTCATAACCTTAACGACAATTTCGTTTTCGCCTTCCGTTACATAGTCGGTTATATCAAACTCGCTTCTTAAATGGCTGCCCTCGGTAAAGCCGACCTCCTTGCCGTTGACATAAAGAAATCCGCAGGAAGCAATACCCTCAAAGCAGATATAAATCTTTCCCCATTTTTTGCCGATATCCACCGTTCTCTTATAAAAACCGCAGGGGTTTTCATCGGGAACATAGGGACAGTCAACGGGAAAAACATAGTTTATGTTTGAATAATTAGGATTAGCATATCCCTCTAACTGCCAACAGGACGGAACATTTATCCTGTCCCATTCTTTAATTTCTTTCGGAATATCAATTTCCTTTTCAAAATAGGCAAAATCCCAAATGCCGTTAAGCAGAGTATATTCCGATTTTCCCGTCGGAATATAAAAGCTTTTTGCCGCTCTTCTGTTTTTGCTTGTGATTTCCGGATTTTCGTAAACTCGCATTTTTAATACCTCAAAATTATCCTTTGATTTTAATGGTTATTTTTCTCTCGGTCAAAGAGTTTTCGCCGATATATACCGTAAATTCGCCCGGCTCAACAACATAATCGCCGTTTGCAAGGTAAAATCCCAATTCGTTATATCCTAAACTAAACTCAACTTTTGCGGTTTCGCCTTTTTTAATCAAAACCTTCTTGAAACCTTTAAGCTCTTTAATCGGGCGCATCATTGAAGCAAGATTATCGTGAATATAAAGTTCAACAACCTCTTTGCCGTCAAATTTGCCGATATTCTCAACATCAACGCAAAGGGTAAAGCCCTTGCCGTTTTTAATATCGTCAAGCGGAAGTTCGCTGTTTTTACACTCAATATCCGAATACTTAAATTCCGTATATGAAAGACCGTAACCAAAGGGATAATACGGTGTCGGAATACTGTCAACATAACATTCTCCGGCATTTTCGCCGTAATAGTTATTAACCGGTCTGCCGCTTGAAGTAATATTATAGTAAATCGGAATATGCGTAGCTTTACGGGGAATTGTCATAGGAAGCTTACCCGAAGGAACGGTATCGCCGTAAATAATATCCGCAACGGCATTTGCAACCTCGCTGCCGCCGTGCCAAGCATAGATTAAGGCGTCTAAATTATCGGCAACGCCCTCCATTTCAACGGGTCTTCCGCAGAAAAGAACACCGACAACCTTTTTGCCTGCCGCTCTTGCCCTCTTTATAAGGTCCAACTGGTCGGAAGAAAGGGAAATATTTGAAACGGCTCTGTGCTCACCGGTTGAAGTCCAGCTTTCGCCCAAGCAAAGCACCGTTACATCGCAAAGGTTTGCCCATTTTACAGCGCTGTCCCAAGAAAGGTCAACACCGTTGACCGCTTCTATGCTTCCTTTTGATTTTGCTTTTATTGCCTCGTAAATATTCGGCGTTTCCTCTGCCGAGCCGTCAAGCATCCAACTGCCGAGCAGAGTTCTTCTTTCGTAAATAAACGGTCCTAACAGTGCAACACTTTCCGACTTATCAATAGGCAAAACGCCGTTATTTTTAAGTAAAACTGCCGATTCTGCCGCCATTTCTCTTGCATCGGCTCTATGCTTTTCTATATCAATTTCTTTTTTATCGCAATATGGGTTATCAAAAAGTCCCTTTATGAATTTAACCCTTAAAACTCTGCGGACTGCCTCGTCTATCGTATCAACAGTAACTTTGCCCTCTTTTACCAAGTTTTCAAGATTATCAAGATAGAGTTTATCATGCATATCCATATCAAGACCGGCATTTATTGACATCTTTGCGCAATCGGCATCGTTTCCGGCAACACCCTGACGGATAAGTTGAGCAACGGCATCATAATCGGAAACAACGAAGCCGTTAAAATTAAGGCGGTCTCTTAAAATCTCGGTTAAGTAAGGCTTACTTGAAGTAACGGGTTGACCGCTGACATCGTTAAAGGACGACATAACGGTCATACAACCTGCATCAATAGCGCTCTTAAAGGCAGGAAGATAATAGTTATTAAGGGTATAATCGGAAATCTCCGTGCGGTGATAATCAATGCCCGATTCACTTGCGCCGTAACCGATATAGTGTTTAGCGCAAGCAAGCATTTTTCCGTCTTCGCTCGGATTTTCGCCCTGAAGTCCCTTAACAACGGCACGGGCAACCGCACTTCCTAAATACGGGTCCTCGCCCGGTCCCTCAATAATTCTGCCCCAACGGGGGTCAACCGACCTGTCAAGCATCGGGGTAAATGTCCAATGAACACTATCGTTTGATGCCTCTTTTGCAATATCCGAATAGCTTTTACTGACAAGCTCTTCATTAAAGGAAGCGGTCATGGCAAGGGGTATCGGGAAAACGGTCTTATGACCGTGGATAACATCTCTGCCGAACAAAATCGGAATTCCCGAAGGGCTTTCCTCAACGGCAATTTTTTGAAGCTCGTTATAAAAATCAACACTGATAGTTCCCTGAGCGTCGTTACCGGCGGTTGCGCCGACCGACATAAGAATTGAACCTATCTCGCCTTTTCTTACCTGCTCCTTAAACGCTTCGGCATTTGCGGCAACGGGTGTTTCCTGCTGATTTAACTGTCCGATTTTTTCTCGCAAGGTCAGTTTTGCAAGAATTTCGTCAATTTGTTTTTCAAAGTTTTGCATTTTTAGTTACCGTATCTTTCCTTTAATATGTTTTTCATTACCTTAACGGCAAATTCCGCTTCTTCATATTGAAAATTTTTGCCGAAATGGTTTAAATTACATTCCATATTGTAAATACCCGAATATCCGATTTCGTCAAGCGCCGAAAATACATCGTCAAAATCAATAGTTCCGGTTTTCGGGATTTTATGCTGGTCGGTAAAGGTATCGTTATCGTTAAGATGCAAAACCGTAACCTCGCTGCCTATTCTTCTTATGACATCGGCAGGGGTCGGGTTGCCGTAACGCATCGCCTTGTTTGAATGACCCGTATCGGCGCAGGCGGTAAAGTAATTACCGAGTTCGCCTAATGCCTTTACATTATTGTAGGCGGTCATAAATTCGTCTATATCACCGAAAAAGTCAACCGAATTAAAGCGAACGGCATCGCCGAAGGTTTCGGTTGCGATTTTTACATTTTGCTCTTTTGCAAAGGGAAGCATTCTTGAAAACATAGCAAGACTTAATTTTTGCATCAAATCTCTATCGGGGTTTGCGCCTAAAAATATAGAGGTTGCATTATGTATAACGCAAACGGGAGAGCCGAGCGCCTTTGTTGCGATAAGGTCAAGACGGGTATTTTCAACCAAAGCATCGTCCTCTTCCTTTATATTGCGAAAGCCGGGCATTTTTCCGTGCGTCTGACCGATTATAATACCTAACGAATCGGCTTTTTCTTTAAGTTTGCCGTAATATTCAATAATTGCGTCCTCGCCCAAAGCATAAACGCTGTCCTTGTTGCGATAATCGTTTCTATCGTCAAATTCAAGGGTGAAATCGGCGGAATCGGCGCCCATTTTTGCGGTTAGCTCAAGCGCTTTTTCATCGCCGTAAATTCTCTGCAAAGCACCTATTGAAATACCAACTTTTTTCTCCATAATGCTTCTCCTTCGGTTATATTTTTCGCTTTTGGAGGGTTTTTCCCTCGCTGTTTGTTACAGTAACATTTGTTTCGTTTTCGCAAAACTCAATTCCGGCACCGACATAATAATTTTCCGCTCTTTTAACATCGGAAGCAATAACAAGCGGACAAGGTTGACCCAAATGGTCAAAGTCATCACCCGGATTTTTGAAGAAAACACCGTGAACATGACCGCTTATCATTAAATCGGGTTTAACATTTTCTTTAAGGAGCTTCGCCCATTCGCCGAAAATCTCTTTTTCAATATCAAACGGCGGCTCTTGAAGATATGTAAACGGGTTATGCGAAACTACAAGTTTTAATTTAACGCCGTCGGCTTCATATTCGTCTTTACTCTTTTCAATAACCTTTTTTATAAACTCGGTTTGCCTTACTCTGAACGGATGGCAGGCAACGGTAAACCCGTATTCCTCGTGAGAATCTTCCTTATCCTCGCCGCAGTCAAGAACGATTCCCCAAATAGGGCCCAAGCGGAAGGTATAGTATGTATTAAGGTTTTGGCTCGGGGTATATTCCGCCATTTTTTCGGCATAAAAGCCCCTTAGGTCGTGGTTGCCCCTTGCGAAAACTATCGGCTTTTCGCCGCCGGTTACCTTATCGGCAATTTCATATACGGTAAGGAGAAATTCAAGTTCGCCGCAATGATTCGGAATATCGCCGTTCATTATAACAAAATCAAAATCGCCGTAAACCTTTGCGGCAGATACAACCGGGTCAACCAAGCTGTGAGCATCGGCGATATGATATGCCTTTATGCTCTTTTTATCGGTAACGGGATAAAACTTAAATGCGGTTTCAACCGTTTCTTTCGTTGTCGGGAAATAGGGCTTTCGCTCAATGATTTCCTTTTCGCAAACGGTATAACCGCCGGCGTTATCAAGAATTTCCATAGGAACGCAAACACGGTGAACGGTTGTTATGGAGCGCATTATTCCGTTTTGCTCATCATAAAAGCATTTATCTCCGATTTTCACCCAGAAAAGCGAGGGACAGGTTACCGGCACCATTATTTGATATTCATTCCCTACGGCAAAAACGGCAGGTTTTGTTTTAAGCATAAAAAAGCCCCTTTTTCGTTGCTGATACGAAATATATTATATATTTATATTATTTATATTATTATATACGAGAAGCCCTTGAAAATCAAGGGCTTTTATGGATATAAATATTAAATTTTCGGCAGTTTAAAGCCGCTTAAATTATTTGTTATACATTTTATTTAAGCATCTTACATTCAACCGATAAATCCTTTGCGGTTTCAAGAACGGCGCCGTGGCAGGTAAAGAGCAAAATCTGTCCCGATTTTGCGAAATCTCTTAAAAATTGAAGGGCGGTTTTTGTTCGGACATCGTCATAATTTGAGAGGGCATCGTCAAGAAATACAGGGTATTTTTCTTTATCGGAAATAAGCGAACAAATAGCAAGACGAAGTGCCAAAAACGCTTGGTCCTCAGTGCCCGTGCTTAAATAATCGGTGGCAAAAAGTCCGAAGCCGTCGGTCTTTTCAACAAGCATTTCAAGCGACTTATCAACCGAAACGGTTTTATATTTTCCGTTTGTCAGTTTTTCAAAAATTTTAAGGGTTTCGCTGTTTAACTCGCTGCCGTAACCCTTACGGACACTCATAAAGCTTTCATTTAACACCGAAAGGCAGGTTTCGCAATCAGAAACAAAGTTTTCCATACCGATAATCGTTTCTTTAAGTGCTTTCATTTCCCGTTCTATGATTTCGGGTTGTTCGCTATGCTTAAACGATGTTAAAAGCTCGGTTTCAAGTGCCGATTTTTGTTCCAGAAGCTCCATAGCACGAACATTCAGATTTTCCGCCTCTGCCTCAACCTTATCAAAGTCAATATTTGAAAGTTCCTCGTTATTATCGCAAAGTTCAAGTTTTTTGGCGGCTTCCTCATAGGAAATTCCGCCCAAATCCTTGGCGATATAGTTAAGATTATACTTTATATCCTTTTGCTTTTCCGCATTTTCCTCAATTCTTGAAAGCGTTTCTTCGTCAAGCTCCAAACCGCCGAGCGCCTCGCCAAACTCCTTTTGGCAGTTGCTTAATTTCTCGGTTGCCGTTTGAAGTTGTTCGGTTTTTGCGGCAATATCCTGCTTTCTTTTTTCCTTCACGCTATTGTCGGCGGTAATAATTGCCGAAAGGGTCGCCATTTCGCCGGTCTTTACCGCAATTTGACGGATAACCTCCGCCTGCTCGTCCTTTTTAGAAGCAACGGTTGTTTTAATATCACCGATTTCCGACTGGATTTTAAGACATTCGCCCTCGTTTTTCGGCTTTATTATAAACGAAAGAATTAAAAATACAACTCCGACAACAGCCAAAGCGAACAAATAATTTTTAATCGCAAAACCGCATACCGCTCCTGCCAAAACCGCCAAAATACCGATTATCAGGAAAACGGGATTAAAGGGTTTCTTTTTATCCTTTGCGATATTAAGCGCCTCGTTTTTATCACTTAACTTTTGGCTTTCCTTGCCGATTTCTTCTTCAAGAACATTCTTCTTGTTTTGCAAATTATCTATTTCGGCGGTTATTTTTTCCATACTTTCCTGCGCTTCGGCAGCCGACATATTTTGCGCCATTTCTTCGGCATTTTTAAGGTTATCAAGTTCCGTTTTTAAGGTTTCAACCAACTCTTTTTGAGGGTCAAGCTTCGCCTTGCAGAACTTTATCTTTGAAACAAAAGCCGAGTCAACTATCGTTCCGTCGGGCAAAGTTAAGGTTTTATTAAGCTCGTCAAGCTCCTCTTTATATTTAAGATATTTCTTTAATTTTTCGGTGTTTTTTATATCCTCTTTGCGTTCAAGAAGTCCTTTAACAGCCGCCTGCTTTTTGGCAACGGTTTCCATTTCTTTAAGGGTTTTTTTGGCGGCTTCGTTTAATTCTATTTTTCGTTTTGCGTCCTCATTTGCCTTAAAAAGCCGTTCTTCAAGCTCCTTATATTCCTTTCGGCAAACCGAAAGCGCCCCCGCCCTTTCGGTCTTTGAAAGCACTTTTTCTTTGGCGGAAATTATCCCCTTTTCTATTCTTTCAAAAGAGGTATCCTCGTCCCCTGTAAGAGCAACCGAGGAAAGACGGGCATTGAGCTCGCCCTGCGCAACATCGTCACTTTGATAATTTCTTTCGGCGCCGATAAACATACTCTTTGCGAACGCTTCAACACCCATTCCGAAAATGCGCTTGCCTATTTCGTTTGTTTCGGTGTGGCTTTCGCCCGAATCCAAATTTATAAGGGTTATTTTATCGGTGGCATCCGACCTTAAAAACTGCCGTTCTATTATGTAATCAGTTCCGTTTTGGCAGAAGGTAATTCGCCCTGCCATCTGACCGCCGTCCATTGGGGTATATTTCGCACGAATGTTTTTTGACTTATTTCCCGTTCCGTAAAAAACCGATTTAATAAAGGTCATAACGGTTGTTTTTCCCTCTTCGTTTTCGCCGAAAATAACATTAAAGCCGTCCTCTAATTTGAGGGTGTAATCTTTCAGCCCGCCGAAGCCCTTTATATAAATTTCCTTAATCTTCATAGGTCGGCACCTCCCCCGAAAATGCTTTAAGCCCTATTTTAAGCGCCGATTGGAGCCGTTCCTTATTTTCGGGTTCGTTCTCCATTTTTTCAAGCATTTTACTGACGAAAATTCCCTTTAAGGACATCTCGTTTTTAATTAGGTCAAGATTGAATTTTAAGCTCGTTTTATCCTTTACCTTTGCAAAATATGTTACCTCGCCTATTCGCTTTGCAAGTTCGGTGGTGTTGATTTTAAGTTCCTCCGAAACCTCGCCGGTAAGCACGATTTTATAAAGATTTTCGGAAAATTCCTCGCCGTATTTATCCTTTAATACCGATAAAATTTTCTCGGAAATTTCCATATTTCCGTTTAGGTCTGAAACATCAATATTTTCTGTGATATGCATTCTTTTTGAGGTTTTATAAAACTGCAAATCGCAACGGTTTTTATCAATTTCGCCGATATAAACGCCCTTTTCTCCGAGCTCGTCAAAGCCGAGTCCCTCGGGGCATCCGCAGTCGGCAATATATGTATTTCCGACCTTCTTCGGCTCACTTCTTTGATGAACATGGCCGAGCGCAATATAGTCCATATTACTGTTTATTACAAAGTCGTTTGAAATCGGGTTTTGCGCCGAGCCGAAGCCGTATTCCCCGTGAATACACATACTATTGATGCAGTTTTCCTGCGGCTCAAGCGAAAATCTTTCCTCGCCGTCATCCAAAACCTCGGCAAATGACCTGCCGTAAACCTTAACACCCTCAAAAACCTCAATTACCGAATCATTAGTCGGCAAAACCTTAAAGTTTTCGGGGAGTTTTGCATCAAAAAACGGAGAATTATAGTTTAATGGGTCATGGTTTCCGGCGCAGTAAACAAAGGTAATGTCCTTACTGCTTTCAACCTTTTCAATAACCCTTTTTACAAATATATTTTCTATTTTTAAGGAGTCAAATAAATCTCCCGATATAAGCACTAACTTAACGCCGTTTTCGGTTGCCAAATCAACAATTCTTTCAAAGGTCATAAGAGCTTCTATTCGTCTTGCCGCCGCTTTTTCGCCCAAAAACGACTCGTTGGCGCCGATATGCAGGTCTGCACAATGAAGTATTTTTACTGCCGACATACTGTTCCTCCTACAAGTTTTCATACCTAAATAATACCACCGACGCCGTAAATATTCAACTAAATATTGATTTTATTTATGAATTATATTATACTATATGATAGAATATTATTATTTTTTTGGAGTGAGTATTACGGATATTCGTATCGGTGATAAACTTGTTATGAAAAAGGTGCATCCCTGCGGAAATAATATCTTTACCGTTCTTCGTATCGGTATGGATTTTCGTATTTCCTGCGATAAATGCAAGAGGGAAATTATGCTTCCGAGAAAAAAGGTTGAAAAAGGCATTAAGAAGATAATAAGAGACGGAGAAACCCTATGATAGATAAACTTTCGGCGGTTGAAAGCCGCTTTGAGCAAATCGGTGTTGAGCTTACAAGGCCCGAGGTTGTAAGCAATACCGAATATTTTACAAAGCTTATGAAAGAGCATAGCGAACTTTCACCTATTGTTGAAAAGTTCCGTGAATATAAAAAGGCAATTTCCGACGAAAAAGAGGCGCTTGAACTTTTAGGCGACAGCGGTATTGACAAGGAATTTAAGGAGCTTGCCGAGGAAGAGCTTAAAGACGCAAAGGAAAGAATTGAAAAAACCAACGAGGAATTAAAAATTCTTCTTTTGCCGAAAGACCCGAATGACTCTAAAAATGTTATTGTTGAAATCCGTGCCGGAACGGGCGGAGAAGAATCGGCGCTTTTTGCCGCTTCTCTTTTCAGAATGTATTCAATGTATGCCCAAACGCATAATTTCAATATTGATATAACAAACGAAAATGAAACCGAGCTTGGCGGTTACAAGGAAATCTGCTTTATGGTTGAGGGTAACGGCGCATATTCCCGTTTTAAGTATGAAAGCGGAGTTCACCGTGTTCAGCGTGTTCCCGATACCGAAACGCAGGGGCGTATTCATACCTCGGCGGTAACGGTTGTTGTTATGCCCGAAGCCGACGATGTCCAAATTGATATTAACCCTGCCGACCTGAAAATTGATACATTCCGTTCTTCGGGTGCAGGCGGACAGCATATAAATAAGACCTCATCTGCCATTCGTATTACCCATATCCCGACGGGAACGGTTGTTGAATGTCAGGACGAAAGAAGTCAGTATAAGAATAAAGATAAAGCGCTTCGTGTTCTCAAAGCCCGACTTTACGATGCCGCAAAGAAGGAGCATGACGATTCAATTGCCTCCGACAGAAAATCGCAGGTCGGCTCGGGCGACAGAAGCGAAAGAATAAGAACTTATAACTTCCCACAAGGACGAATGACCGACCATAGAATAGGTCTTACCCTTTATAAATTAGAGTCAATAATGAACGGCGATATTGACGAGATTATTGACGGACTTATCACATATTATCGCACAGAGGCACTCAAAGAACAAAACAGTTAAGGACTTGAAAAATTTGGAAACAAAAAGGTTTGACATTTTATCGGGCGACTATGAAAGCGCCGTAAAAGAAGCATCGGCGATACTTATTGCCGATGGCATTGTTGCGCTTCCTACCGAAACTGTTTACGGTCTTGCCGCCTCCGCCTATTCCGACGGCGCAATAAAAAAGGTATTTACCGCAAAGGGCAGACCGCAGGACAACCCTTTAATTGTTCATATAAGCAATATGGATATGTTAAAAGTTGTTGCAAAAGATATACCTGAATGTGCCTATAAATGCGCCGAAAAGTTTTGGCCGGGACCTCTTACGATGG
Organism: Clostridia bacterium; assembly: GCA_024404195.1. Lineage (GTDB taxonomy): Bacteria > Bacillota > Clostridia > Oscillospirales > Acutalibacteraceae > UBA737. The sequence goes on along the minus strand of JAKSQJ010000004.1, from coordinate 22,611 downwards.
TGCTTAAAAAAACCGATAAGGTGGCAAAAAGTGTCAGCGCAGGGCTTGATACGGTAGCCGTCCGAATGCCGTATGAAAAATCAATTCGGGATATAATTGACTGTTCGGGGCTTCCGCTTGCCGCTCCGTCGGCTAATATTTCGGGAGCGCCGAGCCCTACAACATATAAGCACTGTCTTAAAGATTTAGACGGCAAAATTGATGCAATTGTTATGGGAAATGACTGCGAAGTAGGCGTTGAATCTACCGTAGTTGCGCTTTTTGGCAGTAAGCCCCGTTTGCTTCGTCCGGGCGCCGTTACCCTTGAAGAACTAAAAACGGTTTTGCCCGATATTGAGGTTGATAAGGCAATACTAAAAGAGCCCGAAAAGGACGCAAAGGTTGCCTCCCCCGGTATGAAATATAAGCACTATGCTCCGAAAACCGATGCTTTTCTTGTTGAGGGCGACAGTGAAAACTATGCAAAATTCGTAAACGAAAAAGAAAATGCTCTTGCCCTTTGTTTTAATGAGGATTTACCGCTTATTACCGTAAAAGCTTTGGCATACGGAACAAAAGCCGACGAAAAAACCCTTGCAAAAAATGTTTTCGCCGCTTTGCGTAATGTTGATAGTTTCGGAGTAAGCGAGGTTTATATTCACGCCCCGTCAAAATCGGGTGTCGGTCTTGCGGTTTATAACCGACTTATAAGGGCGGCGGCATTCAGGGTGATAGAATTATGAAAAAGATTATCGGACTGACAGGACCTACCGGCTCGGGAAAAAGCAGCGCCGCTTTACTTGCAAAAAACTATGATTTAAAGGTTGTTGACTGCGATAAAATTGCCCGAAAAGCCGTTAAAAAGGGCTCAAAGGGTTTAGAGGATTTGGTTAGCGCCTTTTCTTCGGGAATACTTAAAAAGGACGGCGCACTTAATAGACGAGAGCTTGCAAAACGGGCATTTTCTTCAAAGGAAAATACCGAGCTTCTTAACAAAACCGTATTTCCGCATATAAAAAAGCTTGTTATGGCGGAGCTAAAAGACGAAAGCATTTTACTTGATGCGCCTACCCTTTTTGAAAGCGGACTAAACGAAATCTGCGATGTTACGGTTGCGGTTTTAGCCGACAAAGAGGACAGAATAAGACGGATAATTGAAAGGGACAGATTATCCTACGAAAATGCTCTTATCCGTGTAAACGCAGGAAAACCGGACGAATACTATAAGCAACGAGCCGATTATGTTGTTTATAACAACGCCGATATGGAAAAATATATTAAAGAAATGACATACATTTTCAAAAAATATACGGAGGAATAAAAAATGAACGCAAAAGAACTTAAAAAGAAACTGTTTGCCGAAAGAAAAAACGGACTTCTTCGCATAAGCGATGAGGAATACGAAAAGGCGCAGTCCTACTGCGAGGGTTATAAGGATTTTATCAACTCGGCAAAAACCGAAAGAGAAGCGGTAAAGGTTGCCGTAAATCTTGCCGAAAAGCAGGGCTTTATTCCCTTTGAGCAGGGCAAAAAATATAATGCCGGCGATAAGGTTTACTTTAATAACAGAGGAAAAACCGTTGCTTTCGCCGTTATCGGTAAAAGTGACTGCGAAAACGGTGTTAATATTACCGCCGCTCATATTGATTCTCCCCGTCTTGACCTTAAACCGAATCCGCTTTACGAAGAACTTGAATTAGGACTTTTCAAAACCCATTATTACGGCGGAATAAGAAAATATCAGTGGCCTGCCGTTCCCCTTGCACTTCACGGTGTTTTTATCTTAAAGGACGGAACGGTTAAAGAGGTCAATGTCGGCGAGGACGATAATGACCCGAAATTTGTTGTAAACGACCTTTTACCGCACCTTGCTCACGAGCAAAACAAACGCACCCTGCCGCAGGGAATTAAGGGCGAAGAGCTTAATGTTCTTATCGGAAGCCGTCCCTTTAAGGATGATGAGGGAAGCGAACTTGTTAAGCTTAATATCCTTAAAATGCTTAACGAAAAATACGGAATTACCGAATCGGATTTTTTGTCAGCCGAGCTTGAGGTTGTTCCGGCGTTTAAGGCGTGCGATTTAGGTTTTGACCGTTCGCTTATCGGCGGTTATGGTCACGATGACAGAGTATGCGCCTATCCTGCTCTTACCGCAATTTTGAATATCAAAGACCCCGAAAAAACCGCCGTTGCCATTCTTACCGACAAGGAAGAAATCGGCTCCTGCGGCAATACCGGTCTTGAATCCGACTTTTTAGTTCATATAATCGGCGACCTTACCAAAATGCAGGGCGGTGATACTACGGTAGCACTCAGAAATTCCCGTTGCCTTTCCGCCGATGTTAATGCAGGTATGGACCCGACATTCCAGGATGTTTTTGAAAAAAGAAACGCAAGCTTGCTTAACTACGGTGTTGTTGTAACAAAATACACCGGCTCAAGAGGAAAATCCGGAACTTCGGATGCTTGCGCCGAATATATGGCAAGTATTCGCAAAATGCTTGACGAGAACGATATTATCTGGCAGTCGGGCGAGCTCGGAAAGGTTGATGTCGGCGGCGGCGGAACGGTTGCCGTTTATATTGCAAACAAGGGCGTTGATGTTGTTGATTTGGGTGTTCCCGTTCTTTCTATGCATTCGCCGTTTGAAACAACCGCAAAGCTTGATGTTTATATGTGCTACCGTGCAATGTTCTCATTTATGCAGGGCCTTTAATCTTCTTTGAAAAGGGGAAAAATTTTGAATTTCAAAAGAATAATATGTTTTTTCCTTTGCTTTTGCCTTATCTTGCCCGTTTTATCGGGTTGCAAAAGCGCACCGAAGGAAATAATATATGTTAATATAAACAATAAGCCCTCAACCCTTGACCCTCAGCTCGCCGAAACCGATGAGGAGTTAATGATTTGCAGGAATATTTACGAGGGTCTTCTTCGCAAAAACGAAAAGGGCGAAATTGTTGAGGGTGCCGCAAAATCATACTCTAAAAGCGGACTTACCTATACATTTAATTTGCGTGACGGCTTAAAATGGTCAAACGGCGACAGCGTTACCGCCTATGACTTTGAATACGGACTCAAACGAGCCGTTTCAAAGAACTTAAATGCACCGTTTGCAAACCGACTTCGCAATATTAAAAATGCCCCTGCCGTTTTAAGCGGAGGAAATGTTTCAAGTTTAGGAGTTAAGGCAAGTAGCGAAACGCAGCTTACCATAACGCTTCAGAAAGACGACCCGCTTTTCTTGGAAACGCTTACCACCCCCGTTTGCGCTCCCTGCAACGAGAGTTTTTTGAATGAATGTAGGGGAAAATACGGCAGAGATAACGAATGTATCATATCAAACGGCTCATATGTTCTTACAAAATGGAACCATGATGAATTTGGTATCCGCCTATACTTTAAAAAGGACTATAAAGACGATTTCAAAGAAAAAAACGGCGGTGTTTTCATATCCTCCATTGAAGATGAAAAAATAGAAACACTGTTTAAGAAAGAGTCGGTGGACTGCGCCATTGTTGATAATAACGATGTTAAAGCGGTTAAAAAGTCGGGTGCAAAGCTTAAATCAGTTCAAAATATTTGTTGGTTTATGACGGTTGGCAAATGTTATTCAAAAAATGTCCGTAATGCATTTTTAAGCGCTCTTTCAAAGGATGTTTACAGTTCTTCCTTACCTTCGGGATTTTCTTATGCCGACTCTGTTTATCCGAGTTCTCTTAATGTCGGAAATAGAGCAAACGGTGTCGGAATAACGCCTTATAATCTTGAAAACGCAAAAAATATAATTTCAGATGCCGTTCGTGATACAGACGATAAGCAATTTCCTGCTTCAACCCTTTATTATTACGATGACGAGAGTATGCTTTCGGTAATTAAAACCGTTGTAGGTCATTATCAGCAGAACCTATGCGCTTTCATTAACATTTCGCCTGCAAAGCACCCCGAAGAACTAAAAGGCGAGCTTAAAAATGCAAACCTTCAATTTTCGGTGTTCCCCGTTGAAGCAAAAGGGACCGATGTTTCGGAGTATCTTTCAAACTTCGGCATAAAAGCGGATACCGACACCGTAAAAGCGCAACAGCAAATTCTGTCAAAGAAAACGGTAATACCTCTTTGCTTTGAGAATACCAACATTTGTTACAGTAAATCGCTTGGCAATATAAACTTTGATAACTCTGACGGTTTTATTGATTTTTCATTTGTAACAAAAAAATAAGAATAAAACGAAAAAACTCGGGTAGCAGATGCTATCCGAGTTTTAATATTTTTACTTTTTCAGATAATAACATTTCTCTTGCAGGCGTCTTTACATTTACCGCAAGCGGTGCAAAGGTCATAGTCAATAACGGCAAGGTTATCGGTAACCTTTATTGCGCCGTTTTCACACGCCTTTTCGCACATTCCGCAGGCAATACACGATGCCTTACAGTTTTTAACAACGGGGGCGCCTTTTTTCTTGTTATTGCAGGAAACCTTTATTTTTGCGCCCTTGGGGATAAGCTCAATAACCGATTTAGGACAGGTTGCAACACATTTTCCGCAACCGACACAGATGTTTTCGCAGATAACGGGTTTATTATCAACCATTTTTATTGCGTCAAAGGGACACGCCTTATAGCAGTCACCGAAACCGATACAACCGTATTCGCAGGAAAGCGGACCGCCGTATAAAAGATTGGCGGCGGAGCATGACATCATACCCTCATAGCCGTATTTTGAAACGGTTAATTCACGGTTGCCTTTACACTTAATAAATGCAACCTTCGGCGTTGTATCAACGGTAACACCCAATATTTCGGCAAGCTGTTCCGCAACGGCGCTTCCGCCCGGAGCGCATTTATTCGGCTCGGCTTCACCCTTTGCAACCGCTTCGGCATAGCCGTCGCAACCCGAATATCCGCAGCCGCCGCAGTTAGCACCCGGCAGACACTCTCTTATTTTTTCCTGCTTTTCGTCAACGGGAACAGCCATAAACTTTGCGGCAAGGGCAAGACCCAAACCGGCAACAAGACCTATTATTGCCACAACAATAACGGGGAAAATAATATCACCAAACATATCTTAACCCCCTATTCCCGCAAATCCCAAGAACGAAAGGGAAACAAGCGCCGCCGCAATAAGCGTTATCGGCAGTCCCTTCAAAAATACAGGGATATCGGCGGTTTCAAGTCGCTCACGGACACCTGCAAACAAAACCATTGCAAGCATAAAGCCGAGACCTGCCGCCAAAGCGTTTACGAGTGACGGAACAAAACCGTATTCGTTCTGAACATTTAAAAGGGTAATACCGAGCACCGCACAGTTGGTAGTAATAAGCGGAAGATAAATACCCAGTGCCTTATAAATAGGCGGAATATATTTCTTTAAGAAAATTTCAATAAGCTGAACAATAGCGGCAATAACAAGGATAAACACTATTGTTTGCAGATAATTATACTCCTGTTTAAGAATATAATAGTTGATAGGCCATGTAACCGCCGAGGAGATAACCATAACGAGCGTTACGGCAATACTCATTGAAAGGGCGGTTTTAACCTTGGTTGAAACGCCTAAAAACGGACAAATACCGAGGAATTTTGAAAGCACCATATTGTTGGTCAAAATTCCGGCAAGAAGAATGGAAGTAATAAGTGTAATTTTCATTATTTATTACCTCCATTTTCTTGTTGGCAACCGTTTGCTTTATCGCAAACGGCTTTAGAGGGACAATTTTCGCAACCCAAATTTTCAACAACCGGCTTTCCGTTTTTCTTTGCAAGTGCGTTAGAAGCCGCAACAAGCACACCGAAAACGAAAAATCCGCCGGGAGGGAGCAAGAAAATTATCATAGGGGCGATATGTCCCTTGGTAATGGCTAAATTAAATATAGTGCCGTTGCCGAAAAACTCTCTTATCATACCCATAAGGGTAAGAGTGCAGGTAAAGCCGATTCCCATTCCGAGACCGTCAAGAATACTCGGAACAACGGGGTTTTTAGAGGCAAACATTTCGGCACGGGCCAATATAATACAGTTTACAACGATTAAGGGAAGATAGATGCCGAGCGCCTTATCAATGCTCGGAGTAAATGCCTTAACAAGCATTTGAACAACACTTACGAAACCTGCGATAATGGTGATAAACGCAGGGATACGAACCTTATCGGGAATAACATTACGAAGAAGCGATATTGCGGCATTTGAGCATACAAGCACAAGTGTTGCGGCAATACCCATTCCGACACCGTTTAGCGCCGCAGTTGTAACCGCAAGAGTAGGACAGGTGCCGAGAACAAGTCGCAAAGTCGGGTTTTCGGTAATAATACCGTTTGTTAAATGTTTTAAGTTCTTATTCATTTGCGCCGTCCCCTTTCTTTACGATTTCGTTATACAAATCAACCGCATTATTAACTGCCTTGGTTACCGCCTTTGAAGAAATGGTAGCGCCGGTAACGGCATCAACACTGTTATCTTTTTTTGAAGCGCCGCTTTTAACGACCTTGACTTCGCTCTTTGCCGAAAGGCCGCCATATTTCTTATACCATTCTTCCTTGCCGGTGTTTTGACCGAGTCCCGGAGTCTCGGTAGTTGCGTCAAGCACCTTTACGGCACTTATTTCTCCGTCGGGCTTTATGCCGGTCATAACCTTGACCTCGCCGCCGTAACCCTTTTCGGTTGTAACAAAGATATAACCTACGGTTTTATCACCGTTTTTTGCAATATTATAGGTTTTGTCCTTATCCTTAACCTCTTTATAGCTATCGGCTTTTAAGACCTCCGCCATAGATTCGTTTTCTTGGCTTTTTTCTATTTCTTTTATCTTGGTTTTTGTAAGCAGGTTTGTTCCCGCAAGCGCACCCGTTACAACAATACATATAAGAAGCATTACAACGGTCGGTATAATTACCTGCTTATTTGAGGCGAAAAAACTTTTGTTATCACTCATTGTTTTTTACCTCCTTAAAGCCAAACGGTTTTTTAGCGGTAAGCTTATCAATATGAGGAACTAAAATGTTCATAAGAATAATTGAATAGGAAACACCCTCAGGCAAACTGCCGAACTTTCTTATAACAAATGTAATAGCGCCGCAACCGATACCGAAAATAAGTTTTCCCAAATTGGTTGTCGGACTTGTTACATAGTCGGTTGCCATAAATACGGCGCCTAAAATAAGACCGCCCGAAAGAACATAAACAAGGGTTACCTTAAAATCAAAGCCCATAAACAGATATGTAAACAAAGCGGTAGTTCCGATAAACGCAAGCGGAATAATCGGCTTTATTACACCTCGGATTATAAGATAAAGTCCGCCGATTAACAAAAGGAATGCCGAAACCTCGCCAATTGCTCCCGACATATTGCCGAAGAACAAATCTTTAAGGTCAAAGGTTGACGGGTCAACACCGCCTGCCTTTATTGCTTCAAGAGGTGTAGCACTCGTTACCGCATCGCAGGAAAACGGCTGACAGTAGTTTTTAGCGCCCGAAAGGAAGGTCGGGAACGAAACAAGAAGGATAATTCTTGCGGCAATGGCGGGGTTTACAAAGTTAAAACCTATTCCGCCGAACATCTGCTTAACAACAATTATTGCGGCAAGAGAGCCGATAGCGGCAATCCATAACGGAGTTTTCGGCGGCAAATTCATTCCGAGCAAAAGTCCCGTAACAATCGCCGATAAATCTCCGACCGACTGGGGTTTTTTAAGAATTATATTCCATAAAAATTCAAAAAGCACCGCCGAAACAACACAAACGCAAACAATAACGGCGGAATAGAGACCAAAGGAAACGCAACCGAAAATCGCCGCAGGAAGCAAAGCGATAATAACATCAAGCATTATGCCGGAGGTCGTATCCCCGTGGCGAAAATGCGGAGAGGACGAAACATTAAGCATTTTACCCATTATTTTTTCCTCCTAAGTTCAGCTTTTGCAACCCTCATAACCTGCGTAAGCGGTCGTTTTGCAGGACAAACATAAGAACAGCTTCCGCACTCCATACAAAGATTGACATTAAGCTTTTCATAGCTTTCGGTATCACCTATGCGGTTTGCCGCCTCAACCTTTGCGGGAGTAAGTCCCATCGGGCATTTATTGGCGCACCGTCCGCAACGGATACACGGGGTTGACTTCTCGTCTTTTTCGGAGTTAAGCACTAAAACCGCATTGGTCCTTTTCTCAATAACGGCATCCTCGTCCAAAACGGCAGTTCCCATCATCGGGCCGCCGGTTATGATTTTGCTGTAATTTTCATCAACACCGCCGCAAAAATCAATAACATCGGTTATCTTTGTGCCTATCGGGACAATAACATTTTTCGGCTCCTTAACGGCAGTTCCCTCAAATGTTATTCTCTTTGAAACAAGCGGCATACCGGTTTTTATAAAGCGGTAAAGAGTGCCCAAACTTGTAACATTCATAACAATACATCCGACATCGCTCGGAAGTTTTCCGACGGGAAGAACTCTGCCGGTTGCGGAATATATTATAACCTTTTCCGCACCCTGCGGATATTTTGTCGGAAGCTTCATAAGCTTTACCGTATCGTCTTTATCTCGCTTATCGGTTGCAATTTCATATAACTTGCTTATCGCCTTCGGCTTGTTTGCCTCAACGCAAATCACAACCTTTTCAAGCTTAAAAATATCCTTAATAAGATAAATTGCCTCTATAACATCGTTATAGTTCTCCATACATTCACGGTAATCCGCCGTGATATACGGCTCACATTCGGCGGCATTCACCACAAGGGTATCAATTTTTGCCGAATTAGGAGGATTAAGTTTAATATGGGTCGGAAAACCGGCTCCGCCGAGACCTACAAGACCGCATTTTTTTGCCGCTTCTATCAAATCGGCTTGATTTTTAACGGAAAACGGCTTGATATTCGGGTCTTTTTCCATTTTTTTATCCGATTCAATTTCAATTATATCGGTTGCCCTTCCGCCGACTTCCTTTTTGGAAATTGCGGTAACGGTTCCCGAAACGCCGGAATGAATAGGCGCCGAAACAGCCGCTTCGCTATCGGCGATAACAGTTCCTACAAAAACGCTGTCACCGACATTGACCGTCGGAACACAAGGAGCGCCGATATGCATACTTACCGGTATGAAAACTTTTTCGGGAGAAAACGCTACCGTTTCTTTTTCGGCAGTGCCCTTAAAATGGGGCAGGGATATACCCGTTTTTATCCGTTTTATCGGCGTTAATATCCTCTCTTTTTCCATATTTTCCCTCCAAAACAGAATTTTGAAATTATACACAGTTTATTGTATCACAAACATATTTTATTTTCAAGTAAATAGAGTAATTTATCGGACAAAAAATGACAAAAAAGAGAGCCGATGGCTCTCTTTAATATTATTTTCTTGCAATTCTCAATATTCTGCTTTTAAGTTCTTCGCTTATATAGTCCTTTTTCACCCTGAAAGACCAGTTGCCCTTCGGTATTCCCGGAACATTCATTCTTGCGCTTTCGTCAAGCAAAAGATAATCCTGAATGGGAATTATAACCGTATCGGCGGCGCTTTCCATAGCACCCTTAATTAGATTCAGCGGTGCTTTAAGCTCCTCGGTTTCGGGGAAGAGCTTATCCATCATTTCCTTTTCGTAAGGAAGGGCGTTTTTTATAAATCCGAGCGTGGTGTTGCTATCGTGAGTTCCCGTATAGCAAACGCAGTTTTCGGGGTATTTTTCGGGCAAATGAGGGTTATTTGAGTCACCCGAAAAGGCAAACTGCAACACCTTGATATTAGGAAATCCCGTTTCCTTTATAAGTTCTTTAACAAGTCCCGTTTCGCCGCCTAAATCCTCGGCAATAACGAGCATTTCGGGTATATTCTTTGCCGCTTCTTCCCAAAAGTCCATTCCGGCGCCTGATTTCCATTCGCCCTCGGTAGCATCGGTTTTATCCGCTTCAATGGTATAATAATCGGCAAATGCGCGAAAATGGTCAACACGAACAACATCAAAAAGCAAAAAATAATGCTTTAATCTGTTTATCCACCATTTATAATCGGTGGCTTTAAGATGCTCCCAGTTATAAATCGGGTTGCCCCAAAGCTGACCGGTAGCCGAAAAATAATCGGGCGGAACTCCGGCGACAAGCTTCGGCTTAAACCCGTCATCAACAAGAAAATCCTCCTTGTTTGCAAAGACCTCTGCACTGTCGGGCGAAACATAAAAGGGTATATCCCCGACAAGCATAACACCTTTTTCCTCGGCATAGCGTTTAAGCTCAAAATACTGCGCATAAAAGAAATACTGCGCAATTTTATAAAACCTTATTTTATCCTTATTAAAATTTAAGAAAATTTCGTAATCCTCGCCGCTTCTATCCAGAATATACTGCGGCAACTCGGTTAAAAGCTCGGTCTTAAAAACCTCTAAAGCCGTCATAAAAACGGCATAATCGTTAAGCCAATATTCATTATCAAGCAAAAATGCCCGATAATCTTCGCAATTTTCGTCAAAATTCTCGGTCGCTTTTTTAATAAGGGGCAATTTATATTTTCTAACCCTCTCAAAGTCAACATTTTCGGGAAAATCCGATTTTTGAAGGTCGCTTTCGCACAAAAGTCCGTCCCGAACTAAAAAATCCAAATCAATATAAAGCATTTCCCCTGCATAGCATGAGGGGGACTTATAGGGAGAATTTCCCTCGCCTAACGGCACGAGCGGCAGCATCTGCCAATACTTTTGTTTGGTATCGCAAAGCAAATCAATAAACCTATATGCCTCAATTCCGAGCGTTCCTATACCGAAATTTGACGGTAAAGAGGAAAGCGCCATCAATATTCCGCTTTTTTTCTTTGGTAGTTTACCCTTTAACTGCACCTGCCGCTACTCCCTTTATGATATATTTTTGGCAGGTAAGATAAAAGATTACCACCGGCAAAATACTTAAAACGAGCATTGCCATCATAGCACCCATATCAATAGAGCCGTAACCGCCTTTAAGATACTGAACTGCGATAGGAATTGTTTTATAATCGCTTCCTATTACAAGGTATGGCAATAGATAGTCATTCCATATCCACATTGTATTAAGAATAGCAACGGTTATGGCAGTCGGTTTGAGTATTGGGAAAACAACCCGCCAAAATGTGTTAAATGCGTTACAGCCGTCAATGGTTGCGGCTTCCTCAATGCCGAGCGGCACCGATTTTACGAAGCCCGAAAACATAAATACCGAAAGTCCCGCACCGAACCCTAAATATATTATTATAATTCCCAAGGGATTGTCAAGTCCCAAAACATTTGCGGTTTTTGACATTGTAAACATTACCATCTGGAAAGGGACTATCATAGAAAACAAAAAAAGATAATAAATAAGCGATGTTATCTTTGACTTTACCCTGACAATAAACCATGCGGTCATAGAGGTAAAAACAACGATAACCGCAACCGAGCAAACGGTAATAAATAACGACCACATAAACGCCGTCATATAACCCGTATCCTTAATTCCCGATGTGTAGTTGATAAACCCCGAAAAGGTTTCCTTGTTCGGCAAGACAAATGGAGTTTGGCTTATTGAAAACTTTGTCTTAAACGAGTTTATAAGCACTATAAAGACGGGAGCAATAAAAATCGCCGACATAACAGCAAGAAGCAGAAAAACCATAGCATTTCCCATTCTTTTCATATCAGTTTTCTACCTCTTTCCGTCTTGTGAAATAAAGCTGTAAAAGGGCAATTACCGCAACGATAACAGAAAAAATAACCGCCTTCGCCTGACCTACACCCTCAAAGCCGATTTTACCGTAAAAGGTGTTATAAATATCAAGCGCTATCATCTGCGTTTTTTTGCCCGGAGCACCTGCCGTAAGGGCTAAATTTTGGTCAAACAGCTTAAAGGAGTTTGTTATGGTTAAAAAAAGGCATATTGTAATTGACGGCATAACCTGCGGAATTATTATATTAAAAAGAGTTTTAACGGGGCCTGCGCCGTCAACCCTTGCCGCTTCGCTGATTTCGGTTGATATATTTTGAATACCCGCAATATAGATTATCATCATATAACCTATCATTTGCCAGTTCATAAGCACAACAAGTCCGATAAAACCGTATTTCGGGTCGGAGGTTATTGCCATTCCTTTTGTATATAAAACGCCGTTTATGATAAGCTGCCAGATATAGCCGAGCACAATTCCGCCTATAAGATTAGGCATAAAGAACACCGTTCTGAAAAAATTGGTGCCCTTTATACCTCTTGTCAATAAAAGCGCCAACAACAAGGCGATGAGATTAACAGCAATTACCGAGCAAACGGCACACTTTACGGTAAACCACAAGGAATTCAAAAATTCGCCGTTTTCGGTAAAGCTCAAAATATAATTTTTAATGCCGACAAATTCCGCATCCGATACACTCCTGAAATCGCAAAATGATAAATAGATACCGATAACAAGCGGAATTAAAAATGAAATCAAAAAAGCAATCAAGGTCGGAAAGAGAAATAAACCCGACCATCTTTTTATGCTTTTAATCATTTACTTCTTTCACTCTTCCATTTATTCTTAATAGTTTTTCTTACATCCTCATAGGTTTTATCTCCCTGAACATAGGAAAGAAGCGATGAGCCGACCTCGGTCTTAAAGGTTTCGCTCGGAAACGATGTGAAAATCCAGGGAATTGTTTTATAAGAGTCGTCCCTCATATAGCGAACGGTTTCTCTTGCTAACGGGTCGCTTGGAAGCTCATCGTCTGAAAATGTGTTAAACGGGGTTATAAAATCAAGCTTTTTGTTAACATATTCCTTACCCTTTTTTGAAGAAAAGAGCCAATTAAGGAAGTCAAGCGATGCTTTTTTATCTTCTTTTGAAGCATTTTTATTTATGGCAAGATAGTTTTCCGTTCCTATGCAAATGCCCTGATTTTCTTCGCCCTTAATACCTGTATAAATCGGTAAAAACTTTATCTTGCTTTCCTTTACTTTATTACCGCTTACATTCTTTATCTGCGACCATGCCCAGTTACCGTTTTGCACCATAACGACCTTGCCTAATGCAAATTCCGCCATGGAATCGTCGGTGGATTTTGAGCCCAAAAGGGTCTTTTTGGTTAGTGAATTATTTGTATAAAGGTCAAAAATATTCTTATAGTTTTCAGCGTATCTGAAATCAATTTCCTTTGATTTAAGACCTGCTATTGTCGGGTCGCTGTAATCATCGTTTTTTGAAAATTCATAATATAAAGGAACATTCAAAAGATGGGTTTGCCAACGCCAGTCCTCGCCCGAATTAAGCGAGGTTGAAGCAAAAACGCCCTCAATTCCGAGTTGATTTTTCTTGGCGGTCATATCTTCGGTTATCTTTTTAAGTGCCTCAAAGCTCTTAATATCATTCATTGAAGAATAATCGTTGTTGCGGTTATTAAGCTTAAAGTATTTATCGGTAATTTCCTCATTATATATAATGCCGTAGCCCTCAACAACATAAGGAATACCGTATACTCCCTTACCGTCTGTGTCCCTTATGGCAAGGTCTTTTTCGGAAAGATAGGAATAAAGCTTGCTGTCCTCAAGATTTTCGCAATATTTTTTCCATGATTCATAACCGATAGGTCCGTTGATTTGGAAAATTGTCGGTGCGTTTTTCTTGGCAATTTCGCTCTTTAATGTCTGCTCGTAGGTGTTTGCCGCCGCCGTCTGCACCTTGACCTTAACACCCGTTTCCTTTTCGTAGGTCTTGGCTATTTCTTCATAAACCTTTGCCGATTCGGGCTTAAAGTTAAGAAAATAAACCGTTCCCTTACCCTTGGCTTTTTCCGATTTCATTCCGCAACCCGAAACGGTAAGCGGAACAGTCAAAACGCTTAAAATCAAAAAAAGTGATAATAATTTCTTTTTCATATAAAAACCTCCTCGTTTTCAATAAGTATCTTTTACCCGAATGCCTGAAAAAATACATAAAAAGGAAATTTTTATAAAAAACTCTTGACAAACTTTAAAAGGTGGTGTATTATACAACTGTTCTATTCGCAATAGGACAGTTGATACGGAGGTGACAAAATGTTTCAACTTGACTACCGAAGCGGCATTTCAATATGCGACCAGATTGTTAATAATATCATACGGCTTCGCAGCTTAAAGGTATTAACATCGGGCGCAGTTTTGCCGAGTGTCAGGGCGATGGCTTCAAAGCTTGCGGTTAATCCGAACACGGTGCAAAAAGCATATAATATCCTTGAAGCAAAGGGTATTATCTATACCGTAAGAGGAAAGGGCTGTTTTATTTCGGACGATAAAGACGGTCAAACGGCAATGCTCAACAACGCAAAATCCGAATTCTTAAAGGCAACAAAGGACGCCCTGCGGCTCGGAATACCGCCCGAAGAACTTATTGAAATCATCAATTCACAAAAGGAGGACTCTTTATGATTACCGCAAAGCATCTTACAAAAAGCTTTGACGGGTATAACGCCCTTAATAATATTACACTCAACATAGAAGAAGGCGCCGTTTTGGGACTTGTCGGCTCAAACGGTTCGGGAAAATCTACACTTCTTCGTCTGATAGCGGGGGTTTATTCTCCCGATGAGGGAATTGTCGGAATTAACGGCGAAAATTCCTTTGACAATCCGAAAATAAAATCTCAAATAATCTTTTTAGCCGATACTCCCTACTTTTTTTCGGGCAGTAACCTAAAAGAAATGGCAAACTTTTATGCTTCAATGTATAGCACATTTGATTATAATATGTATAACTATCTTCTTTCGGTTTTTCCGCTTGACGAAAGTAAAAGAATTTCAACCTTTTCAAAGGGAATGAGGCGGCAGGCATCACTTATTTGCGCCCTTTCGGCAAAACCGCGCTATCTTCTTTTGGACGAGGCATTTGACGGACTTGATGTTGTTATGCGCCGAACGCTTGCCAACCTTATTTTCGCCGCCATTGAGAAGGAAAATATGACGGTTGTTATCGCTTCTCATAACATAAGAGAGCTTGAGGAGGTTGCCGACCATATCGCCCTTATTCATAAAGGGGATATCATCAAAAGCGGAAGCATTGACGACCTTTGCTCTAATGTTCATAAGGTTCAGGCGGTATTTAACGACGGCTTTGACGAAGAAAACCTAAACGGTCTTCAAATAATCAAAACCGAAAAAACGGGCTCGGTTTATCAGTTTATAATAAGAGGCGAAAAAGAGGAAATCAGCCAAAAAATAAACTCGCTTTCCCCTATTTTCACCGAATATATTGCTCCCTCGCTTGAGGAAATCTTTGTTTATGAATTGGAGGTGGCCGGATATGATGTCAAGAACATTGAACAGTAAAAGTGCTTCATTTAACCTTATGAAATTTGAACTCAAACGCCGACTCGGAATATTGATTTTAATGATAATCGGTGTGTTGCTTATATGCCCTTCTTATATGGTAATCTATTTTTCCAACATTCCTTATTCTCAAAAAAGCCAGTATGTTTCCACTTGGATTGACGGTTTTTCAATGTTTTCGGCAATCTTCGGGGGAATTGTCGTTGTAGGGCTTAACCTGTTAAACTTTTCTTTCCTTTATAAAAGAAATGCCGCCGATTTTATGGACAGTATGCCCCTTAAACGAAGCCAAACTCTTTTATCTCTCTCGGCTTGTTCTTTTATATTTTCAATAATTCCGATAATAATCGGCTTTATCTCGCTTTCGGTTGTTGCGGCAACAAATCAAAATGCAGGTTTAATCCCCTCAATTTTGCTTAACTTTGTCTATGTTGCGGTTTGTCTTATTGCCGTTTGCGTTTATTCCTTAATATTTATTTTAGCATCGGCAAATGTTTTTGATTTTCTTGTTTCCTTTTTCGGAATAAACATCGGCGCCTCGGTAATAGGGCTTATCGTTTGCCAGATATTTAACGACTTCCTTATCGGCTATGCAGGAAACTTAACGGGCGAAATCATTTCCCGTTCTTCGCCTCTTGCATATATTTATTGGAATGTATATGACTGTGTTTATGAAAACAAATCACCGCTTTCGTTCTTTATTGTAAGTGCGGTTTTAATCGTTCTTTTCGCAATAATAAACATTCTTCTTTACAACAAAAGAAAAAGCGAAAACACCGGCAAAGCATTCGCATATAAATTTATGTTCTATATCTGCGCCGTTATCGCCTCCTTATGCGGAGGGTTTGCTTTCGGAACTATCTTCGCCGAAGATAGCGGTATGCATTCGCCGTTATTCTATATCTTTACGGTTATCGGCGCCGCCGTTACCTCGGTTGTTTACGGTGCCATAACATTCAGGGGCTTCAAAACCGTTAAAAAATCTCTTATAATCGCAGGAATTTCGGCAGTTATGCTTTTCGGCGCTATCGGCATTGTAAAAATGGATATTACCGATTTTTCAAGCTATATTCCGAAAGATAATATTAAATATGTTACTGCCGATATCGGCGAGACCGATATTCGTTTTGATAATCCGGAAAAAGCCGTTAAGCTTCATAAGGCGATTATCAAAAAAGAGGGTGTTATCGCAAAAGAGGATTATTACGGTGACGATGTTACACTCATTAGGTTTGAATATATGCTTAAAAACAAAAAAACCGTTGCCCGCGGCTTTTATGTCAACACCGATAAGGTTAAAAACGAAATTTCGGATATATTAAAAAGCAACGAACGGTTTGACCAAATGAGAGAAAATCTCAACAAAAGCGACGGCTCAACAGTTGACATCTATTTTTACGATAACGACAAGCAAAACATTTCCTCTTATCTTACAAAAGCCGAAGCCAAAGAGTTTATTGACATTTATCAAAGTGAACTGTTAAGCGGTGAGCGAACCGTTATTCCGTTAATTCACATAAGCGAAGATAACGAGCAAAATATAGTGAATTTATCCTTTGATACAGGATATTATGAGTTTATCGTTGATAACTCTTTCCCTGCTTCAAAAGAATATTTAATAAAACTAAACCTTGCTTCAAGAAATATGGAATAATATATAAGCAAAAAGCCGATAGGGTTATCTGACCCTATCGGCTTTTTATCTTTTACTGTAATTATTCGTTTATTTCTGTCTTTTCGTCTTCGTTTGTTCCGGTATAGGCGTTCTTAAAGAAAACAAAGTAAACAACTATGCAAACTAAAAGAAGTGCCGCCGCCGTTAAAACGATATAAAGACCGTCCTTTGAAAATTCACGGGTTTTATCAACCAGCGGATATACCAAATCTCTTATTCCGAAAACCTCAATAACGGCAATAAGAAGTGGAGTAATATATTTTACCATAAAGGCAAAAATCTTACCGAAAACGCCCATTTTATATCCCTCTGCCTCAATTTCGGCAATTGCTTTTTTAGGATTAAGCAGCCAACCGACCGCAAGGCAGGAAAGAAATGCACAAACGGGCATTAAAACATTGTTTGTTATTATATCAAACAAATCAAGCAAATCCTGACCGAATACAACAAATGTTGTCTTTTCGTTTAATACGGAGCCCAAAGAAATACCGACGGGAATTGATACCGCAAAGCAGAATACCGTAACGATAGCGGTAGATTTTTTGCGGTCAAATTTCCATTTTTGGATAACAAACTGAGTTGCAACCTCCATTAAGGAAATAACCGAAGTAACGGCGGCAATAACAACCATTGAGAAAAAGAAGAACGAAACAACCTTACCGCCGGTTCCCATACTTTCAAAAACCATAGGTAATGTCTTATACATAAGTCCGACGCCGCCCATACCGATTTCGGATGTCGGAACACCTTGAGTAGCAGAATAATGGAACACCGCCGGGAAAATTGCAAGACCTGCAAGCAGAGCAATCAAGGTATCAAAAATGCAAATCATGGCGGTTGACTTAACAATGTTTATTTCCTTACCTGCATAAGAGCCATAGGTTACCATAATGCCCATACCGAGAGATAATGAATAGAACGCCTGTCCCATAGCGGCAAGAATGGATTTACCGTTTAATACGGAAAAATCGGGTTTAAGATAGAACTTAACACCGTCCATAACTCCCTCGCCTAACGAAAGGGAGTAAACAACCACCATAACGAGAATCATAAACAGTGCCGGCATCAAAATCTTTGACGCCTTTTCAATGCCCTCTTTGATACCGCCCATAATAATTACCATCGCAAAGGCGATAAATATAGCGGTCATAAGAATAACATCGCCTCTGTTTCCGGCAAATTTCTCAAAATTTCCGGCATTGCCGACAAATGAATTTAAGGCATATTTCGTTGTATATCCGCCCAAAACCGCATAATAGCAGGTTATAAATGTTGCGATAACAACACCGATTAAACCAATCCAACCGAAAGATTTTTTTATTGACTTAAATGCAGTAACGGGGTTTGCCTGAGCCCTTTTTCCGATAAATATTTCCGCAACCATTGTAATAACGCCGATAAGCAACACACTTGCAATATAAACAAGCACGAATGCGGCACCGCCGTTTGCAGATGTTTTATAGGGGAATCCCCAAAGATTTCCAAGCCCTACCGCCGAGCCGGCAGCAGCAAGAATAAATCCGATGCCCGAGGCAAAACCGATTTTTTTCTTTTCCATAATTAACTTCCTTTTATATAGATGTTTTTTAAGTATAACACTTTGTATCAAAACAGTCAACCGATAAAAGGGAATTTATTAAAGAATATGTGTATAAAAGACCGTCCTTATTCTATATCCGCCGTTATTTTTTTAAGCAAATCGGAGAGAGGAAGAATAAAAAGACCTAATGCAAAATTTCCTGCGGCGTGAATTGCATCAAAGGGAAGACCTGCGATAATCCAGGCAATCGTCCCCTTGAAATCAAGCCCGAAAGCAAGTGCCTGAAAGGGAGCATAAAGCGTTCCGTAGAGTAGTCCGTGTAACATACAAACGGCAGGATAAACTACTCTTTTTGCCCTTTCGGACAGGTTTTTCGGTATCAACATTGTCACGCCCCATAGAACAGTCCATATATAAGTATATGGCCACCACCAAATATCAAAGCCCGAAAAAATTCCGTTTAATATAACAAAAAGATAAAGCGGAATAAGGGCTTTTTTTCGGAAAACAACCGTGCAAACCATTGTAAGCATACCGATTAAATGAATGTTCGGAAGCGCTTCCATAATGATTTTTGAGCAAAACATCAAAGCGCCGAGCATTGAAAAAACCGCTATTTCTTTGGTTGCTTTAAGCTTTTTACTTTGTGCGCTCAAGTCGGTAAACCTTTCCCTGCTCAGCCGGTGTTTCGTTCATACCCTTTGAGGCGTAACCGCCGTCAATAAAAAATCCCCAATATGTTTTGTCCTTATCGTAATCGGCAACTATACCGTTTACCTTTAAGGCATATTCCATACTGTCAACAAGCTTGTTTTCGTAAAGCGCCTCGCCAACGGTTTTTTTGTCTGTTTTAAGCGTAAAGGTTACGGTTTTTTCTCCTGCCTTAACCTCAACGGTGATTTTTTTGTCTCCCTTTCCGAGAGTTGTATCTTCGGTATAGGTCGCATTTTTCCATAAGCCGTCGCCATTTGATTTCTTCTCGCTTTTTTTGCAGGAAGTAAGGCAAAACATAAGAGAAATGCAAAGAAATACCGAAAATAACGAATAAATTTTCTTTGTCATAACTAAAATTCCTTTCACAAAATTATTCGCAAAAAGATAAAATAAAAGCACCCTTCTTTGAGGGTGCAAAGCATACTTATCCTGCAAAAACGCTTAACATTATCCCCCATTTGCCCAAGGACTTTTACGAATCACAGTTTGGTAAGCATTCCGACTTATGAAGTCCGAAAACCTCAATTACGGTAATGGCTGTTGCGACGGATTTTCACCGCTCTTCCCTTACCGCCTTGCATATTTTCAAGAAATATGCTCGGCAACGAATAATAAATTCCGATAAACTGCGTTTATTTAATTGCATAGGGTATTATAGCATAAATAATAATAAATGGCAATAAAAAACTCTTATACTGTGCAAAACATACTTTTTGCAAAATTAATCTATAGAATATCTTAGAAGACAACTTTTGAAATATTATAATCTGCGCTATTACACATCACAAGCGTTGTTACGCAATGCTCAACGCTCTCTGATGATGCCTCAACCTCAAAATCCTTTTCGTCTAAGGACTTGCCGCCCCATTTTATTGTACCATCCGGATATTTAACAATATTAATTGCACTTACAAGAGAATAAAAGTTGCCATTTCCGTTAGTGCTTGTATATTTTCCGCTGTAAACAAAAGACAGTTTGTTTTTTATTTCCCGGTTTTTGTCCTGCTTTAACACCTGAATATAAGCATCGTGTCTATCGCAGTTTTTTATTGAACCCTGATAAAGATTCACTCTGTTTCCAAGAACAGTTCCCTCGCTCCAAAACGAATTATCCGCCTCTTTCATTGCAGATGAAACATTTCCGGAAACAAAGTCATTTAACTCAGAACAAATTTTATTAAATTCGTCAGCAGTGATACTTTCGGCATATTCGGCTTGCCCGTTTATCTTTTTCTTTTGATTTTTCTTTTTCAAAACAAACGATTGTTCGTCATTTTCATTGGAAACAGTCGCAGTTATTACCGCTTTTTCGCCATTTTTGTAATACTCTTTATCAGTTGTAAAAGTAACATATCGCTGAACATCATCGTTACAGTTTTGTGTGTTAACCGTCACCTGACAATACGGTGAAATTCCGCTTATTTCATATTGTATGTTCTTAAAAGGATCAATAGAAACAGCATTTTTTAATCTTTGCTTTTGAATTTCATTTTCTGAGGGATACTTGTCTTTATAAAAACGACCGTAATGTCCAAAATCAATAGATTCGCCTAATTCATCTTCTTCAATCTTTGTTTCTTGCGTATCTCCGTAAAAATCTGTAAATTCAACGGTTTCGTTATCATCTAAAAATTTCCACTTGCCCGTTCCGTAGCTGTCTTCAAGTTTCCAAGTTCCGTCAGAACGAACATCAAGACACTTTTCTTTTTCATTATACCATTCTCCGATTAATGCCTTTTCTTTTGAGCCACAACCGCAAAACAACAAACTCAACATACAAGCGGTTAAAACTAAACATATTATTTTCTTCATGATTTTACCTCTTTGTTATTTATTAATTTAGTGAAAAACTTTTACTTTAAAATACGACAAGCCATATTTTTGACTTGTCGTATTTCATATAATCAATTGTGATCATTTCACCTGATTACATCATTTATATGGCTGTTTTTTTATAACGATTTTTGCATTTACATATTTGAAGCAATCATCGTGGCATCGTTCGCTATGTTTTTAGGCAATTTTGTTTGCTTAAGAATACCGATTATACCGGTAATACACGGAATAAGGCATAAAAACCACCCGACAACAAGTGCAATTATTTTACCGGTCCAGTCACCGTCAGAAAAACTAATTGAAAGCGTGTTACCGGACACCATGCAACTCGCCTTTATGCCTTCGCCCATACCTAATATGGTATTGATACCGCCCGTTCCTTTTTCAATAGTGATGAAACATGAATTGTTCATTGATGCTATATTTGCGGTATATCCTTTCATGCGATATGTTTCGGCAAGTTTTTCGGAAAATGCCTTCATATCAAAAGTTTCGCTTACATTAAACATTACATTATCAGCCATATTCAACCTCCTGATTTACTTTTTATTCTGATAAGCCATATAAATAACAACAATGCAAATGAACAAACAATTATAATTAATTCCATTTTACGAGGCAGTCGTAATTTGTCGGGGAAAATATAAATATAAATTTCGTATAATGTTAAAAATCCGAATATCGGAAAAAGAGGATGATATGTAAAAGCGGCTTTAACATTTCCTCTTAAAAAACTTAAAAACGCTCTTGTCATACCGCAACTCGGACAACTTATTCCGAATATCAAATGTATCGGGCATTGGTAAAAACAAGAAATCAAAATTATAAATAAAAGCGTTGCCGCTATTTTCCAAAATCTTTTATGCATAATCTTTTTCATATTTGTCTTATTAATAACAAAAACCGAACAAATATATATTGCCTCTTTATTAACAAAATTCTTGATATTGCAAAGAGCAAGAATACTTTGAAGTAATATTTTATCGCTTGAAAAATGATATAGTGATTTTTATCGTATTTATTTTACTACTTTTATTATTAAAAGTCAAGCGATATTCGTATATTATTTATTAAGAAAGTGAGTAGTTTATATGAATGTTTTAGATAGAATCTTGGAATTACGCTTGGAACGAGGTTGGAGTGAATACCGTTTATCTGAGGAGTCGGGCATTTCGCAAACAACAATTTCGTCTTGGTTCAGAAAACAAATTTGTCCGACAATTCCGTCGTTAGAAAAAATATGTGATGCTTATAATATAACTCTTGCGCAGTTTTTTGACGATTCTTGTTCTTGTGTCAGTTTAACCAAAAAGCAATCTGCCGTTTTACAACATTTTAATGCTCTGAGCAAAGAAAAACAGGACGCCTTATTGAATTATTTATCCACAAAATAAATTTATCCGTGTTTTTGCGTTACATTAAAATTTCCCGCATCTTATTAAAGTGTTGCTTGATTATGCTATTGATAATTACGAAGTAAAATAATTAAACCGCCGAACAGTTTTTTAATTACTGAACGGCGGTTATTTTTATTTCGTCGGCGAAGCCGACACCGACATTATTCATTAGACGGTTATTCCTTATTCATTATTCATTTAGAAAATCCTATCG
>JAKSQJ010000039.1 GCA_024404195.1 Clostridia bacterium | reverse complement strand
CTCAACTTCGGCGTTGGAGTGCATTTCGTTTATTATGTCGTCGTATTTTTCAAGCCATTCTGTTTGCTCAGGCGAAAGTCCGGCTGATAGTTTTTCTCTATCCTTTGCCATAATGGGGAGCAACTCTTTCAACTTTTCATTGCCGTCAAGGAATTGCTCGTGTGGGTTGATATTGCCATACCACAAATCTTCAAGCATTCTCATACAAAAATCAACTCCTTGTTTACGATTTCCGCTGCTTGTGCTCGTATGGCATTCATACAGCACACCCATTTCATTTGGTTATCGGCTTTTAATTGTTCGGTAACGCCTTCACTTTCTGCAAGTTGTTTGACAAGCTGAGAAAACATTTCTTCGGCGTTATTGTTCACATCTTTAAGATACTTTTCAAGTTTTCCGTTCATCCGCATAACATTGATACAAGTAATATCATTTCTTTTCAGATGTTCATAATGCCGTCTGCCGTATATTCCTATGCTACTAATAAATTCGTCTTTCATAATTTTTAATCTCCTTTTGTTTTTAATTGTTTTATAATAAGGAAAGTTATAAAAATATGCGAAACGATATGTGTGTTAACTGTCAATATTAAATTGCTTTTTTAAGGTTGGTTATGAACACTCGCACCACAAGCAGGGCTTGACCCAATTCGGGTTAAGCCTTGTTTATTTTTTGTAGACTCTACCACGATGATAAAATCCCTTATGAACATCCGCACCGCAAGCAGGGCTTGACCCAATTCGGGTGAAGCCTCTTCTTTATTTTTGTCTCTACCACGACGGTAAAACTCGCTATAAAGACCCACACCAAAACAATGGAACCCGAACATTTTCACCTAATGTGAATCGTTCGGGTTCTTGATTATTTCTTAATAAATTTTCTTAAATATTCTTTTTGTTCTTTTGTTATTCTGTAACTTTCAATCGCCTTTCTGATGGTTTTGTTGTTCACAAAGCGGGAAAGTTTATTTTGTTCAATATACGGTATCGTCATATCCCACTGTTTTGCAAGGGCGGTGGCATAATACCAAGCAATCATCATGTTAACATAGTATTCCTCGGATTTAATTTCCGCCGGAATTTGAAGATACTCTTTTTTAAATTCTTCATCCAAAAAATAGCTCATTAAACACGAAACACCGAAGCGAACGGTATAGGGTTTATCGCTCTTTACCCATTTTTTTATATTGATTAAAAGTTCATCGGGGTTTTTCTTAAACACCTTCGGAGAAAGGGTATCGCAAACCGCCCAATTATCAATATAGGGCAAAAATTCATCAATTCTTTTGACGGCGTTATCAAAATTTTTTTCCTTTGAAAGAATTATGCTGTGAAGCAGGTTTTCGTCAAAATATTTATGAGGCAGGGTATCTAAAAAGTTCTTATCTTCCCCGCATTTTACAACTTCACTTGCAAATTTTCTGAGCATCGGGACACGCACACCGATAATATTCCCCCTATTTACCGTCGGGTTAAGAGAAGATATAAAATCGCCGTATTTTTCGTCGGCAAGGCACAACAGTTCGTCTTCAATATTCATATTCTTACATCCTTTATAAGCCGTCTTTCGCCGTTATATACGGCGGTTTTTATTTCATAAGGTTTATCTTAATTTTCGCTTTGTCTTACAGTTCTTCCAATGCCCTTGTGCCCTCGGTTAAAAGCCATTTTGTTACAAATCTTACGGCAAAAGCGAAGATAACAACAAAGAATGATAAAAATGTTGCCGCCTCAAAATCGGGCACCAAGAATTTTCTTATAAGATAATATCCGCCGACAAGAACGACGGGAATTACCCAACCGATAAGCAAAACAAACAACACATTTAAGCTTTGTTTTATGGGTGTTGTTTCATTAGTCCAATTAAAATTAGGGTTTTTTATTCCGAACATCAAACCTATCGCACCGATAAAATATGTTATTACCGTCAACAAAGCGGCACCTAAAATAACAAAGGTTACATCAAGCTTTAACGCAATACCCATAATAACAACCGACAAAACAACACTCGGAACGCAAAGATAATTATGGAGTTTGAGTTTTGCGTTTATTATATCCTTTGTCTGAACGGGCAGGGATTTTAATATCCAAAGGTTTTTACCTTCTAACGAAACAGACGGGGTTGAAACGGTATTCATTGAAGAAACAAGCGCTATAACGGCAACCGTAACAAGCGGTAAATACGCCTTTACATCAATACCGAAAGCCGAGTTTAAGGCAGACAAAGCGGACAAAATCGCTTTTCGTTTAATAAAGCAAAACACTGCAACAGCAGGGGTAAAAATAATACCTAATCCGCAGTTAAGCATATAAGTTGCGCTGCCGGTAAATCTCAAAAATTCCTTTTTGACAAGCGCCGACATAACACCGCTTTGCTTACTTATTTTAGCGGATTTATTTTGGGTATTCTTTTCGCCCTTATTCTTTGTTGCAAGATTTAAAAATGTTTTTGAAAGGACAAAAAGGCAAATACCGCTCAAAACTACGCTGACACCTGCAAATATAAGCATTGAAAGCGAGTTGCCCATTGCCGCTTCGCCCAACTGATAGATAAGATTTCCCCATTTTTTAATACTGTTTCCGACGGTTGTCGGGTGGGTTGCAAGGTAGGTAATTGCGGTATTCATTTTGTTTATCGCATAATAGTAACCGAAAATAAAAGCAATGCTTAACAATACCGTAATAAAGCTTTTGCCTTTTTTATTCTTTACTGACAACGCAATAAGAGCCACTAAAAAGCCCAAAATGCAGGTAAGCGCCGATACGAAAAGGGTTATCAACAAAAATAATAAAACATCATATATAACCGATAAAAATGTCGGCTTTCCGAATATGTAATAAAAAATACAGCTCGGAACAAACACAAGACCGCTGTAAAGTGCGGCAAGACCTGCAACCACCGAAACCCTTGACAACAAAAGTTTTAAAGGCGAAATTGGCATTGCAAGTAAAAGCTCATTATCTTTCGGAAGATAAAGCGAAGCAAAGGTATTAAAAACACTGCCGAAAATGCCTAACAGTATTGATACCGCTCCCATTGCCGCAAAATATATCCAATGGACAGACCTATCAAGTTTCATTAACGGCAGGAATAAAAATGACATCGCAAAAAACATTCCCGCCAACAAAAGCATAATAAGAGCAAAAACAACAAATGAAGTAATAATTTTCTTTTTCGGTTTTGCCTCGCCTGTTTTTTTATCAACAAAATATGTTCTGAAAATTTCAGAAAACTGCTTGTTTATCAGGGCTTTAAGCATATTTTATGCCTCCAATTCAAGAAATACGGATTCAAGAGTTTCGTCACCCTTAACCTCATCCATAGTTCCCGATTTAACAAGTTTTCCGTCCTTAATAATAGCGACCTTATCGCAAAGCTTCTCCGCAACCTCCAAAACATGGGTTGAAAAGAAAATCGCACCGCCATTTTGGCATACCTCACGCATAATTTCCTTTAAAATATGGGCGGCTTTCGGGTCAAGACCGACAAACGGCTCATCCATAATAATAAGCTTCGGATTATGTATAAGCGCCGAAATAACCGCAAGTTTTTGCTTCATACCGTGAGAATATGAAGAAACAGAGCTGTTAAGATTATCCTTAATCTCAAAAAGCTCACTGTATTTATTTATCCGTTCATTTCGCTCGTTTTCGCCGACCTCATAAATATCGGCAATAAAATTAAGATACTTAATACCCGTCATAAAATCATACAAATCGGGATTATCGGGAATATAGGCAATCCTTTTTTTACATTCAACCGGATTTTCCTTTACCGATATTCCGTCAACAAGGATTTCGCCCTGCTCAAATTTAAGTATTCCGACGGCACTTTTGAGGGTTGTTGTCTTTCCGGCGCCGTTATGACCGATAAACCCATAAATCTCGCCGGGTTTTATATGGATAGAAAGGTTATCAACCGCCTTTTTATCGCCGTAAATTTTTGTAAGATTATTTATTTGTAACATAAAAATTCCTCCAAAATAAATCAAAGCAAAAACTATAAAAACAATGCTTTAATTTAATCCCGTCATATCTCTGTCAACGGTAATAACGCAGACAAAGGTTTTGTCAACTTCCCTTGCTTTTTCGTTGATAAGCTCCCTTATTTCTTCGTCTTCTATTCTGAAATCCGCCGGAAGAACAACATCAAAAATCAGATTTGTTCGGTTTTTACCCGACGGGGTCATACGAAAATCGTGAAGTGTAAGACGGTCGTTAATACTTTTAATAACATCGGTTATCTTTTCCTTTGTTCTCGTAACCTCTTCGTTATCAACATCAATGGGGTCCATGTGAATAACAAGCTCAACACCCGTTTTTTCGCAAACAACCTTTTCGCAAAGGTCAATTCGCTCATGACATTCAACAATATCAATATTTTGCGGAACTTCTATATGAAGGGAAGCGAAAATTCTCCCCGGTCCGTAATCATGGACGATAAGGTCATGAATACCTAAAAATCCCTCAAAGGACATAACGGTATCTTCAATATCTTTAATAAGGGATGCATCGGGCGCTTTACCTAAAATATTATCAAGCGTTTCCTTTGCCGAGGTTATACCTGCCCAAAGGATAAACAAAGCCACAAACAAAGCCATAACGGCATCAAGATTAAAGGGAAGCTTAATAAATTTTGCAACTATTGCCGCAACTAAAATAGCGCAGGTTGTAAGAGCATCGTTAATACTATCCTGAGCGGTTGCGAGAAGAGCGGCGGAATTTATTGTTTTTCCGAGTTTTTTATTAAAGAAATACATCCAAAGCTTAACAAGTGCGGAAACACCCAAAATAATAAGGGACAAAAGCGAATATACGGGCGCTTTTTCACCGCCTATCAATGCCTTAACGGCGCTTGAGCCCAACTCAAAGCCGACAATTAAAATAAGCACCGAAACAATAAAAGCCGACATATATTCCATTCTGCCGTGACCGAACGGGTGGTCCTTATCGGCCGGCTTGCCCGAAAGCTTAAAGCCGAGCATTGTAATAACGGACGAGCCCATATCCGAAAGGTTATTAAGACCGTCGGCAATAATTGACATACTCTTAATCAAAAGTCCGATAATAATTTTAATACTGCAAAGAAAAATGTTGCAAACAATACCGACTATTCCGCCGAAAGTTCCGTAATGCTCACGCACCTTCGGGTTTTCGGAATTTTTATAGTCCTTTACAAAAATTTTAAGCAATAAATCTGTCAAAATAACAACACCTCGTAATGTTTTTAATTATTATTTTCAACCAAATCGTAAAGCTCGGTTTCACGAAGAGAAAGCTCCTCCCATTCATTCATAAGAACGGAAAGTTCAATTTGGAGGTCTTCAATTTCCTTTGAGAGAGCGGATAATTTTTCAAAATCACTTGCATTTTCGGGATAGGAAAGCTCCTGCTTTACTCCCTCAATTTCTTCCTCTTTAAGAGCGATTTTTTCTTCTGTTTTTTCCCGTTTTTTAGTAACCTTATTAAGTTCTTTAAGCGGAGAAATATGCTTCTTTTTTTCTTCCTTCGGTTTATCGCAAGCGTTAGGTTTTGTATCTTCTTTTATATCATTTTCCTTTATTTTTTTCAGTTCCTCATACCTGTCAAAACCGAAATTATTAAAGGTGACCCCGTCCTCCTCAAAGGCAAGAATAGTATCGCAAACGCTGTTTATAAAATAGCGGTCGTGAGACACGCAAATAAGCGTCCCCTCATATCTTGAAAGCATTTCTTCAAGCGCCTCTTTACCGACAATATCGGTATGGTTTGTCGGCTCGTCCAAAATAAGCAGGTTCGGTTTTGTCTTAAAAATCTTGCAAAGCGCAAGCCGCACCTTTTCGCCGCCCGACAGTATTTTTGCGGGTTTGAAAACATCTTCGCCGCTAAACAGAAATGCTCCTAAATCGCTTCGTGCCTCGGTTTCGGTAAGCGACGGAAAAGCATTCCAATAGTTATCTAAAACGGTTTCATTATCGTTAAAATCCATCAGTTGCTGGTCAAAATATCCTATTTTAACATTAACCCCGAAGGAAAAACCGCCTCCTATGGCAGAAAGTTTGCCGACAAGGGTTTTAAGAAGGGTTGTTTTACCGATACCGTTTGCACCGATAACACCCATTTTTTGACCCCTTAACAACTGAAAATCAACCTTGGCGAGTGGCTTATTATAACCTATCAAAAGATTTGAGCATTTAATTACCTCGTTGCCGCTTTTAACTATCGGCTTTGTATCGGAATAAAATGCTTTAAGGTCAAAACGCATAGGCGGCTCTATTAAATCCCTGCGCTCTATCGCTTTAATCCTTGACTGAACCATTTTCGCCTTGGTCGCCTTATAGCGAAAACGCTCTATAAGTTCGTTTTCTTTTTTCAGTTCTTTTTGCTGAGCGATATATTCCTTTTCCTGCTTTTTATATGCTTCTTCCTTTATCTTTTGGAATTTAGAATAATTACCGACATATCTTTTAAGCTTTTTATGCTCAATATCATAAATAATCTCGGCAACTCTATCTAAAAACATCCGGTCATGGGAAACAACGACAACGGCTTTCGGATAGGTCAAAAGATATTCTTCAAGCCAACTGACTGTTTTCATATCAAGATGGTTTGTCGGCTCGTCAAGAAGCAGAATATCGGGCTTTGACAAAAGAAGCTTTACAAAGCCGATTCTCGTTCTTTGACCTCCCGAAAATTCCTTTAATTTTCGGTTTTTGTCCTGCCCGGTAAAGCCGAAATTTTTAAGAACGGTTTCATATTCCTTTTGATAGTAGTATCCGCCGTTTAACTTAAAGTCATTCTCAAGATTTGTATATTTTTCGGCAAGCTCCGGCGAGCCGCCGTTTTCCATTTCGGCAAGAATACCGTCAAGTTCTTCTTTCATTGAAATAAGCTTTGAAAACGACTTTTGAAGCTCACCGTCAAGGGTTATATTATCGTCATCAAAGGTCATCTGTTTAAGATATCCTACAGAAATATCCTTGCTGAAACCGTCCTTGTTACCGTCAAAGGCATCAAGGACTTCCCTATCGGAGCAAATAAGCTTCAGCAGGGTGCTTTTTCCGCAACCGTTTCTTCCGACTATTGCAATTTTTTCTTTGTTCTTGATTTCAAAATTTATATCGGAAAGTATCGTATTTTCACCGAAACTGACCGAACCGCCACATATAGAAAATCTCACTTTTTCACCTTTTTATTATTCATAAAACGGATTTTTAAGCAAATCTTTGCCGAATTTACTTATATAGTAATCAATGCTTTTCGGAGCATTGTTTTTAATAATTTCCTCAAAGCTTTGTCCGCTTTCTTTTATGACATCTTTTGATATACCGAACATAAAATAAACGAAAGCCATTCTTTCTTCGCTTAAAAAGAATTCTATTATATTGCTGTCGCTCCTGCCCTCAACCAACGATACGATAAATGTTCCGATTTTATATGAGCATATACTTTTTATCGGCTCGGTTTTTTCTATTTTTACCATTTTTAACTCCATATGATTTTTTACTGCCTTTTTCTTTTTTCGTTAATATGTTTATTATAAAATACCGCCAGGAAAGGAACGGAAATCATAAATGTTGCAAGGTCGGAAAGCGGTTGAGTAAGCTCAACGCCCGAAAGACCGGCAAAGCGGGGTAAAATAAGGATAATCGGGATAAAGAAAAGTCCCTGTCTGCAACTTGCCAAAAATGTTGCCTGCCACTTAAAGCCCAAGCATTGATACATAACATTAACATAGGTTGAAATCGCCAAAACAGGCATTACCTCGGCGCAGTATATAAGGGTTTGGACACCGATTTTTACTACATTTTCATCCTTATAGAACCAACGCATTATAGGTTCGCTTGATGTTAAAATAACTCCCGACATAATAAGGCATATTACCGTTCCGAGCAGAGCCGTAAACCTAAATGCTTCCCATGTTCTTTTCTTGTTTCCGGCGCCGAAATTATACCCTGCGACCGGCTGAAAGCCCTGACCTATTCCGAGCACCATATTGCGAACAAGGGTATAGACCTTATTTGCAACGGTAATCGCCGCAACCGCATCGTTGCCGTAATATGTAACTCCCTGCTTATTAAGAAGAGCGGAGGATACGGCGCCCATACCTTGACGGAAGATAGTCGGAAGTCCCGTTAAAACTATTTCTCTGTAATCCTTAAAGCTTTTACTGACGGATTTTATTTTAACGGTTACAACCGAGCGCCCCGTAACATAAACAAATCCCAAAATCAAAAAGCTTGAAAGCTGACTTGCCGCCGTTGCAAGAGATGCTCCTGCCGTTTTAAGACCAAAGTTAAATATAAAAATCCTATCAAGGAAAATATTGACTATTCCGCCGAAGCCCATACCGAACATGGCAAAGGTCGTCTGCCCTGCGGCACGAAGAACATTGTTAAGAACAAATGTTGAACAGCTAAGCGGAGCGGCAATAAGAATATAGGTTGCATAATCGGTTGCATAACCGATGGTATCACCGTCGCAACCGAGCATTGTTAAAATAGGTTTTTCAAAAATAAGACCTATTACTCCTACCGTAAGACCAATCAAAAACGAAACAAAAAAGGCACTTGAAGCATACATATTTGCCCTATCGTTTTCCTTTTTGCCGAGCATTCGGCTTACCAAGCTTCCGGCACCCATACAAAGACCGTAACCTACCGCCTGAATTACCGCCATAATGGTATAAACGATACCAACCGCCGCCGAGGCATCGGAGTCAATCTGCGCTACAAAATATGTATCGGCAGTATTGTAAATCACGGTTATCATCATACTAATAACCGCAGGAAGCGCCATTTCGGTTACAAGCTTGGGGATAGATGTGTTCATCATTTTATTATACTGTTTTTTAACATTTTCCTCGGTCAATGAGCACACCTTCCTTTAATAAAAATCATAATAAAAACTTTATTTTGACAAAAATTCCTTTATTCGTTTAACATAATCGGGTGCCTCATCATATACCGCATGACCGTATTCGGCACCGTAAATATAACTTTCGCAATTTAATGTATCGGCGATATAATGGGACTCTTCGCTGCCGAAAATCGTATCGCCCTCGCACCCTAAAACGAAACACGGACAGGTAATATCCTTTAACATTTCGGTATAATCAAAACCGTCGCAAGCTCTTATTTGAAGGATAAAATTTTGATATTCTTCTTTTGTTGCGCCCAAATTTGAAGACACAATAACATCTTTATATTTTTTAAGTGTATTTTCCGAAAACATTGTTTCGGCAATAAGGTTTGCAAGATTTTTTGAATCGCATTTTTTTGCAAGCTCCACCCATTTTGAAGCCACATCGGAAAACATCGGGTTTACCCTCATACTCGTAGAGCCGACAACAACTTTCCCGACTATATCTTTATATTTTGCCGCTAAAATAAGCGCCATTGTTCCGCCTTGGGAAGCGCCGAAAATATCGGCATTCTTAATATTCAGATGTTTTAGAACCTTTGCGGTATCGTCCGCCATATCCTCAATATCGTAACCGGCAGGGATATTTTGACGGCGGTCAATAAGGTAAATCGTATAATCTTCAAGCAAAGCGCCGTATTGATTTCCGACACCCTCAATATTCGGCGTAACCTTTTTAAGCGAAACACCCGGCAAAATAACAAACGCTTTTTTGCCGTTGCCGATTTTGGCATAGGGCATTATAATACCGTCAATTTCCGCAACGCTTATTAAAGACATACTTATCCCTCCCGTCGTAACCAATATATTATACCATACTTTAATAAAATTTGCACTAAAAAATAAACGGAACGGGCAAGACCGTTTTCTAGACACTAGATGCTAGACACTAGACGCTAGACCGTAGGGGACGATGCCCACATCGTCCCGATTCGTTTTGCAAAAACTTGACGGCAAGCGTAGGGGACGGCGCCCACGACGTCCCGTTTTACTTTCCGCTTTGCAAAAATTAAACTGCGTGCGTAGGGGAC
Organism: Clostridia bacterium; assembly: GCA_024404195.1. Lineage (GTDB taxonomy): Bacteria > Bacillota > Clostridia > Oscillospirales > Acutalibacteraceae > UBA737. Next base: position 3 of record JAKSQJ010000039.1, on the reverse strand, counting down.
GGC
>JAKSQJ010000038.1 GCA_024404195.1 Clostridia bacterium | reverse complement strand
TGGAAAAAATTTATTTGGCGGCAAATTATTTAGGGCGGGAATCCATTTTAAAAAGTGTGATAAAACAATAAACGGCTTTTATCTTGAAGACTCGGAAAACGAAGTGTCACGAGGCGCACCGATTAGAGTGTGCTTTACCGGTAAATTTGCAGAAGAAAACGGAGATTTATTCTTTGATGTTTGCATTTATCCGAGCATACAAGAAGTGATGCTGTTAGTTCTCGGAGCCATACTTTTTACTGTATTCGGTAAGGCAATCGGAACAATAATTGCAATTTTGCTCCTTTTGTTTTTTGGAAAATGCTATTACAAAATGATTCTGGACACTTATGATATTTTTATTAAGATTATTAAATAAATGTCAACATAATCAAATATACCGTTTAGCAACATCAATTTTGAACATGAAAAAAGCACCTGCTAATGCAGGTGCTTACTGTTTTTTATCAACAAAACATTTACGGTTTCTGATTATTTTACAACAATATTAACAAGCCGCTTTGGAACATAGAGTTCTTTTATTACGGTTTTACCCGAAATTGCCTCGCTGACCGCATTTTCGGCTTTTGCAAGAGAAATTGCTTCATTAGACGAAATATCGGCAGGAACGGAAATTCTCGCCTTTATTTTGCCGTTTACCTGAACGGCAATTTCAACGGTTGAATCAACGCACTTTGATTCGTCAAATGTCGGCCAAGTTGTTTCATTCAACATTCCCTCAAAACCGCAAATTTCCCACAATTCCTCGGTTATATGCGGAGCAAAGGGGTTAAGCAAGGTAATAAATGTCTTTAACTCTGCCCTATTGATACTGCCCTTTTCATAAATATTATTGAGAAGCGACATCAAAGAAGCAATAGCGGTATTCATTTTGAGGTTTTCAATATCCTCGGTTACCTTTTTGATTACCTTATGGAAATCGGTTTCAAGTTCTTTTGAATAAGTATCGCCGTCAACAAAAATATCGGCAAGAGAGAATACCTTATCAAGAAATCTCTTACTGCCCTTAATTGAGGACTGACTCCACGGTGCTGCCTTTTCAAAGTCACCCAAGAACATTTCATAAACACGCATGGTGTCGGCGCCGTAATCTCTTATAATATCATCGGGATTAACGACATTACCGCGGGATTTTGACATCTTTTCGCCGTTTTCACCTAAAATCATACCGTGACTTGTTCTCTTGGCGTATGGCTCGGCAGTCGGAACAACGCCGATATCATGTAGGAACAAATGCCAGAAACGGCTATATAAAAGGTGGAGAGTTGTATGCTCCATACCGCCGTTATACCAGTCAACGGGTCCCCAATATTCAAGTGCTTCCTTTGAAGCAAGTTCTTTATCGTTATGAGGGTCGCAATAACGAAGGAAATACCACGAAGAACCTGCCCATTGAGGCATTGTATCGGTTTCACGCTTTGCTTGTCCGCCGCAATGAGGACAGGTAGTATTTACCCATTCGGTCATCTTTGCAAGAGGAGATTCGCCGTTATCGGTCGGCTCATAGGATTCAACATTCGGCAAAGTCAAAGGCAGTTCACTTTCGGGGAGCGGAACATAACCGCACTTCTCGCAATAAACCATCGGAATCGGCTCGCCCCAGTATCTCTGACGGGAGAATACCCAGTCACGAAGCTTGAAGTTTGTCTTCTTCTCGCCTATTCCCTTTTCGGTCAACCATTCCTGCATCTTAACCTTTGCCTCGTCAACGGTTAAGCCGTTTAAGAAGTCGGAATTAACCATAATACCGGTATTGCAGTCGGTAAATGCTTCTTTTGAAATATCACCGCCAGCAACAACCTCTATCATAGGTATATCAAATTTCTTTGCAAATTCATAGTCTCTTGTATCATGAGCAGGAACAGCCATAATAGCGCCTGTTCCGTAAGAAATAAGAACATAATCGGAAATGAAAATCGGGATTTCTTTGCCGTTTACGGGGTTAATAGCCATAACTCCCTCTAACTTAACACCCGTCTTATCCTTTGACATTTCGGTTCTCTCAAAGTCGGACTTTTTGGCGGATTCTTCCTGATATGCTTTAACGGCATCAATGTTTGTTATCTTATCTGCCCATTTTGAAATAAGCGGATGTTCGGGAGAAATAACGGTATATGTAGCACCGAAAAGAGTATCGGCACGGGTTGTATAAACCTCAAAGCTATCGCCCAAAGTTGTTCCGAATTTAAGCTGAGTTCCGTAAGAACGGCCTATCCAGTTTCTCTGCTGAGTTTTAACACGGTCAATGAAGTTTACTGTATCAAGACCGTCAATAAGTTTATCGGCATAGGCAGTAATTTTAAGCATCCATTGGCTCTTCTCCTTATGGGCAACCTCGCTTCCGCAACGCTCGCAAACACCGTTTACAACCTCTTCGTTTGCAAGAACGCATTTACAAGAAGTGCACCAGTTAACGCTCATTTCCTTTTTATATGCAAGGCCGTTTTTATAAAGCTGTAAGAAAATCCACTGTGTCCATTTATAATATTCGGGGTCGGTAGTGTTGATTTCTCTGTCCCAGTCAAAAGAAAAACCCAAGGATTTAAGTTGTTTTTTGAAGTTTGCAACATTATTTTTAGTAACAACCGACGGATGAATATGATTTTTTATGGCATAATTTTCAGACGGAAGTCCGAAAGCATCCCAACCCATTGGATAAAGAACATTAAAGCCCTGCAATCTCTTTTTACGGGCAACAATGTCAATAGCGGTATATGAACGGGGATGTCCTACATGAAGTCCCTGACCCGAAGGATAAGGAAATTCAACCAAACCGTAAAACTTAGGCATAGTGAAGTCGTTTTTTGCGGCAAAGGTTTTCTTCTCATCCCAAATTTTTTGCCATTTTTCTTCAATTTTTTTGTATTCGTAATTCATAATCATTCTCCTTGTGACTGTTTTAAGATTTTATCTAAATCAAGTGATTTTGCATCACTCCACATTTTATCAAGATTATAAAACTCTCTTTGGTCGGGAGTAAACACATGAACGATAACCGAGCCGTAATCAATAACTATCCAACCCGTTGATTTGCCCTCAATATGATTTGGCTCCAAACCTTTTTCCTTTAGTTTTTCCTCAACCTCATCGGCAAGGGAGCGGACATGGGTTGAAGATGTTGCGGTTGCGATAACAAAATATTCCGTTAAAACCGTAAGGTCATCAACCTTTAAGATATTAAGCGCTCGGGCTTTTTTATCATTAAGAGCATTAGCGGAAATATCAACAATTTTTAATGAATCCATATCATATCTCCTTATTTTTAATTTCGTTATAGGCATCAACCGTATCGGGATGAACAGGCAGATTTCTTTGCTCTAAATCCTTTACGGTATATTCTAATGCATACTTATATGCCCCGTCAAGTGAAACATCAACAAGTTTCCGCATAACATCAACATCGTCATAATCTCTGTCGGCAGAGGTAAAATCCGCTAAATACAAAATCAAAATTAAAAACGGAATATTCCGCTTTGATGTTGTGTGATACCTTATTGCCTCAATGATTTCGGGGTCATCAATTCGTAAGATGTTTTTAACATATAATGAGCCGGAAATTGCATGCCAAAGTTTCGGCGCATTCTCCTCTAATTCGGTAATCTCTTGGCCGAACATCTTAAAAATATCAAAATGAACATCTTTAGGAGCATTTTTTGTTATATCGTGCAAAAGACCGGCGAGGTATGCTTTTTCGGTATCGGCGCCGTATTTTTGCGCCAAACGGTATGCCTCATCGGCAACGCATAACGAATGATAATATCTGTCTTCGTTAAGCATATTTTTCAGTATTTGTTTATATTCTTTATATTCGCCGTGCATAATATCCTCTATTTAACCAAAGTTATGAGTTTTTCTTTTGACTGACGGTAAAGTATAAACTTTGAGCCGATTACCTGAACAACATCGGCACCAACCTTTTGCGCAATAAAATCGGCGGTTTCTCTCGTTGTTTCGGGTGCGGTTTCAAGGCGGCGCAATTTTATAAGCTCTCTCGCCGTCAATGCATCGTCAACCTGCTTTAATGTTTGCTCGGAAATTCCCGATTTTCCAACCTGCAATATGGTTTCATAGCTATTTGCCATACCGCGAAGCTGGGCTCTTTGTCTGCTGTTTAACATATATACCTCACAAATATTTTTTAAGTTCTTCACTGAACAACCGTAACGCTTTACCTCTATGGCTTATTTCGTCTTTTTCTTCGGGAGTAATAAGCGATACTCTTCCCTTTTCACTTATGAAAATCGGGTCATAACCGAAACCGCCGTTTCCCTCGGGATACTCGGCAATAAGCCCATGACATTCGCCCGAAACGGTAACCTCTCTGCCGTCGGGGAAAACGCAGGCAATAGTTGAAACATATTTGCCCGTCCGCTTTTCATAAGGGACGCCCTCAAGTTCTTCAAGTAATTTATACAGATTTTTAAGGTCATCGCACGGCTCACCCGCATATCTTGCGGAATAAATACCGGGGCGACCGCCTAAATAATCAACGCAAATTCCCGAATCGTCCGAAACGGATATTAAGCCCGTAAATTCAAGACCTGCACGGGCTTTGAGAAGAGCATTTTCGGCAAAGGTTGTTCCCGTTTCTTCAACCTCGGGAAATTCTTTTTCAAAATCTCTTATAGATAAAACCTCAAAACCCAAAGGAGTTAAAATTCTGTTAAATTCTTTAAGTTTATTTAAGTTTTTTGTTGCAATAAAAATTTTCATAATTAAATCTCAATAATTCCGTCGGCAAACTCTTTCGGATTAAACGGCATAAGGTCATCAATTCCCTCGCCTACACCGACAAATTTAACCGGAATACCCAACTGCTTATAAATTGAAATAACGATACCGCCCTTTGCGGTTCCGTCAAGCTTTGTAAGAATGATACCCGTAATATTCGTAACAGTCATAAATTCTTTTGCCTGATTAACGGCGTTTTGACCCGTTGAAGCGTCTAAAACAAGCAAGGTTTCCTTTGAAGAATCGGGCATTTCCCTATCAATAATTCTATTGATTTTTGCAAGTTCTTCCATAAGATTTTTCTTGTTATGAAGCCGTCCTGCCGTATCGCAGATTATAACATCGGCGCCTTTTGCCTTAGCTGATGCGATAGTATCAAAAACAACCGAAGCGGGGTCTGTTCCGTCAACACTTTTAACCATATCTACACCCGAACGCTTTGCCCATTCGCCAAGCTGTTCTATTGCGGCGGCCCTGAATGTATCGGCAGCACCTAAAACAACCTTTTTGCCCTCGTTTTTAAGTCGGGCGGAAATCTTACCAATTGATGTTGTTTTGCCGACACCGTTTACACCGACAACCAAAACCATTGACGGCTTTGTTTCCAAAGAAAGAATAGTATCTCCGCTTACGGTTTCGGTAATGATTTCATTAAGAAGTATCTTTATTTCATTAGGGTCGGTAACACCCTGCTCTTTGACCTTTTTGCGAAGCTCATCGCACAAAAACTGACTTGTTTCAACACCGATATCCGACATAACAAGTATTTCTTCAAGTTCTTCAAATAATTCCTCGTCAATTTTTGTAAAACTGTTTATAACACTTGTAATACCGTTTGAAAATGACTCTTTTGTTTTGGTAAGACCTTGTTTAATCTTTGAGAAAAAACCCATTTAAGCACCCTTTTCTTCAAGTTTAAGTTTCTTTTCAAGTTCCTTAACATCAAGTTCAAGAAGCTTTGTAACTCCCTTTTCCTGCATTGTAACACCGTAGAGCATATCGGCAGCTTCCATTGTGCCTCGTCTATGGGTAACGCAGATAAACTGGGTGTTGAACTTTGATGTTCTCATATATTCACCGAAACGGTCAACATTGATATCGTCAAGCGCCGTATCAACCTCATCAAGGAAGCAAAACGGCGGAGCATTAACCTGCATAATTGCAAAATAAATCGCAAGAGCAACAAGCGCCTTTTCGCCGCCCGAAAGACCGTCCAAGCTCGGAACATTTTTACCCGGCAAGTTTGCCTCAATATCAATTCCGCTTTCAAGAACATCATCGGGGTTTTGAAGTTTAAGACATGCCGACCCGCCGCCGAACATATCGGTAAATGTTTTTTGGAAGTTTTCATTGATTTTGGCAAAGCCGTTAACAAACAACTCTTGCATTTGAGAGGTCAACTGATTTATTAGCTTATTAAGCTCGGACTTTGTCTTTTCAACATCGGCAAGCTGAACGGAAAGAAAATCATATCTTTCCTTAACTTCCTTATATTCCTCAATAGCCGAAACATTGACATTACCAAGCGAGCGTATGCTTGACTTGACTTCGGCAAGTTTTTTACGGGCTTCGGCAGGTTTTTCAATAGGCATGGCAATTTGCTCTGCCTCGGATTTAGTAAGCTGATACTCGTCATAAAGTTGAGTTATGCAGGAATCATACTCTTTTTCCATAATTTCTTTGCGCTCGGTAAGACGGGCAAGCTCTCCGCCGATTTTTTCACGAGCCAAGGTTTGCTCTCTTTCCTTTGAGCGAAGTTCAATTCCCTGCTTTTCGGTTTCATTACGCAAATTGAGAAGATTTGCGATATTCGCATTGATTTCCTCAATTTTAAGTTTATTATTATCAATTTCGTCCTTAAATGCCGAAATTTCCTGCTGTTGTTTCTCAATTTTGAAGTTATAGGCGGAAATTTCATTGTCAATTTCAGCGGTTTTAAGTTGCCTTTCGGAAATTGACTTTTCAAATTCGGAAACAAGCAAAAGTAAATTTGCCTCATCTTTTTGAGCATTAACTATTGAAAGTTTTGTATTGGTTATTTCCTCGGATAAAGCATCTCGCTTATCAAAGATAGAGCTTCTGCCGCCCGTCATACTGTCAATTTCATTTTGAATAGATGTTTTTTCATCCTCGTATTTTGAAATTTCCAAAGCATAAACGCCCGACTGTTCTTTAAGCGTCTTAATCTTGTCTGAACCGCTTGTTTTTTCATCGGTCACCTGCTCTATTGACGAAGTTAAACCGTTAATTAAATCCTCAATTCGTTTAAGCTCGGATAATGCACGGATTTTATCCTCGTTAGCCGTAATAATAGCATCGTTTTCGGCTTTAATATCCGCTTCAACCTTTGAAAGCTCAATTTTTGCCGTTTCGTAATCATTTGATATCTTTTTAAGTTTTTCTTCAAGTTCCGACACCTGATTTTTATATCGCTTAATATCAACACCACGGCTTAAAATTCCCGCTTGTTTAACGAGCGAGCCGCCGGTAATTGTTCCGCCGGGGTTAATTACCTGACCGTCAAGCGAAACAACTTTAATACGGTGGTTATACTTTTTAGCAAGGGTTACCGCACTGTCAATATCCTCGGTAACAACCGCACCGCCTAATAAATATTTGATAATTTCGGAATACTTGCCGTCAACCTTTACAAGGTCACTTGCAATTCCGACATAACCGAATATAGTTTCAAAACCGGATTCCTTAAACTCTCTTGCCTTTACCGATTCAATAGGCATAAATGTTGCTCTGCCCATTTTGTTGTTTTTAAGAGTCGTTACGGCTCTTTTTGCATCGGAATCGGTATCGCAAATAATGTTTTGAATATTGTTTCCGAGAGCAGTTTCAATAGCAACGGTATATTCCTTATCAACCGAAATAACACTTGCGACCGTTCCGTGAACACCGCGCAAAACACCCTTTTGAGATTCACCCAAAATGTATTTTACGGCACCCGAAAAGCCCTCGTTACTGTTTTCAAGCTCAGATAAAATCTGAATTCTTCTCTTTTTTTCTTCAATATCAAGACGAATTTCATCAAGCTTATTCTTATAATCTTCGCAGGTTTTATTTCTGCTCGCGTATCGTAGTTCATAACCTTTAAGAGAGTTATTATGAGAGGTTAAATCATCGTCAATTTTCTCAAAAAGGGCTTTTGTTTCATTGTATTCATTTTGTAAAGTTGCTTTTTCTTCTTCGTTTTGCGTAATCAAAGAATCAATAACACTAAAGCGATTTTCAATTTCCGAAACGGTTGTATCGGCGGTTACCATTAAAACCTTATTATCGGAAATATTTTTAGATAATGCATTGATTTGCAAAACCTTTTCTTCAATTTGTCTTGAAATTGATTCACTGTTTGAAACCAATTCGGTCAATTCTTTTTCAAGAGCGGAAAGCTTTTCGCCGAGTTTTGCAATTTCGCCGTGCTTTTCTTCGGCTTCGGCTTTTTTGGAAGCAATTTCGGCGTTAACCGTATTTTCGCTGTTATCAAGAGTTTCTTTTTCGCTAACTAAACGGTCTATTGCCTCTTTATTATGGGCAATATCGTTTTCGCTTACGGAAATAGCACCCTCAATACGAACATTATCCTCGTTAAGAGCGGAAATACTGCGGCGGTTTTCCTCAATTTCGGCAGTAAGTTGCGAAAACTTTGCGGTATTATTTTCGTTCGTTTCGTCAAAAGCTTCAAGAGCGGAATTTATCTCATCATACTGAAGCTTTGCCGCCATAATCTTGCTTTCCTGCGCCCGAAGAGCATCCTTTGAATTATTAAGAGTATATATCCAAAGACCAATATCAAGTTGCTTCTTTTCTTCGGCTAATTCTAAGAATTTTTCTGCCTTTTGACTTTGCTGTGCCAAAGGTCCGACACGGCCTTCAAGTTCAGACAAAATATCCTTTAAGCGAAGCAAATTATCCTCTGCGGCAACAAGTTTTCTTTCGGCTTCAATTTTTCTGTAACGGTATTTTGAAATACCCGATGCTTCTTCAAATATATCACGGCGCTCATCGGATTTAGAACTGATAATATTATCAATTTTACCCTGACCTATCATTGAATAGCCGTCACGGCCAAGACCAGTATCCATAAAAAGCTCGTTAATATCTTTTAGACGGACATTAACATTGTTTATTTGATATTCGCTCTCGTGAGAACGGTAGTATCTTCTCGTAATTGACACACTGTCATTATCAAAATTAAGAGTTCTGTCGGAATTGTCAATATTTAATGTAACTTCGCAAAAGCCGTGAGGACGGCGCTCGGCAGTTCCGCCGAAAATAACATCTTCCATAGATTGTCCGCGCAAACTCTTGGTTGACTGTTCGCCCAAAACCCAGCGAACTGCATCGGAAATATTACTTTTACCGCTTCCGTTAGGACCTACAACAGCCGTAATACCCTTGCCGAACTTTAATACGGTTTTATCGGCAAATGACTTAAATCCCTGAATTTGAATAGAGGTAAGTATCATGGTTGTTCAATCCTTTCTGCAATTATTTCATATTCTTTTAGGTCTGACCTTGTTTTAATAACGCAATCATAACCCAATTCGTGTAATTTATTTAAATTGATTTTTTTCTGACCTGTCATTTTTGAAACCGAAGAAGGTTTAACATATAAAATATAGCTACCCTTTTCGGATAAAACTTTTTTTGCGTTTTTGAAATACAAATTTGATATACAAAGTTCGCTGAACGCAGGATGCCAAGGTCCCCCGATATATGATTCTTTTTCTATTGAATGAAGCCCCAAACGAATAACATTTATGCCATCGTTATTGAAAATCTGCAAAAGTTTTGTTGAAAGCTCAACGGCATCATCAAGATTTTGAGGTTTATAAAACCCGTCGGCATAAAGTGCCGCAAGGTCGGTATCTTTTAGCACAATAGTAGGATAAATGCGAACCGTATCGGGTTTAAGCTTTGCAATTTCCTTTGCGGTTTTAATTGAATATTCGTCACAGTCACCGTAAAGTCCCGTCATCATTTGAATACCGAGAGAAAAGCCCATTTCTTTAATAAGCTTTGCGGCGGTTTGAACATCCTTTGCCGAATGACCGCGGTTATTCTTTTTAAGGACCTTATCAATCATACTTTGAGCGCCGATTTCAATGGAAGTTACGCCGTAACTTTTAAGGATGGTTAAAATGCCTCTGTCAATGGCATCGGGTCTTGTTGAAACACGAATACCGCTTACCTGACCCTTATGAACATACTTAAATGCACTGTTTAACAGGGTTATCATATAGGCATGGTTAATAGCAGTAAAACTGCCGCCGAAAAATGCAATTTCGGTAGTCAACGGGTCATAGTTTTTACTGCCAAGAGCTATATTAACCGCATCGTCAACATCCTGCGCCGTTGGAGCAACGCTCTTTCCCGTAATGTATCATTGATTACTGAAAGAACACATATAAGGACACCCGATATGCGGCTCAAAGATAGATCTATTGGAATGAATGCCGCTCATTAGTTTGCACCCAT
>JAKSQJ010000037.1 GCA_024404195.1 Clostridia bacterium | reverse complement strand
TTCTTCCTGCTGTTCTTTAAGACCAAGCGGGTAGGATATATAAAAGAACGGCTTTTAAGCTTAATTCATAGATGATTTTGCAGGAAAAGGGTGATTTTTACGGATAATAAACCCCGCGTTTTAGAGGTTTTTGACAGTCTTGAAATATCAGGCGGCGTTCAAAAGGTCGTTATGAATGTTTTAAGAAATATAGACCGAAATAAAGTTCAGATTGACTTTGCGGTTTATGATGCCCCGAAGGTTGACAGCTACGAGGAGGAGGCAAAAGCCCTCGGAACAAAGATTTATAAAATAGATAATATTTCAACTCTCGGTGTTTTTAAGTTTTACAAGCAAATTAAGAAATTGCTTTTAGAAAACACTTATGATATTGTCCATGCTCATAACCTTTTTCATAACGGTATTATTCTACTTGCCGCAAAAAGAGCCGGCGTTAAAGTTCGTATCAGCCATTCACATCAGTCATTTGACGACAGAAACAATAAATTTCCCCGAAATATTTACTGCAAACTATTCAAACTGTTAAATAAAGATGCAGCAACAAAGCTTGTTGCTTGCAGTGATCTTGCCGCCGATTTTTTATTTGGAAAAAACAAAGAATACACTCTTATTCCAAATGCCGTAAATATGGATAATTTCAGATTTTCAAAAAGCAAGCTTGAAATAAAAAAATCATTTGGCATTACCGATGATTCATTAAAAATACTTGTTCATGTAGGAAGATTTACCGAACTTAAAAATCAGTTTTTCTTGCTTGATATTATGGATAAGCTACGAGACGAAAACTGCGTTTTGCTTATCGCAGGTCAGGGAGAATTAAGGGATAAATTCTTAAATGCGGTTAACGAAAGAAACCTGCAGGACAAGATAAAATATTTAGGACTAATAAGAAATGTTCCGGAGCTTTTGTATGTTTCCGACTGTTTGTTGGTCCCTTCTATTTACGAGGGCTTACCGGTAGTCGGCGTTGAGGCACAAGCCGCCGGTTGCAGAGCCATAATTTCAGGTTCTTTGACAAAACAGGTTGATTTAGGACTTAATCTTATTGATTATTTGAGCATAGACAGCGTTGAGCCGTGGGTTATTAGGTTAAAAGAAATCATAAATGAGCAAAAAAAAGAAGTTCCCTTTGAAAAAATAATGGAAAGATTTGTTGCGACCCATTTTGAAAACGACAGTAATATTTCAATTTGGTGTGATTTATATGGTATATCTCAATGATTTTTACGATCAAGAGGCGAAATTATGAGCATAAAGGTTAGCGTTATAGTTCCTATATATAATGTCCAAAATTACCTTCGCAAAGCGGTTGACTCGTTAATTAACCAGACCTTAAAGGAAATAGAGATCATTTTGGTTGACGACGGCTCACCCGATAATTGCAGAAAGATAATTGACGAATATGCAAAAAAGCACAGTAATATCATAGCCATTCATAAAGAAAACGGCGGGTTGAGTGATGCGAGAAATGCCGGTATAAAAGCTTCAACCGGTGAATATATCGGCTTTATTGACCCCGACGACTATGCGCAGCCGGAAATGTTTGAGAATTTATATAAAAGCATTACCGAAAATAACTGTGATTTAAGCATTTGCGGTTATAAAGAGATTTTTTCTAAAACTGAACAGCACAATATTTTGTATGAGCCGTCGGGGAATACCGCCGAAAGTTTGTTTTCCGACTTTTTAGACGGTAAATTCGGCGCTTATGTTTGGAACAAACTTTATAAATCTTCTGTTATTAAAGAAAATAGCATTAAATTTCCTCTTGGAATAAATTTAGTTGAAGACCAGATATTTTTGTTTGAATATCTAAAACATATGAAAACCTTTTCGGTTTCATACGGTTATTACTATAATTACATAAGAAACCCAAACAGTATTTGCGCTCGGTATAACAATACTTTTTTTGATTTTCATAAATTATGTTACGAAAAAGCAGGCGAAACCGCCGATTGCTTTGAAGATAAAGAACTCTATCGGGAGAAAACAAAAAAGTTTATATTTGCCTATATTTTCGGGTTGCCCGACAGGATAAATTCTTATTCAAGAAAGGCGACATTAAAGACAAGATATGCCGAAACAAAAAGAGTCGTCGGCGACCCTTGGTTTTTGGAACTTCTTGACGCAAACTGCAACGAGATTAAAAACAAAAAGAACATAAAAAAAGCCCGTTTAATTAAAAAAGGCAAAATCTTTTCGTTTTTTCTTTATGAATTGTTTGTTTACGGATTTGTCGGAAAAATCAACTACTATTTGAAATAAAAAGGAGGGCTTGCGGTGAATAATATTGCGGAAAATAAGTTTTGCTCCGGTTGCGGAGTTTGCAGTGCCGTTTGCCCTAAAGAATGTATAAAGATAAAAGAAAATCCCCTTGGTGAACTAAGACCGACAGCAGACGAGAATTTATGTATTTCCTGCGGAAAATGCAAAAAGGTTTGTTCTTTTAATAATAACAGCGTTATACCCGAAAATTTCGGGAAGTGCTTTATAGGACGCGCTCCCGATTATAAGGATAACGGTTCCTCCGGCGGCGTTGCAACCTTCTTTTTGAGTAATTTGCTTAAAGAAAATTCCGCCGACTATGTTGTTTCGGTAAAACCGAACGATAATTCCGACGAACTTTTTTGCTATACCGTTTGCAAAGAAGAAAAAGAACTTATTTCCTGCCAGGGCTCGGCTTATTATCCCGTAACATTAAGTAAAATGTTAAAAGACCTTAAAAATCTTGACGGCACCGTTGCAGTTATCGGTGTTCCCTGTTTTATTACCGCCCTTAAAAACTTAAAATGCGAAAGTAAATTTTGGGATGAAAAAATAAAATTTTTGGTAGGTATTGTTTGCGGTCATACTCCGTCAAAGCATTTGGTTGATGCTCTTGCGTTTAAGAGCGGTCATAAAAGAGAGAACATTACAAGCATCCGATTCAGAATTAAGGACGACAACAAACCTGCTTGGGATTACGGCGTTAAGCTTTCGTTTGATGACGGTTCTTTCGTTAAATCCTTCGGCAGCGATGATTTCGGTTTCCTTTTTTGGCGCAAATTTTTCAGTCAGGAATGTTGTAATAACTGCAAAGATGTTTTTGCCGATAATGCGGATATTACCTTTATGGATGCCTGGCTTGACGAGTATAAAAACGAGTGCGAGGGCACTTCGCTTTTAATTTGCCGAAACAAAGAACTGTTAAAAATATTAAATCCTCTAATAGAAAACGGAAACATCAAAGAGATTGAAAACAGCAAACTCGTAACGGCACAAAAGGACTTGGTTGAATACAAAAAAAACGCAGGTTGTCACAAAGCGGAAGAAAACAGGCGCAAAGAGGCGGCAAAGGTGTTTGAAAAATACTGTGAGCGCCCCGAAATCATAGACCAAATCAGAAGAATAAATTATAAAGAAAACCTAAAACGCAAAAACTTTTTCCTATGGTGCATAATTTGTTTAAAGGATAGGTTGACAAAATGAAAATCGGCATTATCACTATTTATAAGTGTTATAATTACGGTAGTTTTTATCAGGCATACGGGCTTCAAAAGTATCTTGAAGATTTAGGGCATCAAGCCGAGTTTATTCCGATAGACTCAAAATATAACAAGCATTACCGTTTAAGAAAACAGTTCACAAGGGATATAAAAAGAGATTTCTTTTCCCTTTTGCTTTGCAAAAAGTATCTGAAAACCTGGAAAAAACTGAATATTGGTAAAAACAATACAAACGATTATGATTTAATAATCATCGGCAGTGACGAAATTTGGAACATCAACAACAAAACCTTTGTTGCCGATAAAAGATATTATGGCTTGTTTCTTCCGACAAAAAATGTTTTTACCTACGCTTCCTGCATTGGCGGCGCTAAGCTGGAAAACTTTGAAAATCATAAAGATTTAACCGAAAGCATAAAGCAAATCCCCGTTGTTTCCGCCCGTGATTTTGCCACAAAAGAGTTTTTATCGGAAATCAGAAATGATAAAGATATTCCTATGGTCATTGACCCGTCGTTTTTGATTAAGTGGGACAAGATAGAAAAGGATGTAAACGAAAAAGATTTTATTCTTGTTTATACCTATGACGGCTATTGGGGATTTAACGAGGAACAGATTAAAGCGGCAAAGGATTTTGCAAAAGAGAAAAATCTTCCTCTTATTTCGGTCGGATTTAAGAACGACTGGTGCGATAAAACGGTTGCCGCAAGTGCCGAAGAATTTTTAGGTTACCTTAAAAACGCAAGTTATGTTATTACCGATACATTCCACGGCACAGCCCTTTCAATTCAGTATGAAAAGCAGTTTATTTCGTTTGGTAAGGGAAAACAAAAGGTTGAAAGTTTACTCGGTGAGTTAAATCTTAAAGACCGTTTTTATAGTAGCGAAAATTCGCCGTCAAAAATAGCCGAAAACCCCATTGATTATTTGAAAGTAAACGCCTATTTATACGAAAAAATCGGTTTTTCAAAGGATTACATAAACAAAAATATTAAATATTGAAGGTGGTTAAATGAAACGAATATCCGGCATTACCTACTTAAAGGCGTTTTTGCCGCTTTTGGTTATTGCCTGTCATGCGCGTCCGTTTGGTGAATCGCTTTATTCTGTGACACCGCTTCCGAACAGTCCTTCTTTTAACGATAGTTTGTTTGTGAATGTCTTTTCTCTTGCCGTTCCGATATTTTTTATTATTTCTCTTTATTTATACCTTAAAAAACGAAGCCGAAGCGAGAATGTCGGCTCGGTTTTTAAGGCAAGAATAATATATCTTGCGGTTTTGTTTTTGGTTGTCAGAGGGATATATCTTATCTTCGGCATCGGAAATCTTTGGGTTTCAAAAAGAGGTATGGTAAGAAATGTTTATCACCTCGTTTTCGGCGGCGGTGATACACTTCTTTATTACCTTGAAGCTCTGATATTCTTAATAATCTTGCTTGAAATCGTTATTAGAGTATTTTCAAAACTAAATATTCAAAAGACAAAGATTTATTGCATTTTTGCCGCCGTTTTGACGGTGTTGATAATCGCCTTTTACTTTGTCCCCTTTGCTTCGTTAAAGGTTGAGGCGCTTCGCTTTTTTTCGCCGATATGCTTTCTGCCGTATGTATTTATCGCTCTTATTTTTGATAAACTTAAAGACAAGCCGAAAATATGGCAGCTTTCGGCTTTACTTGGTTTGGGAATTATATCGGCAATTATTGAATGGCGCTTTTTACCCGATACTTTATTCCTGCAAAGCGGTTATCAGGTTGCGCTTTCTTTATACGGGCGCCCGTCGGTAGTCCTTATTTCTGCCGTAATTTTCGGTTTTTCGCTTTATATTACCGAAAAGCCCTCAAAGGTTATAGAATTTATGGCGGCAATTTCTCTTGATGTTTACTTAACTCATCAAATTGTAATTAAATATGTTTACGGCGAGGTTTCAAACCCTGCCGTCGGATATTTATTGGTTACGGTAATTACATACGCTTTAAGCGCAGTAATTTACTTTGTTAAAAATTATCTTAAAAAATTAAAAAACAATAGAATTTCGGAGGAAACAAAATGAAAACGGAATTACTCAAAAAAATTAAAGAAAAGAAAATTGTAGCCGGAGTTGTAGGTCTTGGATATGTCGGTTTGCCGTTGGCCGTTGAAAAGGCAAAGGCAGGGTTTAAGACCATCGGCTTTGATGTTCAGGAATCTAAGGTTAAAATGGTAAACGAGGGCAAGAACTATATCGGCGATGTTGTTGATAACGATTTAGCCGACCTTGTTAAAAACAATATGCTTTCCGCAACAACCGATTTCAGCTTTATAAAGGATGTTGACTTTGTTGCAATTTGTGTGCCGACTCCGCTTGACGAGCATCAAGAGCCCGATATCAGTTATGTTAAAAGTTCAACCGAAGCCGTTTCAAAATATCTTCATAAGGGTATGATGGTTGTTCTTGAATCAACAACATATCCGGGAACTACCGAGGAACTCTTAAAACCGATATTAGAGAAAAACAGCGGTCTTGTTTGCGGTAAGGATTTTTATTTGGGATTCAGTCCCGAACGAGTTGACCCGGGCAACTTATTTTATAAAACCAAAAACACCCCGAAGGTTGTCGGTGCAATAGGCGAGGACGCCGCCGAGGTTATTTCGGCTATGTATAGTGCCGTTCTTGAAAGCGATATTCATACTGTTTCAAGTCCTGCCGTTGCCGAAATGGAAAAAATCCTTGAAAATACATACAGAAATATAAACATAGGTCTTGTTAACGAACTCGGTCGCCTTTGCAATAAAATGGGCATTTCGGTTTGGGAGGTAATAGATGCCGCCAAAACAAAGCCATACGGTTTCCAGGCATTTTATCCGGGCCCCGGCCTCGGCGGACACTGTATTCCCCTTGATCCGTATTATCTGACATGGAAAGCCCGTGAATACGGCTTCCATACAACCCTTATTGAAAACAGTATGGTAATTAACGATTCTCAACCCGAATACTGCGTTGAAAGGGCAATTCACATACGTAACAGACATAAAAAGTCAATAAACGGCGCAAAAATTCTTATGCTCGGCGTTTCGTATAAAAACGATATTGATGATTACCGTGAAAGCCCTGCGATAAGAGTTTATAAGGAACTTAAAAAGGTCGGCGCAAATGTAAGTTACTTTGACCCGTGGGTTGCAGAATTTAAGAATATGTATGGCGAAAGCGGAAAATCAATCCCCGAGCTTACCCCCGAGGTTGTAAAATCCTACGATTTGGTTATGGTAACCGCCGCCCACAGTAATGTTGATTACGAAATGGTTCAAAAGAACGCCGTTGCCATATTTGATACTAAAAATGTTATGAAAAACATTAAAGCAAGAGATAATATTGAGGTGCTGTAATTTTGAAGTTTACTTATTCGGCATATTCTGATCTGGTCGGTTTTCTTAATAAAAACGGCTATGCTTTCAAAGATTATCAAAACCATAGTGATTTTAAAAAATGCGTGATTTTTCGTCACGATATTGATTACAGTATTGAAAAATCGCTTGAGCTTGCAAAGCTTGAAAACAAGCTGAATGTTAAAAGCACATATTTTGTCCTTTTAACAACCGATTTTTACAATGTTTTTTCAAAGAAAAATATTGCTATGTTAAAAGAAATAATAAATTTAGGGCATACCATTGGTTTGCATTTTGACGAAATGAACTATCCAGATATCGTCGGAAACGAGTCAAAAATCATTAAAAAGATCAAGTATGAAGCTGATACTTTAAGCGGACTTTTGGATTATAAAATCAGATGCGTTTCTATGCATAGACCGAGTCGGAACATTTTAGATGCAAATTTGGAAATACCGGGACTTATCAACAGTTATTCGTCTGTTTTCTTTAATGACTTTAAATATTTATCCGATTCAAGAAGAAATTGGCGAGAGCCGGTTGAGGAAATAATAAAATCCCAAAAATTTGATAAATTACATATTTTAACCCATGCTTTTTGGTATAACGACGATGAACTGTCAATGAACGAAACATTAAACGGATTTATTTCTTCCGCAAAAGAAGAAAGATACAATACATTGAATAATAATTTTACTAATCTAAAAAAAATAATAAATAAAGGATGATAATTCAATGAAATATGCGTTAATCGGTTGCGGAAGAATTGCAACAAACCATGTAAAAGCGGTCATAAACAATAATCTCCAATTTGTTGCCGCTTGTGATATTGTGCCGGAAAACATTGAAAAACTGCTTTCAAAGCACGATTTACAAAACGATGAATCAATAGCAAGATACACCGATTATAAGGTGATGATAAATGAGCATCCCGAATTAGAGCTTGTTGCCATCGCAACGAGTAGCGGTATTCACGCAGAAATTGCCTTATACTGCATTGATAGGGGTATAAATGTCATCATTGAAAAACCGATGGCTATGAGTATGGCGGATGCCGAAGAAATCATAAAGCGAAGCGAGGAAAAGGGTGTAAAGGTTTGCGCCTGTCACCAAAACCGTTTTAATATCGCCGTTCAAAAGACAAGAAACGCCATAGAATCGGGAAGATTCGGCAAATTGTCTCACGGCTCAATTCATGTTCGTTGGAACAGAAACAAGGATTATTATGACCAGGCAACCTGGAGAGGCACCTGGGCGGATGACGGCGGTTGCCTTATGAATCAGTGTATCCACGGTATTGACCTTTTACGGTGGATGTTAGGCAACGAAGTTCAAACGGTTTACGGTGTAACCCGTCAGCATTTCCACCATTATTTAGAGGCAGAGGATGTCGGCATGGCGGTTTTGACCTTCAAAAACGGCGCCGTTGCCACTATTGAGGGAACCACCAATGTTTATCCTCAAAACCTTGAAGAAACCCTTTATCTTTTCGGCGAAAACGGAACGGTGAAATTAGGCGGAAAATCAACAAATAATATTGATGTTTGGGATTTTGCCGACGAAACCGAAGCCGATAACGAAAACAAGGGCTTAAAGGAACAAACAAGCAATGTTTACGGAAACGGTCATACATCGCTTTATGCCGATGTTATGGATGCAATAAAGAATGACCGAAAACCGTATATTGATGCAGTTGCCGGCAGAAATGCACTTGAAATAATTTTGGCAATTTATAAAAGTATGCAAACGGGCGAGGTTGTAAAGCTTCCGCTTAAAGATTTCCGTAGCACAGATATGAAAGGAACATTTTAATATGGCAGATTATTTTGTTCATGAAAGCAGTTATATTGATGACGGTGTTATCATAGGTAAAAACACTAAAATCTGGCATTTTTGTCATATTCAAAAGGGTGCGCAAATAGGAGAAAACTGTTCGCTCGGTCAGAATGTCAATATTTCAAACAATGTTAAAATCGGAAACCGTGTTAAAATTCAAAACAATGTTTCGGTTTATGAGGGCGTCACACTTGAAGACGGCGTTTTTTGCGGTCCGTCAATGGTTTTTACAAACGATTTAACCCCAAGGGCTGAATATCCCAAGGGCAGCGAAAACTATAAGAAAACCCTTGTAAAAAAAGGTGCAACCATTGGCGCTAACGCCACCGTTGTTTGCGGTCATACCTTAGGCGAATACTGTATGATAGCCGCAGGCGCAGTTGTAACAAAGGATGTTCCGCCGCATGCTCTTATGGCAGGTGTGCCGGCAAAACAAATCGGCTTCGTTTGCGAATGCGGAGAGGTTTTAGATGAAAACAAGCATTGCAAAATATGCAATAAAAATTATTGATGGTGAAAAATAATGATAGTTGGAATACATCAGTTAAATTATTTTCCTTGGGTTGGATACTTTGATAAGGTTGAAAAAAGCGATATTTTTATTATTATGGACGAAGTTCAACTGATTACCGATAGTTATATGCAACGCAACAGAGTATTAAACCAATCGGGTCAACCTTCGTGGCTTTCCGTTTCTTTCCAAAAAGAAAATTTCAGAGATAAAAAATTCAGCGAAATCAAGTTAAACGATTCTGTTGACTGGCAAAAGCGTCAAAAAGATTTTTTGGTCGGCACATACAATACAGCTCCGTATTTTAGCGAAGTGCTCAATTTAATAAGTCCGATTTTTGAAAATAAATATGATACATTGTTTGAAGTCAACAAGAAAGCATTTGACATTATTATTGATATGCTTGATATTAAAACAAAGGTTATATTGCAAAGCAGTCTTGATTATGACAGAACCGCAAAGAAGAATGACCTTGTTTTAGAACTTTGTAAAGCAGTTAATGCCGATTGCTATTTTTCGGGCGCCGGTGCAAAAAAATATATGGATGAAACGCCTTTTGCAGCTGCCGGAATTAATGTTGTTTATCAAAATTATTTGCCCTTTGAATATCCTCAAAAATTCAATAGCGAATTTATGCCGGGCTTAAGCATTTTAGATGTTTTACTTAATTGTGGTATAGAAAAAACAAAAAAATTATTTTGGCTCAGTCAGGAGAAATAACTATGCAATTCAGAGACTTAAAAAAGCAGTATGAAGTATTAAAAGAGGATATTGACAAAGAAATAAACGAGGTTATTTTATCTGCCGGATTTATTTCGGGTAAAAAGGTAAAAGAACTTGAAGAAAAGTTGGCAAATTATGTCGGAGTAAAGCACTGTATAACCTGCGCTAACGGAACGGACGCCTTAACCCTTGCGCTTAAAGCTTGGGGCGTTAAAGAGGGCGATGCCGTTTTCGTTCCCGATTTTACCTTCTTTTCAAGCGGTGAATGTCCTGCCGCAGAGGGAGCAACCCCTATTTTCGTTGATGTTTGCGAGGACACCTTTAATCTTGACCCCGTAAAGCTTGAAGAGGCAATAATAAAGGTTAAAAACGGGGGAAAATATACTCCCAAGGTTGTTGTTGCGGTTGACCTTTTCGG
>JAKSQJ010000036.1 GCA_024404195.1 Clostridia bacterium | reverse complement strand
TAAAGCCGTCGGCTTTGAACGGCTTATTGATTTTACCTTTGAAGCCACCAATGAGATGGGGGATAGGGTAACAAGAAAAATCTTTGCCGAGCTTATCGGAAATGCCGCAAATATTGTTTTGGTTGACGAAAAAAACAAGATTATTGACGCATTAAAGCGAAGCGATATTTCAAGCGGAAAGCGCCTTATTCAACCGGGCGCTTTATATAATTATCCCGAGCCGCAAATAAAATTAGATATAAGAACTGCGGATATTTGCGATATAATCCTTAAAATAAAAGAGCAAAACGAAAAGCTTTTATCAACGGCAATTCTTGAAACAATAGGCGGAATTTCGCCCCTAATTGCCCGAGAAATTTTATATAAAGCTAAAATAAACGATGTCCCGATATGCGAAATCAGCGATTTTTCACCGCTTAAAAATGAGCTTCAAAGCTTTGCGGAGTTTTCAAAAAGCGAGGTTTGTCCCTTGCTTATATTAAAAAACGGTGCGCCCTTTGATTTTTCATATTGTCCCATAAATCAGTATGGCGAAGCTTGCGAAACAAAGCGGTTTGAAAGTTTAAGCGAACTGCTTGACGCATTTTATTCAATAAGGGAAAGGGACTTCGTTAAGCGAAGAATAACCGGCGAGGTTACAAAGCTTGTTTCAAACCTTATTGTAAGGGCAAACAAGCGAATGAGTGCGAGAAAAAATGAACTTATATCCTGCGAAAACCGAGAAGAATTAAGGATAAAAGGCGAACTTATTAAGGCAAATATCGGCGTTATTAAGGCAGGGCAACCTGTTGTTAAGGTGCAAAACTTTTATGACGAAAATCTTTCGGAAATAACTATCAAACTTGACCCTGCTTTAAGTCCGCAAAACAATGCGGCGAGGTATTTTAAGGAATATAAAAAGAAGAGCGTTGCCGCAAATACGCTTAATGATTTTATTTTAGAAGACGAAAAAGAAATTGAGTATCTAAACTCGGTGCTTGACTTCCTTTCAAGATGCGAAACAACCGCAGAGCTTAACGAGATTAAGGCGGAATTAAAGCTTTCTGGATATATTAAGCCAAACCCGAAGGACCGCTCAAAAAAGACCGCAAACAGTAGCTTTAAGGAATATAAATCGGTTGAGGGTTATAGAATTATTGTCGGTAAAAACAATATCCAAAATGACCTTATAACAACAAAAATGGCGGCAAAAAACGATATGTGGTTTCATACGAAGAATATCCACGGCTCCCATGTTGTTGTTTTTTGCGAGGGAAAAGATTTAAGCGACGAAACGGTTATATTTGCCGCAACATTGGCGGCGAAAAACTCAAAAGCCGCCGCATCTTCAAAGGTGCCGGTTGACTATACTATGGTAAAAAATGTCAAAAAACCTGCCGGAGCCAAACCCGGTATGGTAATCTATAAAGCGAACAAAACCGTATTTGTAACACCGTAAAAAAGTTGGTGAATTTTATGAAAATCGGCGTTTCAACCGCCTGTCTTTATCCGCTTTTGACCGAAAAAGCTTTGGAAGAGGTCGGAAAAAGCGGAATTAAGGAAACCGAAGTTTTTTTCAATTCCGAAGGCGAACTTAAAAAGCAATTTGTTAAAGAACTTGCGAAAATCAAAGATTATTACGGACTAAATGTTTTGTCAATTCACCCGACTATGTCTTTGGCGGAGTCCTTTATGTTCTTTTCGGCTTATGACCGGCGAAAGGACGAGGGACTTGAAAGTTTTAAGCGTTACGGTGAAATAACGGCGGAGCTCGGCGCAAAATATGTTATTCTTCACGGCGGAAAACCAAACGGAATACTATCAGACGAGCAGTATTTTGAGCGCTTTTGCGAAATAGGCAGGGCAACTGCCGAAAACGGCGGAGTTTTGCTTCAGGAAAATGTCGTAAAATTTCGTGCCGGTGATATGGATTTTCTCAAAAAAATGAACGGGTATTTAGGAAATGACGCAAGATTTTGTCTTGATGTAAAGCAGTGTATAAGAGGCGGATATTCCCCGTTTGATGCGGTAGATATGCTTAAAAATTCAATAAAACATATCCATATAAGCGACAACGATTCGCAAAAGGATTGCAAAATCCCTTATAAGGGCGATTTTTCTTTGGTGGATTTTTTGAAAAGAGCGGAAAAAAGCGGTTTTTCGGGAGATACTGTTGTTGAGGTTTACCGAGATGCCTACGGCGAATATGACGAACTTTTTACATCGGTAAAAAAGCTTCGTGAAATTTATAAAAACGGATAAAATTTCCTTGATATTTAGTTATTTTAATGCTATAATTTAATAAATACCCCATTTTGTGAAAAGAGGATATGAAAAAATGCAGGAAATCTCATTTATGTATCTTTTCCGTCTTGCCTGGAAAAGAATATGGATTTTAATAATTGCCGCTGTTGTTTTTGCTTCAACAACCTTTGCGTATTGTAAGTTGATTGCAGTGCCGAAGTATAGCGCAACCGCCGCAATTCTTGTTACAAACGGAAAAATCGGTAATGTAGATACCGACGGTGAGAGCGATTATGACGATGACCTTAATTCAAGTAATATCAGTGCTTCGCTCGGACTTTCAAGCACGGTAATTGAGCGTTTGAGCCGCCGTGATGTTTATAAGCAAATGGCGCAAAAACCCGAATACATCAATAAATACACCTATGACCAATTAAGAGGTATGATAAAGGTTTATGCCTCTGAGCAAGTCCGTTCAATGCTCATCAACATCTCTGCTACCACCGGCGATATTAAAACCGCTATTGAGGCGGCAAACGATTTTGCAACATACTGTAAAGAGTTTCTTCCCGATAATATTGATACGAGAATTACCGTTAATGTTTCCGAAACGGATTATGCAACAAAGGTGTCTCCGAGAACTTTAACGAATACTTTGATTGCTTTTGTTGCCGGCGCAATTTTGGCGTTTGCCGTTGTGTTCATTATTGATATGGAGGATAAGTCAATCCGTGGCGAAAGCGAATTTGTTGATAAATATGAAATTCCGCTTTTGGGTTCAATTCCCGATTTTGATAATATTGCCGTTTTGCAAAAGGGCAAAAGCTATTACGGAAAAAACGGCAATTCAAGAAAATTGAATTACGGCAAAAAGTCAAACGATGACGATGATTCAAAAACCACCGTTTTAGAAAGAAAACAGGTGCCGTTTGCCGTAATTGAGGCCTATAAAAACATCAGAACAAGCGTTGCTTTCTTGCTTGCAAAACAAGAAAAAAACAGTTTTACCATAACAAGTGCAAATGCCGGTGAGGGTAAGTCAACAACATCAACGAACTTGGCTGTTGCATTCTCCCAGCTCGGCAAAAAGGTATTGCTTATTGATGCCGATATGCGCAGAGCTTCGCTTCATAAAAAGTTTAAGATTGAAAACGGCTTAGGACTTTCGGATGTTCTTACCGGAAAAAGCACACTGAAAAACGCCGCCGTTGAAATAAAATCCGGATTTTATATTTTAACTGCCGGTTCAACACCTCCAAACCCCTCGGAGCTTCTTGATTCAAAAGCTTTTGAAGAGCTTATGGAATTTGTCAATAAAGATTTTGATTATGTTATCGTTGATACTCCGCCGCTTAATGTTGTTACCGATTCAATGCTTATTGCTCCGCACACTTCCGGGACAATACTTGTTGTCCGTGACGGATATACTCCGCATTATTCAATCCAGAGAGCCATTGCCGATTTGGAGTTCTCAAATATTTATATTTTGGGCGCTATTATGAACGGCTCCAACCCCCGCGGCAAAAACCGTTATGTTTACCGTAAATATTCCTATGACGGTTATTATAAATACGATTACAGGAAATACGGTTACGGATACGGTCCTAAGGAAGAGCCGAAAAATGAAACCGGAACTGACAGTAAAGTTCAATAAGATAATAATTTTGGGAGATATTTAATTATCTCCCTTTTTTAAGCAAGGTGCCGAAAAAATGATTGATTTGCATTGCCATATTTTGCCGGAGATTGATGACGGTCCGTCAACCGTAGAGGACTCTGTTTCGTTACTTAAAATGTTAAAGGAGCAGGATGTTGATACGGTTGTTGCAACACCGCATTTTTATCCCCTTGAAACAACGCTCCAAGATTTTCTTTCTAAAAGGGAAAGCAGTTTTAATAAGCTTAATAACGAAATCAAAAACGAAGATTACCCAAAACTCATTTTAGGTGCCGAGGTTTACTATTTTTCGGGAATAGGCAAAAGCGAAGCAATAAAAGAGCTTAAAATAGGCGATAGCGATTATATCCTTATTGAACTGCCTTTTTGCGACCTTGACGATTATGTTCTTAATGATGTTTTGGAAATAAAGGATAATTTGGGTCTTATGCCTATTATTGCCCATATTGAGCGGTATTCAAAGTTTAAGGGCTATAAAAAACTGCTTGAATTTGTTTCAAAGGGACTTTTTTTGGCGCAGGTCAATACCTCATCGCTTATTTCAAGACCCGAAAACCGCCGAACAAAGAAGCTTATCAAAAAGGGGCTTATCTCATTTATTGCCTCCGATGCTCATTCTGTAAGGCATCGCCGACCTTATTTTTATGAGGCACTTAACGAAATAAGAGAGAGCGTTTCTTTAATAGAGTATGGTAAAATTCTTGAAAAAAACAAAGAATTTGCAGAAAATATTTCTTTGGAGAAATTATGAAAAGTAATTCGTTAAACATCAATAAAAAAGGCGATTTGGTTTATATTACTTTCCCGAAGCTTGAAGCTTTGGGCATATTAAACCATGCTTTTACAACGAAATTCGGCGGAGTAAGCAAAGGGCATTTTTCTTCAATGAATATGAGCTTTAACAGGGGCGACGAACGAAGCTCGGTAATAAAAAATTATGAAATAATTTGCGGCGCTGTAGGTATTGATACAAAGAATTTATGCTTTTCAAAGCAAACCCATACGGATAATGTTTTGGTTGTAACAAAAAAGGATACGGGAACGGGGTTTAACCGCCCCCAATTTTCGGATATTGACGGACTTGTTACAAATAATAAAAATGTTGCGCTTGTTACCCAGTTTGCCGATTGCACACCGCTTTTGTTTTGCGATCCCGTAAAAAAGGTTATTGCTTCTTCCCATTCGGGTTGGAGAGGAACGGTAAAACGAATAGGCAAAAAAACGGTTGAAGCTATGGTAGATAATTTCGGTTGCGACCCGAAAGACATCGTAGCGGCAATAGGACCTTGTATCGGAAAATGCTGTTATGAGGTTGATAGCCCCGTCTATAACGAGTTTAAAAAAGCGGATTTTAATAACGATTTAATATTTACCGAAAAGAAAAACGGAAAATATATGCTTGACCTTCGCCTTGCTAATAAGATAATTCTAAATGAAGCGGGGATAAGGGAAGAAAACATTGATGTTGCCGATGTTTGCACATGTTGTAACAGTAACGAAATGTTTTCCCATAGAGCAAATGGCACCAAACGGGGCAATCTTGCGGCAATAATTGAACTAAAATAAAAAACTGACTGATAAATAAAAATCAGTCAGTTTTTTTATATATGTTTTCCGTTTTGCAAAATTCAAACGGCAACCGTAGGGCAGGCACCCTCCACCGCTAACGGCGGTCCCCCTCCCTCGTAAACGATGGAGGCAGGCAGAGGAAATTTGACTTAGAGATGTTGCCGAAAAGAACACCTTTTAAGTCAAGTTACCTATTAAAGCCGCCCCTTTAATAAAGGGGAGGTGGCACGAGCAAAGCGAGTGTCGGAGGGGATTTGTCTGCTATCTGCTATCCGCTATCCGCTATCTGCTATCTGCTATCCGCCTTCCCGAAGAACTTTAATCCTTAAAGAATTCCTTTGCTTTATCAATAAAGGATTTCTTTTTATTATAGTTTTTCTCGCTTGAAACCTTATCAAATTCTTTAAGCTTTTGTTTTTGCTCTTTTGAAAGGTTTTTCGGAACTTCAACGATGATTTTAACATATTGGTCGCCTTTGCCCGAATAACGAAGGCGCTGTATTCCTTTTCCCCGAAGCTTAAACTCGTCGCCGGGTTGCGTTCCCTCGTGAATTTGGAATTTAACCTTTCCGTCAAGTGTCGGAACGGTAATTTCGGCGCCTAATGCCGCCTCGGTAAAGGTTATCGGTATTTCGCAGTAAACATCATATCCGTCACGCTCAAAAATCGGGTGGGGGCGAACATTAACGCTTACCCTTAAATCACCCGACGGACCGCCGTTTACACCTGCGTCACCGCCGCCGCGGACCGATAAAACCTGACCGTCATCAATACCTGCCGGAATATCAACCGCCTTTTCAACAGTATGACGAATCCTGCCCTTACCGGCGCAGGTATGGCACGGCTTATCAACGATTTTTCCCGAGCCGTGACAGTTATTGCAAACGGTTTGGGTTTGAATTTGACCGAACGGTGTGCGCTGAACGGTGTTAACACTGCCCGAGCCGTGACAAACGGGGCAGGTTTTCGCACTGCTTCCTTTTTCGCAACCCGTTCCGCCGCAGTCAGAGCAGTTGTCTATTTTTGTTACCTTAACGGTCTTTTTGCAACCCTTCGCCGCTTCCTCAAAAGAAAGATTAACGGCGGCAGTTGTATCGTTGCCCCGTCTTGGTGCGTTGGGGTCTCGCTGCCTTTTTCCGCCTCCGAATCCGCCTCCGAAAAAGGAGCCGAATATATCGCCTAAATCTCCGAAGTCACCGAATCCGCCAAATCCGCCGCCTCCGAATCCGCCGCCTCCGGCGCCGAAATTCGGGTCAACTCCGGCATGGCCGAACTGGTCGTAACGGGCTCTCTTTTCCTTGTCGGAAAGGATTTCGTATGCCTCGTTTACTTCCTTAAAGTTCTTTTCCGCCTCTTTATCTCCGGGGTGCAGGTCGGGGTGGTATTTTTTTGCGGCTTTTCTGTATGCTTTTTTCAGGTCATCGTCGCCGACCGATTTGTCAACGCCCAAAACCTCGTAATAATCTCTCTTATTTTCAGCCAAAATAAATTGCTCCTAAATCAGATTGCAGATGGCAGATATCAGATATCAGACCTGCAACAATTAAAATTATTTTGTTATGTAGGGGCGACTATCAGTCGCCCGTTTTACTTTCCGTTTTGAAAAATCCAAACGGCGCGCGTAAGGGCGACTATCAGTCGCCCGATATCTGCCTTCTCTGGTCCGCCGTCCGCTATCCGCTTACTGCTTGTTTTGGTCGTCAACATCGGTAAAGTCGGCTTCGTAAACATTATCGTCGGCACCGGTGTTTGCGGCATTCGGGTCTGCTCCGGCACCGCCCTGAGCAGCCGCTTGTGCAGCTTGAGCTTCCTTATAAACCTTTTCGCTTATTGCATAAAGCTCTTTTTGTAAATCTTCCTGCTTTGCCTTAATTGCATCAATATCTTCGCCCTTAAGTGCCTCTTTAAGTGCGTCCTTTGCGGCTTCAAGCTTTGATTTTTCGTCAGCCGATAATTTGTCGCCCAACTCGTTAACGGTCTTTTCGGTCTGATAAATCATCTGGTCGGCATTGTTGCGAACATCAACGGCTTCTCTGCGCTTCTTGTCCTCTGCGGCATAACTTTCGGCTTCTTTAACTGCCTTGTCAATATCCTCTTTGGACATATTGGTATTTGAAGTAATGGTGATGTTGTTCTCCTTGCCCGTTCCCAAATCCTTTGCGGAAACATGAACGATACCGTTTGCGTCAATATCAAAAGTTACCTCAATTTGGGGAATTCCTCTTGGAGCGGGAGCAATACCGTCAAGGTGGAACACACCGAGCGTTTTATTATCCTTTGCAAACTCTCTTTCGCCCTGAAGAACATGAACTTCAACCGAGGTCTGACCGTCGGCGGCGGTAGAGAAGATTTGGCTCTTCTTTGTCGGAATGGTGGTATTTCTTTCAATAACCTTTGTTGAAACACCGCCCATGGTTTCAATACCTAATGAAAGGGGAGTAACATCAAGAAGAAGAAGTCCCTTAACATCGCCGCCTAAAACACCGGCTTGAAGTGAAGCGCCGATGGCAACACATTCGTCGGGGTTAATGCCCTTAAACGGCTCACTGCCCATAAAGTTCTTAACGGCTTCCTGAACGGCAGGAATACGGGAAGAACCGCCTACCATAAGCACCTTGTTGATTTCGTTTTTGTTAAGACCGGAATCTGCAAGTGCCTGACGAACGGGTCCCATTGTTGCTTCAACCAAATCGGCGGTAAGCTCATTGAACTTGGCTCTTGTAAGGGTTGTTTCAAAGTGCTTAGGACCTGTTGAATCGGCGGTAATGAAAGGAAGGTTAATGTCGGCAGTAGTCATACCGGAAAGGTCAATTTTTGCCTTTTCTGCGGCTTCTTTTACACGCTGCATAGCCATTTTATCATTTGAAAGGTCAATGCCCTGCTCGGACTTAAAGGTTTGAACGATAAAGTCCATAATTCTCTTATCAAAGTCGTCGCCGCCCAAACGGTTGTTACCGGCAGTAGCGAGAACTTCCTGAACGCCGTCACCCATTTCAATAACCGAAACATCAAATGTTCCGCCGCCTAAGTCATAAACCATAACCTTCTGGTCGTCTTCCTTATCAATACTGTAAGCAAGAGCGGCGGCAGTCGGCTCGTTTATAATTCTCTTAACCTCAAGACCGGCAATTTTACCTGCGTCCTTAGTTGCCTGACGCTGAGCATCGGTAAAGTAAGCGGGAACGGTTATAACCGCCTCACTGACGGTAGTTCCCAAATAGCTTTCGGCATCGGCTTTAAGCTTTTGAAGAATAATAGCCGAAATCTCCTGCGGAGTATAGTTCTTGTCGTCAATGGTTACCTTATAATCGGTGCCCATTTCTCTTTTAATTGAGCTTATTGTTCTTTCAGGGTTAGTGATGGCCTGGCGCTTTGCAACCTGACCTACCATTCTTTCACCCGTTTTAGAAAATGCAACAACCGAAGGGGTTGTTCTTGAACCCTCTGCGTTGGCGATAACAACCGGCTCGCCGCCTTCCATTACTGCTACGCAAGAGTTTGTTGTTCCAAGGTCAATACCAATAATTTTTCCCATAGTAAAAATCTCCTTTAATATATAAGTTTTAATTTAACAAAATCAGTTTGCTACCTTGACCATAGCGGGACGGATAACCGTATCGCCGAGCTTAAAGCCCTTTTGAAGAACAAGCGCAATTTCATTTTCGCCGAAATTCTCGTCCTCAATATGCATAACCGCCTCATGAAAATTCGGGTCAAACTTTTCGCCCTCGCTTCCGATTTCCTCAATACCTAAGGTCTCGGAAAGGGAAGTGAACTGTTTAACTATCATTTCAATACCTTTAATATAATCGGGACTGTCCTTATCGGCGGCGTTTGCCCTCTCAATGTTATCCATTATAGGTAAAAGCTTTTTGATAACATCGGCTTTGGCAAATTCCGCAATGCCGGATTTCTCCCTTTCGGTGCGTTTTTTGAAATTATCAAACTCCGCAGCGGTTCGTGTTAAAAGGTCGCTTTTTTGTTGGAGCTCTTTTTTAAGAGCCTCAATTTCCGAATCCTTTTTAGTGGTTTTTTTCTTTTCCTTTTTTTCGCAAGATTCGGTTTTTGCCGTTTCTTCGGTTTTGGTTTTCTTGTCTTCAGCCACTTAAATACCTCCTGTCAAATAGGTGATTAAAGCACCAAAAATTCCTTTAACAATTTTTATTATAGCCGCAAAAAATCAAAAGTCAATACTTTTTTGAAAAATTTTTTGACTTTCTCTGACCTTTTAATAAAAAATTGGTCAAAAAAGGTCAAAAAAGTAAAAAACAGCGCCCGAAAATCAAAAAGGCACTGTTTTTCACCAAAAAGAAAGGATGAAAAATGAACAAAAGACAGAATTGGTTAATTATCAAAAATATGAATTAAGAGAAGTGACGGCTTGCCCGTTCCGATAATGCTTTTTGTTTCGCAACAACCAACCGGCAACCGTAGGGGAGGGTCTCTGCGCCCTCACGATAATGCTTTTCGTTCGCAACAACCAACCGGCGTGCGTATGGGACGATGCCCACATCGTCCCGAAAAGCAATAAAGATTGATATATTTTAACGGGCGGATGTGGGCATCCGCCCCTACGGTATCAATCTTTATTGCATAACCCGTATATACTCCGCCGTCCGCCGTCTGCCGTCTGCCGTCTGCTCGGTGGCTTACTTATTGTTGCTTTGAGTAGCGTTAAACAACTTTAACTTCTTGCGACGGATATTGGCAAAAAGCCGGTTTTCAAATGCAACGATACGGTCCTCATTAAAAAATCCTAAAATGATAAAACCGATTACGATAATTTCACAAATTGTTTGAATAGTGTATCCGAGACCCATAGTTTACCTCCGCCGAACAAATGTTCGTTTTCTGTAATTTATTATAAATCATAAAAACCGTTTTGTCAACAGTTTTTTTATTTACAAGATTATTTTATTCTTTTTACTGTCCAAAAGTTCGGACAATTCGCAGGAAAGTTAAAAAATTTAAACTAATCGTCTCTATAAAGCATTTCTTCAAATTTTTCAATATCATATCCTGCAA
>JAKSQJ010000035.1 GCA_024404195.1 Clostridia bacterium | reverse complement strand
TTGGTTTGGCGACTATCGGAGTTTGCGTTTTTTGTGCGACTGCTTCGGTGGTCGCACTTTTTGTTTTTTAAGGGGGGTGAAAAAATGCAATATTTGTATAATGAAAAGAGAAGAACACTGCATATTAAGGGCTTTTGTTGTCACACCAAAGGGGCAAATTTAGAGTATTAACCTTTTGATACCGAAAGCGAAGCATTGGCTTATGACGGCAGAGCTGTCAGTCTTTGTAAATTATGTGAAAAAGAAAGAGAAAAAAGAAAACTTATTTGAAAGGATGATTAATTATGGCAAAAGATTTATCTTACACAACTTGCCCACGTTGCGGCAGAGGATATATGATTGCGTTGGGGGAGCGAACAGGTGGTTTCAGCGGTGGAAAAGCGGCTCTCGGTGCGATTATTGCAGGTCCTATCGGTTTGGCGGCAGGTGCACTTGGTAAAAAGAAAACTACCTATCAATGTAAAAACTGCGGCTATACAATAGAGAGGTAATAATATGTCAGAAAGATTATCAAGAATTAAAGAATTATACGAAAATGGTGAATTCAAAAAAGTTGTTGAAAGCGCATCATTGATTATGCCATTATCGTATGAAAATGAAGGTCCGGAGATATTAATGTATTCAAGTCTGTCTATTGCATATCATAATTTTTATCTTATGCACACTGATACATTTGATACATCTTTAGCAGGATATAAGACTGCTTGTGAAATGTTTCCTAATATTAATGAACTAAAAAAGTTTATGATTACTTATAGAGAAGAATTGGGCAAAATTCGTGTTAAAGCTGTGATTGCAAGAATAAATGATGAAATGGTGTGGACTAGTCTAGAAGTAAACAATATACCAAGTGTAAAACTTCTTAACTCTGAAAATTTGTTGGTTAAATATAATGTGATTGCTCTAACAAGTGAATGTAATCTTGAACAAATTGCTGCCGAAAAAGGATTTGATATTAAAAAAGATGAAATAGAAACATTTGAAAGCGAATTAAAAAAAATAGATTCTATTTACAGAAAAAAATTATCAGATCAAATATTCAGTTTAACTCAAGAAAAATGGGTTTCTTTGGTAGCGGATTTTAATAATTGTTCAAGAGGTTCAAATTTTGATGCTTTAAAAAAAGTTGCCATGGAAACACATAACGCAGTGGGAATGTGCATAATTACATTCAAATCTTTAATAGCGCTAAACAAAGAAAAAAATGATATAGATTATGAAAAATCTGACATTGAAACCGAACGCAAGAAAATAGCGACATTATTAAATGCAATATCTGGCTTATTAAGCATGTATATCTCGTATAATGGTAATAAGGGTGTATTAGTGCCTTCAGGTGATTCTAGGAGAGACCATATAAACGATTTTGATAAATATGCCAATATTTTGAAAAAAATAGACCCGGATTGTGTATTGCCCGAAAGACCGTTGGAAATTTTTGAAAACGAAATCAATAATTCCGGCGGTTGCTATGTTGCAACCTGTGTTTATGGCAGTTATGACTGTCCGCAGGTTTGGATTCTTCGTCGCTTTCGTGATGATACACTTGCTTCTACTTGGTATGGCAGAGCATTTATTCATACATATTATGCAATAAGCCCGACACTTGTTAAATGGTTTGGTAATACAAATTGGTTTAAAAATATGTGGAAGCCGATGCTTGACCGTATGGTGGAAAATCTTCGTGCCGAAGGCGTTGAAGATACGCCTTACAAAGATAGTGATTGGAAATGATGGTATGATTACAAAAGAAATTTTACGGAAAATAATATCGGATAGTATTGATGCTTCAAAAGAATCGCATACGGAAGAGTTTGAATACGGTCCAAAAAAGAAAGCGTTATTGCAATATCTGAAAAGCTTTACAAGAGGAGACCAGGTGTTTTTAGTTGCACTAATGGATTATGGCAGAGAAAAATACAATATGAGAAGTAAAGAGAAAGATGCGATATTATTTAAAGAAAAAATGAATTCTGCCGAAAAGCATAACCAAGATGATTTCATTGCTGAGTATTTAATTGGCAAAGTTAAAAATTTATCACATTATTTTGAGTATGCGTTAAACATTTTGGAAGAATAGTATTTGTAAAACAACCTATGATTATAAAAATAGTCATAGGTTGTTTTCTTGAAATATGATATACAGATTAAGTATTAAACAATTGATAGTTTTATAAAATGAAAAAAGTGTTGTCCCGATTTGGAAGGCAGATTGCAGATAACAGATAAACGGGACAAAGCGTAGCAAATGAAAATAAATTAAAGATGTATCATAAACAAACGGGAGGGCCTTGTGTGCCTTCCCGTGTTTTCTGTAAATATAAATTGCATTTGTATGGAAGCTGCTTGCTGCTTCCGTTGATTTTGCAAATTAAAAAACGGCGGCGGTAAACAGCCACCCTACGCATTATCAAGACAAATTGCATTTGTAGGGGAGTGTATTACGCTCCCGTTTTACATATAAAATTCTTGTTAAAAACAGATAGGTATGTTATAATGTTGTCAGGCTACGGCGTTAAATGATAATCTTCGTGCAATAATCGGCAACTATCACTTAGGCGGTCTTGCGCTGTTTGCGGAAAACTGCACCGACACCGAGCAACTTGTTCGGCTGACAAACGATATGCAACATTCTTCTGCCCAAAAAGGCGGACTTCCGCTTCTTATTTACACCGATCAGGAAGGCGGAAATGTTACCCGTGCAAAATTCGGAACGGCATTCAGCGGAAATATGGCACTCGGCTCATCGGGTAATACCGACAATGCCTATACGGTCCGGCGATACCGGCGGCTATGGAAGCCATATTCAAAAAAACAAAATAAAAATCATAATCATAAATTCGGAGGAAAAATTATGAAGAAATTTATCAATGCAGTTGAAAATGTTGAAAAAGAAATGTTAAGCGGTCTTTTTAAGGCGCATCCCGATAAGATAAAGCCGATTGACTGTGAGGGAGTTATTGTCCGCAAGGAGAAAAGCGAGAATAAGGTTGCCGTTATAACCGGCGGCGGAAGCGGACATGAGCCGTCGTTTGGCGGTTATGTCGGAAAAGGTATGCTTGATGCCGCTGTTGCAGGCGCTATTTATACTTCACCTGCCGCCGACCATATTTACGAAGCCCTTAAAGCCGTTGCGACCGATAAGGGTGTTTTAATGATTCCGATGAATTATACCGGCGATATTATGAATTTTGAAATGGCTGCCGAAATGGCTCAAATGGACGGAATTGAGACCGATATGGTAGTTACTAATGATGATGTTGCAGTTGATAACAGTCTCTATACCGTCGGCAGACGAGGTGTTGCCGGAACTGTTCTTGTGCATAAAATTGCAGGTGCTATGGCTGAAACGGGTGCAAATCTTCAAGAAGTTAAGGCGGTTGCCGAAAAGGCAATTGATAATGTTCGGACTATGGGTGTTGCAATAAACCCGAGCACGATACCTGCCGCCGGTAAACCCGGTTTTGAGCTTAACGACGACGAAATGGAAATCGGTATCGGTATTCACGGTGAGCCGGGTGTAAAAAAGGATAAACTCAAAACCGCAAACGAAATTTGCGATATGCTTCTTGATAAGATTTTATCAGATTTGGATTATTCGGGAAGCGAAGTTGCACTTTTAGTCAACGGCTCGGGCGGAACTCCTTTAATGGAGCTTTATTTAATAAACAATTATGTTCATGAGGCATTGGCTTCAAAGGGAATTAAGATTTATAAGTCGTTTGTCGGCAACTATATGACCTCTATTGAGCAGGAGGGATTTTCGCTTACACTTTTAAAGCTTGACGAACAACTTAAAACACTTCTTGATGCACCTGCCGATACGATTGCTTTTAAGGAATAAGAAGGGTATTTATGAATACGGATAATATTATTAAGATTATCGGCAAAATGGCTTGCCGTATGGAAAAAGAGAAGTTATTTTTAACCGAACTTGACAATGCCATTGCAGACGGCGACCACGGTATAAATATGGCAAAGGGATTTGCCGCCGTTCAAACAAAGACGGAAAATTTGGGCGAAAAGGATATAGGAACCGTTTTTAAAACCGTCGGTATGACATTGGTTTCCGCCGTTGGCGGCTCTGCCGGTCCTCTTTACGGAACGGCATTTATGAGAGCCGGAATGGTTGAGGCGAATAAAACCGAAATGGATATAAATGATTTTCTTTCTTGTATGAAAGCCGCAAACGAGGGTGTTATGATGAGGGGAAAATCCGTTTACGGCGAAAAAACAATGCTTGACTCCATGATACCGGCGCTTAACGAAATGGAAAAAGCAAAGGCAGACGGCTTATCTCCAAAAGCCGTTTTGGAAGCCGGTGTAAAAGCCGCCCGTGAGGGTGTTGAATACACAAAAACAATAGCCGCAACAAAGGGCAGGGCAAGTTACATAGGCGAGAGAAGCATAGGTCATCAGGACCCCGGCGCAACCTCTTTTACATACCTGCTTGAAGAAATTTATCAGGCACTTTAAGGAGCGGTAATAATGGTTGGAATTGTAATCGTTTCGCATAGCTTAAAACTTGCGGAAGGTGTTCTTGACGCAACAAAGGTTATGGCTGACGGATGTTTGATAGCATCGGCAGGAGGCACGGATGACGGTGGCTACGGAACAAGCTATGAAAAAATTAAAAATGCCATTATAAAGGTTTATTCAAATGACGGAGTTATAGTGCTTGTTGATATGGGAAGCGCTGTTATGACTGCCGAAATGGTAATAGAAGATTTAGGATACGATAATGTTTGTTTGCTTGACTGTCCCATAGCGGAGGGCGCAATAGCCGCTTCTCTTTCTTCGCTTTGCGGCGATGATATTGAAACGGTAAAAAACGAAGCACTTTCGGCAAAAACAGAATCCAAATGGTAAAAAATAAGATTAGTTGTAACCTTTTAATTATCTTAATTTAACAAAATAAAAAACCGACTTTGATAAGTTCATCAAAGTCGGTTTTTTTTCTTAAAAAGTATTATTTATCGGTTGCTTTTGTTCCTTTTTTCTTAAATACAATAAGTGCGGCGATAAGACCGGTTGCGATAACCGCAACAATAACAATTATCCAAAGGTTACCCTCCGAAAGAACGGAGCCCTCGTTTAGACCGCCGGTCGGAATATCGTTCGCAAAAACAACCTGAGTTGAGGTATTGCTGTTAGCGTCAGTAACGATTTTGCCGTTTTTGTCAACATTACCGATGGCCGCATATAACAAACCTTTGTTGGCGTTTTTATCACTGTCAATGAAGTTATTTATTGCGGTTACGGCTTTATCGTTAGCATCATTGCCCGAAAGAGCGGTTGCATTTTTGCTTTCTAAACTTTTCAAATAGTCGGTAACCTTGCATTTTGAGGAATCATAGTAGTTATCATGGATAACATCGGATACTCTTTTGTCCCAATATCCGAAAACAGCACCGATATTAGTCCCGGAAATCACTCCGCCGTTAAAGCAGTTATACATGGTGATTTTTCTGCCTACGGCACTGCTCCAATATGCCATAATACCGCCGACTCTGTAAGAACCCGAAATTTTTCCGGTGTTTAAGCAGTTAATAACGGTGAAATCGGCAACATCGCTCAAACCTTCTGAAATTATACCGCCACAGTAACCTCTTGTGGGGTCGGTCATTGTGATATTGCCTCTGTTTGAGCAGTTAAGAACTTTAATTTCTTCTTCGCATTCCCCGTTTGTAAATGCCATAATTCCGGCAGCGTTTTTGGTTGCATTGATCTCTGCGGCATTTATACAGTGGTCAACATTAAAACCGCATTCTTCGGTTTTTCCTATAATGCCCGAAATATAGCTGAAACCGGAAACTTTTCCGTAGTTTGTGCAGTCCTCAACCGTGATAGAGCCCTCGGTTGCGAACCCTAAAATACCGCCTACATAACTGCTGTCGCTGTTGATTTCGGCATGGTTTACGCACTGCTTAATCGTTATGCCGTTTTCGGCATATGAGCAAATACCGCCGGTGTAATCATTGGTGTTAAAAACAGAGCCCTTATATTCGCATTTTGTAAGCTTTGTATTATTCAAAGCGCATCTTACTATACCGCCTGCGCAATCGTCTTCAAAAGAATTTTCACCGCAAACAGTAAGATTGCTGACAGTTGCACCGTCAACATATCCGAACATACCGGTAAAAGTGCCTTCAAATGTAATGGTATTGTTTTTACCGTCAAAGTTGCCGGCAAACGGATAGGATGAGGAACCTACCGGTTTGGCGGTTACCGTAATGCTGTCTTCAAGGGAAAAATATGCATTTCCAAGTGCCCTGTAGTTTTTGACAAAGTAACTGTAATCCCCGGCGGTTTTAATCTGATAAGGATTATCCGCCGTTCCTTCACCGGAAAGCGAAGTAACTGCAGCACTGACGGGCAAAGCCAAGGAAAAAATAATAAATGCCGAAATAAAGAAAGTAATAAGTTTTTTCATAGAACATTCTCTTTTCTTAATATTTTATAATCCCATTATAGTATATGACTATGGATAAAAGTAGGGATATTTTTCAAAAAAATATAAAAATATTATAAAAAAAGTGTTTGCTTATATTCAGCCCAGGAATATTTACTCATATATTCGCCGTTAAACAGGTTAAGGTTGCCGTTCATATAATCAAATAAATCGCAGGAAAAATAACGGCTGTCAACCGAATATGAATTAAAATGCCTTGAAAATGCCTTTTCGGCATTATACTTTTTGAGCGTTTCGGTAAGGCATTTTACTGCATCTGTCAGGTATCTTACGGCATTATTTTCATCCCTATCTTCATAAAGCGCCGCAGTAAGCTCCCGCCTTGTGCAAGAACCGCCCTTGTCAATAAGAAAAGCAAAGAGTTCTTTGGCTTTTTTAACCTTAAATTCAACGGGGACACCGTCATAAGTAACATCAAAGGTGCCGAAAGTTTTAACATATAAGCCGTTTGAGGATATGTTGGTATGAAGGTTATCAAGAACACCCAATATTTTTGATTTTGAAATCGGCTTTAATATATAACCTTGAGGAGCAACGGAATTTACGGCATTTATCGCATAGTCATCATAACCGGTAACGAAAACAATATCGGTTTTCGGAAAGATTTTCTTAACCCGTTTTCCAAAGTCAATGCCGTTGATTTCGGGCATATTGCAGTCGCAAAAAACAACATCAACGGGGTTTTCGGTTATGTAGGCAAGAGCGTCAGAGGGTAATGAGAACGACACCGTTTCGGCATCGGGCAAAGCTTCTTTTATTGCCTTTTCAAGCACTGCCAAAGCCGGTTTTTCATCGTCAAGCGCTAATATTTTCATTGCTTTTCGCTTCCTTTGTCAGGCAAATAAACGGTTACAACCGTTCCCTCGCCCTTTTTACTTTCAATTTTAAGCGTTCCGCCGCACATATCTTTAATACGGGTGGCGACATTGTTAAGACCTATATGGTCGCCGCCCTTTATATCGCTTTGCTCAAATCCGACACCGTTATCCGAAACGGTTATAAGGGTTGAATTTTCGGCTTTTTTTGTCGTGATACAAACCTTTCCGCCGCAACCCGTTTTTGAAACACCGTGCTTAACGGCATTTTCAACAAGTGGCTGAATTGTTAAAGCGGGTATTAAAAAATCTTCCGTTTCTATATCATATTCAACCGAAATATTATCAAAACGCAGTTGTTCAAAGTTAAGATAGGTTTTTATATGTTCAAGCTCCTTTTTGAAGGGAACGAGTTTTATTTCTTTTAGCGAGTTGAGGTTAACCCTTAAATAATCGGAGAACTCAACTATTGTCTCCTTTGCCTTTGCGGTATCCTTATCAATAAGGTCAATAATTGCCGTAAGGGAATTATAAATAAAGTGGGGTTGAATTTGCGATACCATTATATTTATTTTTGCATTTGTAAGTTCCTGCTTTTGCTTTAGCATCCGCCTTGAATATTCAATATGAAGGTTAAAGTAAATAAGATAAAGCGGCAACATAAAACATAAACTTGTCAGCGGATAGTATAAAAATTCAAAGTTTTTGTTGTTGTATAGAAAAAATGAAATAACATTTAAGAACATCGGGAACAAAACATAACTTGCAAGGGTGAACTTAACCTTTAAGTCGCACTCTCTTGTGAATGTATAAATAATATATATAACATACCAAATAGAAAGATATGTAATGGTAAAATAATCGGCGCGGTAATTTAAGATGCCGCTTGAATAAACGCTGAAAAGTGTCGGAGTAAAGAAATTCATTACCGAGAAGATGATATATAAAGCCATATAAACCGTCATAATACTGTCAACGATTATTTCGGTGTTATATCTTTTGTAGTTTATTTTTTGATAATTCCAAAAAACTATCCAATAAACAGCCAATAGGGAATTGTTAAGCACCTGCGCCGTAACGGTCGCATTTTTCATTGAAAATATGCCGTTGAAACAGGTTACCGCCATTCCGAAAAATGTTGATAAGAAGGAGAGAAAAATCATAATTTTGAATAGGTTGTTCTTTTGCGAACTGTCATCGTGAACAAGTATGCAACAAGTGTATAAAAGTAAATCAAAAAGCATTACAAACAAATAAACAAAACCGTTAATCCCCGAATTTACATTGTTTAAGAGGTTAAAACGAGTTACTCCGTATGCCGATGCAATGAGCATTCCTGCCATAAGCGCAAATAAGACCCATTCAAGCAGCAAAGATTTTGAATTGTTTTTTGCTTTTATGTTTATTTTTGACAAAATCTTTTCTCCCTTTCGTAAGACAAAATCCCGATGTTTAATAATGGATTGAAAACATCGGGATTTTTAATTGTAAGATAAAATTAAAGTTTAATAACTCTGTAAATCTTTATTTCTTTTCCTGCCTTATCATAGAAACGAATAAAGAAAGCATAGTAACCGGCATCTCTTGTCCAGGAATAACCGTCGGGGACATTGTCGGTGTGTTTGCAACCCAAAGAACCGTTTATGCTTTCGTATGCGATACCCGCATCATAGAAATCATCCCAGTTGTTTATGGTCATTTCCTGCTCACCGATGTAAGCAATGCTGACTCTGTCAACGGTATATCCGTTGGTGTTTATGGTAAGTTTGCCGTCAATAGCAACAATTTCCGGGTCGGCGGCAATAGGAGTTGAGGTGCTTACTACTCTGTAAATCTTTATTTCATTTCCGGAACCGTCAATATAGCGAATAAAGAAAGCATAGTAACCGGGGTCTTTTACCCACGCATAACCGTCGGGCACATCGTCATAGTGTTTGCAACCCAAAGAGCCGTTAATATTTTCGTAAGCCATACCGGCTTTATAGAAAGCATCCCAACTTCCGATACTCTTTTCTTGCTCACCGATATATGCAATACTTATTCTGTTTACATTATATCCGTTTGAGTTCAAAACGAATTTACCGTCATCCAAAACGATTTCCGGCGACTCGCCGAGGGTTGAGGACAACTTCAAAACCTTGTAAATCTTTATTTCGGCTCCCGATTTATCGTTATAACGAATGAAGAAAGCATAGTAACCGGGGTCCTTTGCCCAAGCGTAACCGTCGGGAACATCGTTATAGTGGTTACAGCCGAGATATCCGTTTATGCTTTCATATTGCATACCTGCATCGTAGAAAGAATCCCAACTTGAAATGGTTTTTGCTTTCTGACCGATATATGCAATACTGATTCGGCTTACGGGGTAACCGTTGGTGTTAAGAAGGAACTTTCCGTTGTTTGCGATAATTTCCGGAGAAGAAGCAGTTGAGGTGTAACTTGCTTTTACAACCTGATAAAGTTTATATTCGTTTGATGATTTATCGGTGCAACGAATGAAGAAGGCGTAATAGCCGGGGGATTTGACCCAGGTATAACCGTCGGGCACATCGTTATAGTGATTGCAACCCAAAGAGCCGTTAATGTTCTCATATAGCATACCGGCTTTATAGAAAGCGTCCCAGTTTGTTATCGTCAATTCGCTCTGACCGATATATGCAACACTTACTCGGCTTACATTATATCCGTTTGTTGCAAGGACTAAAGTATTGCCGGTAACATTTATAACAGGATAAGTGGAATCGTTCTTATATTTGAAGGTCACATAGGTTGTTTTGGTAATTCCGTTTGAATCGGTATAGCGCATAAATGCAGCCCAATATCCGTCGCAGGCAAGATGATATGTGTAGCCGTTTGCGGGGTTATCCTTGTGAACACAACCGATATTGCCGTTTATATTGGCGAATTTTTTACCTGCACTTTCAAATGCGTCCCAACTTCTGAAGGTTTGTTCTTCGGCGCCTATGTAGGCAACGCTTAATCTTGAAACACTGTAACCCTTTGTATCAAGGATAAGGTTACCGTCTTCCGAATAGGCAGTCGGTCTTATTATTGAAGCGCAGTCAACCCGAACTACCTGATAGAGCTTAGTGTCAGTTCCGTTCTCATCGTCATAACGGATAAAGAATGCATAATATCCGTCATCTCTTGCCCAGGTATAACCGTCGGGAACATTATTATAATGATTACAACCGATAGAACCGTTTACATTCTGGTATTCCATACCGGCATTGTAAAAAGAATTCCAATCGTTTATATTCTTTTTTTCTGTGCCTATGTAGGCGACACTTACTCTGTTTACGGGGAAATTTTTAGTGTAAATCTTAATAATATCTTCGTTTACCCTTAGGTGAGGACCGTTAAGCATCGGACAGTCACATTTTACGGTAACATATATTTTTTTGGTGTTTCCGTCCTTATCGTCATAGCGGATAAATGCGGACCAATAACCGTTATATTCAACTATATGCTTGTTTCCGTCTAATGGGTTGTCAACATGGTTGCAACCGACAGTGCCGTTTACTTCGGGGAATGCTTTACCTGCCTGTTCAAATGTTGACCATGACATAAAGTGCTTTTCCTCTTTGCCGATATATGCATAGGAAAGACGGCTTACGGTATTGCCGTTAGTGCGTAAAACAAGCTCGGCATCGTCATTTATTTCAATATACGGTTTTGATACCGAAGTATCATTGACCTCAATTACCGAATAAACGGACTGTAAGGTTTCGTCATCGTCATAGTAGTTTATTGAGGCAGCATAAAAACCGTCTTCTTTTTCCCAAATATATCCGTCGGAAACGGGACGGGTTTCGGTGTAACCCAAAGAGCCGTTTACATCGGTATATTGTTTACCTGCGAGGATAAAACTTTCTTCGTCGGTTACATCAACCGATTTTACTCCGATAAAAGCCAACTTAACGCTGTCTAAATCATAATAATCGTTATGAAGAGTCAGTTTATTCAAATCGGAAGTTATATAGGGTAGAGAAGCGTTAACCGAAGCAATTTGAACTACTGCGAAATCTTCTTTCTTGACCCCGTCATCATAGTAGCAGTAATAAGCCGCATAATAACCGTTTTTGGTTTGAGAAAACTTCTCGTTATTTTCCGGACTGTTATGTTTTACAAATCCGTTTTCGCCGTTATATGATTTATAAAGTTTGCCTGCCGCTTCAAATTCTTCAAATGAGGAAACGGTCTTTTCCTTGCTTCCGATATAAGCGATTGATAGTTCGGTAACATCAAAATCGTTTTCGCTTAAGATAATATCGCCGTTTTCGGCATAAACCTTTGGGGCTACCGGAATATAGGTGCTCTCCCAATTTGCATAGAATATTTTGTTACCTGCATCAAAAGCGGTAAGTTCTATGACGGGCTCGCCTTCAAATTCTTCGGAATAATACCATCCGAGGAATTCGGCATTATCCTTTGTCGGTTCGTCAAATTCGTATTCATCGCCGTAGATATATGTTTCCGAGTAAACTTCACTGCCGCCTTTTGAATCAAATTCAACTTCAAATTCCATGGCTTTACCTTTGGCACCTTTAGTTCCGCTTGAACCGCCGACACCGCCGATTCTGGAAGTTGCATACTTCCTTGTGGA
>JAKSQJ010000034.1 GCA_024404195.1 Clostridia bacterium | reverse complement strand
TTGCAGGATATGATATTGAAAAATTTGAAGAAATGCTTTATAGAGACGATTAGTTAAAATTATGAGCTGCGAATAATAAACCTTTATCGGCTTGGTATTTTTATTTCGTTGATAAATGCGCGGATTTTTGCTATAATGGAAAAAACAGGATTTATAAAGGGTGCAAAAAATGAATTACGGTGAATATTTAAAGCAGCGCGCAATAATAGAGGAAGAAAACAAAAATTTAATCGGGAATGTTCTTAATGCCGATGAATTAAAGGTAAATGAGAAGCTTAACCGATTAAAAGCCGAGGTTTTAGAGCATAACGAAACCGACCGACTTTATAAAATGAATTTGCTTTCAAATGCCGACCTTTTTAACTCGGATTTATACCGTTTTATCGGGGATTTGCCGAAGGCGTGTGATTTACATGTTCACGCAACCGCTCTTTTGCCTGCAAGGAAGCTTATGGATTTTGTTGAAAATCATAAAAAGTTGGTTGTTGATATAAACAGCGGTTGTATTCACCATATCTGCGAGGAAAATTACGATAAAAATACTTGCTTTCCTTTGTCCGTTATTTACGAGAGGGGACTTCTTGACTGTACGGAGCTTGAAAAGAAGTGGACCATGCTCGGCAAAAAGCACAGCGAGAATGTTTGGGAGTATTTTGAAAATCTGCTTTGCCTATTTGAAGCCATTGAGTTTGACTATGAAATTTTATATGACTACTATGTAACCTGCTTTAATTATTACCTTAAAAATAATGTTTTTCATATTGAAATCCATGCTCTTTTATCTGAGGACACAAAAAAGGCATTTGAACTTGCAAATGTTATTAAAAGGGCGTATTTTGCGGTTAAGGACAGCCACCCTGAGCTTTGCGTTTCCATAATTTGCGCCGGTCTTAAATATGTCGGTGTAGGCGAAAAGAGCATTAAAAATTATTTAGGTAATGCGCTTCGTATGAGAAACGAGATAGTAGACGATTACGATAAGCAGAACCCTCATCCGTTTATTATCGGATTTGACCTTGTAAACGAGGAGGATAAATCGGTGCCGCTTAAGGATATTGCACCTTTGCTTCTTGAATGTGCCGAAAAATACCCCGATTTTAACTTGTATCTTCATTGCGGGGAGTCGTTAAACGCTCAAAGCGATAACCTTATTGACGGATATTTATTGAATGCAAAAAGGGTGGGTCACGGTATGAATTTATACCGCTATCCGAAGCTTCTTCAAAGGTATGCCGAAAAGGAAATCTGCCTTGAATGTTGCGTTATTTCAAATCAGACACTTAAATATACAAAGGATATCCGGCTTCATCCGGGAGCCGAATATCTTAAAAGGGGAGTAACCGTTTCCTTATGCTCCGACGACCCCGTTTGTCAGGAACACGAAACCCTTACAGATGACTTTTTTGCCGCAACGGTTTGCTGGGA
Organism: Clostridia bacterium; assembly: GCA_024404195.1. GTDB lineage: Bacteria > Bacillota > Clostridia > Oscillospirales > Acutalibacteraceae > UBA737. The sequence goes on along the minus strand of JAKSQJ010000034.1, from coordinate 11,497 downwards.
CTTAAATCTTGCGGACTTAAAGCAACTCTCTATAAATTCAATTCTCTATTCGGGTGTTGATAAATTTCAAAAATCAATGCTTATAGCGCATTTCAAAAATGCTTGGCGTGATTTTATAAACAAATACATATAATAAAATAAACGGTTTAAGCAAAAAGAGGTGTTTAACATTAAAAAAAGAATATCGGCGCTTGTTATTACCGCTTTGTTTTTGGCGGCAGGCGGCTTTACGATGTGGAAGCTTTATACTGTCGGCAAAGACGGTTTATTAAAGAAAATAAAGGACGAGACAGCTATAATAGAAGATGCCGTCGGCAGTATTGAAACGGAAGATATTGAAGTTAAAAACGAAACGGTTAAAAAGATTTCGGGAAAAACGGCAAAAAGCGGTTCGGGTAAAAAAACGAAAACCGCAGCTTCCGATTTTGATGTTAAAACCGAGACTGTTGTTACCGATAATGATATTTATGAGCCGAACATCAGCGTAAAGGTAAATAACCTTAAGTTTATCAGTAATCATATCTCATTAAACAAAAATGAATATTATCAGTATTCAACCTTGAATTCAAACGAAAAAGCTCTTTATGACCGCATTGTAGGTGCCATTGAGCAGTCAAAATGCGTTGTTGATACCTTTTCTCTTAATATGGAAAATGATACGGTAGCAAGTGTTTTTCAAAAGGTTACGGCGGATAATCCGCAGTATTTTTATATTTCAAGAAACTGTATAACGGTGTTCGGAAGAAAGCAGAGCCGCATTAAATACTTAATAATTCTTTATTCCGACGGCGTAACGACCGACAGTTATGACGATAACATTAAGATAGAAAAAATTGCAAACCGAGAGAGTATCAATAACAAAATAATGACCTTAAAAAATAAGGCAGACGAAATTCTTAATAATATTCCCTCCAATATTTCGGATGTTTATAAGGAAAAAATAATTCACGATTATATAGCAAAAAATGTTAAATACGATTATGTTGCGGCGGAAAATATTCAAAATTACGGTCCTCAATTGCCCCACGCTTTTGATTTATACGGCGGTATGGTTGACGGTTCGGCGGTATGCGAGGGATACTCAAAAATGTTTCAGTATCTTTGCTATTGCGTCGGTATAAATTCCACCCAAGTTACAGGGACTTACGAGGGCGGCAACCATATGTGGAATGCCGTTAAAATCGGCGGTGAGTGGTATCATATTGATTTGACCTTTGACGATGCAAGTTCGCAAGTTAGTTATACCTATTTCAATTTAACAACCGCAAAAATAGCCGCCGAACGAACGATAGAAAAATCAAAAGCGGCAGTTCCCGAATGCAGTGCGGCCGAATATTCCTTTGAAAATGTTTTTGCCGTTAAGATAACAAATCTTTCAAAAGCCCCCGAAAATTATGAGGGTGCTATGGAAGCGATTATGACAACAAACGATAAAAATGTTTATTTTTGGTTTTCAAGCGGTGTTTCGGGAAATTCAAATAAAAGGATTTCGTATCTTAAAAAGTTTTGTTTAAGTTCTTTATCCGGCTTTTATAGAAATTTGGCATATAACGGATTATACTTAAAAAACGAATACTGCCAAAGCGGAAATTATATAATTGTGCCGTTAAAATAATAAAAAGGTATCCGAAGAAAAATTACTTTCGGATACCTTAATTTTTTCGGCGTGGCTTCAGATGCGCTTTTTATTGTAAACGAAAAGGGCTGCAAAAGAAACCGAAGAAACGAGCAAAAGAACGGAATATATATAGGGGAAACCGTCTTTTGTAAGGGGTGATAACTTTTCGGTTGAAGATGTTTTGTTTGAGGGTTTATCTTCCTTTTTGTCGGGTGAGGGCTTTGGCGGTTTTGGCAGGTCGCAACCGATAACAATATGCTTTGAGGCATTTTCGGTATCTTTTGCGCTGTAAACCGTTTCAAGATAAATATACGAGCCGGGGGTTGATTTTTCCATACTTGCACGGTTGAAAACGGCGTCCTCGGGGGTTAGAAAAACAGTATGCTCGCCGAGCTTTGAAGCGGTAATTTGGTAGTCGTTTTCAAAGCCCTTTATTTCCTGACCGTTTCCTGCATTTGCGCCCATTGCAAAGCCGTTATTAACAGTTGATTCAACCCTTTGGTCATAACTTTTAAGGTCAATATCAACGGTTTTATACATTATTCCGTAGGCGGATTCATCGGCAGAGGCGGTATTAGAGGAAACCGAACTGTCCTCTATCTTCAAATCGCCGTTTGCCGCAATTCCGAACACTCTGCCCGAGGTATGAACAAAGCAATCAAGGGTGCTTTTATTAACGGTTATATTCTTTGCGGCGCTTATTCCGTAGGTATCTATAATATCGTCCGAATTAACATCTATTTTTAAGGTTGAATTGTTAAGCTCAAGCTCATCGCAGTATATTCCGCCGCCGCCGAAAAAATAGGGGTCATTCGCTTTGCCTGCTCTTTGCGTTATCGTAACATCGCTTCCGTCAAGAATAACCTTGCCCTTGTTGCTCATTCCGAGGAAACCTGCTATGGCGGTGCCGTTCGGGATAAATCTATCGGGGTCGGCGGCAAGCTCAATATTAACCGAAGCGTCCTTTATGTTTATATCATAAGTGCATAAAAAGCCGTTTTTGTAGGTGTAATCGTTCATAACAAACGGCGCAGAGGTTTTGGCATTTATTTTTGCTCCGTTTTTGATGTTTATGCCTTTTTTTGCGTAAATAAGAGTGCCGTTTACATCAAAGTTAAGCGGAACATTTTCCGATACGGTTACATTACTTCCGTTGACCGCATCGCAGAAATAATCGCCGTTTGCCTTAAAGCTTACGGGGGCATCCAAATACAAATTTCCGTTTGTGCGAAGCTCTATACTTCCGCCGATAACGGTAAGCTCGCCGCTTCCCGATATATGAACATCGGGGATAGCCGAGCTTTCAAGACCCGTAAAGTAAAAGTCAAGGGTTATGCCGCTTCCGTTCGTGCTTTCCTGATAAAACTTGTTTATCACCGTATTTTTGCCGATAAGCTTAATGTCAAGCCGGTCAATTTCGGTTGATTTATCGTCAAGCATTATGCCGAGACTCGCTGAAATGGTGCGGTCAAGTATAACCTTTTCGTTATCCATATAAACATTGTCAAGCGTAACGCTTTTTCCGTCGGAAGCATAGGTTATTTTGCCCGTTCCGAGTTCGGTTTTTGAAAGGTCAAGCGTTTCGCCCCTTTTTATCGCATAGTTGTTGATAAGAAGAAGCTTCATATCCTCAAAATAGTTATCAACCGTAACATAGGCGTTATTTGACTTTGTGGTTTTGCCGTTTTTACCCGTTAAAACGCAGTAAAAATAGTTGCCGTCATAATATTTATCGGTAGAGGGAACAATAAGGGTGTCGGTTTTTGCGCTTATACCTTCAAGCTTAAAAATTTGTCCGACATAGTCAACATAATACCACTGATAAGATGCGACTTTGTCCGCATCGTCGGGCACAACCTTAAACTCGGCACTGTCGGGATAATTTACGCTTATACTTTGCGGTTGGGTTTTAATAGTCGGCCCAGTCAGTTCGGCAACCGCCGTAAACTGCAAACAAACTAAAAGCGAGAAAACCGTTATTAAAGAAAGTAAAATGCGAACGGTTTTTTTCATTAAAAACAACCCCTTTAAAAAACCAAAAGTTTTAGTTTATACTGTAATTTTATCAAACGGGAATACCGTTGTCAATAATAAAAAGCACGGCAGTTTTCTGCCGTGCTTTATGAAACTTATTTGAAAAGTATTTTTTGCTTTGAATTCATAATTATTTCTTTCGGAACAGTATAGTATTTAATAATCGGAGTAAGTGTCATTCCGTCAATATTTACACTGCTGTCGGCATAGGGCAAAAGCGCCTCGTCGGGTTTTGAATAGATAATATCGCCGTCGCAGTAAATTCCGTTTTCGTTCTTTTGAACGGTGCCAGAGGTTTCGGCATATAAAAGCGCCTTATTCTCGTTTATATACCATAAACCCTCCGCCAAACGCATACTGCAACAAAAACGGGCTTCGTAAGAGTAAACGCCGATATAATCCCAAGGACTGTCGTCGGTTATAACCGTATCGGCACCGGCGCCGCCGTTATCTCTTTGCAGGGTCCTGAAACCGTTATGATAAATCTTTGCGGCGTGGTTGCGGTATTTTTCGTCCTTTGTTGCCTTATAAAGCTCGGTTGTAAGCATAATTGAGTCAACTACGGCACACGGCTCTGTCCAAGTATCGGGACGGCGCCACCAGTTAAGATTTTGGTAGGTGTAGGTCATTCCGCCGCCGTAAACATACAAATCGTATATCTGCTTTGCACCGTCTAAATACTTTTCGTCACCCAAAAGCGAATACATACGCATCATACCTCTTGCCGCAGAAAGAGTGCAATGAGTTTGAACGCGAAGTCCTGCCTTGTCAATCGCAAGATATACCGAAATCATTTCGTCAAGCAGTTCTTTAAGGGCTTCGTCTTTAGTTATTTTATAAACATGGGAAAGACCGTCAACACTCATAAAAGCGCAACCGACATCGCTTGATAAAAGCCAGTTATCGCAATATCCTATCTCGTTTCCGCTTATTCCGCCCTCGTCTTTTTTACTGCGGTCAATCGGATAGGTGGAAATTAAGCCCTTTGCAGGCATATAAAGATTATCGGTTATCCTTTTGATGATGTTAAGAACTTCCCCGTTTCCGAACTGCTCATAGTATTCGCAAAGTCCCCTAAGCAACCAGGAATGTCCCGAAAACTGTTGCTCGGCGATAATATCTGTGCGAACAAGTCCCAAATACCCCTTTTCGTTAAGCTTTGAGGGCAATTTTTCTATCATTTTGTCCATACAGGGTATCTTTTTACCGCTTATTTTATAGTGCGAAACAAAGGCGAGTAACGCTCTGCCTTCCTTGTCGGCAGGCCAGTCATATTCGCTGTCGGCAAATACTTCGCCTATCTGATAATAAGGGTCGTCCGCAAGCCGTTTGAAGCTAAGTTCAATTCTCTCGGAAAGCTCTTTTTCGCTTATGTTGATAATCATAATTTTTCCCCCGATTTATATGCTTTTTTCAAGCATAAATTTTATCATAAAAGCAAAATATTGTCAATGATTACAAAGCACATTTTTTATCTGCCGTCATTTTTAATTTTGTATTTTATTCTTGCACCGTATTTGGTGGAATAGAGAAGCCCGAGTTCCTCAAATTTCAGCACAAAACCACGAATTGTCGCATAGGCGGCATCGCCGAAATCCTTTTCAAGTTGTTTGGTTGAAAACTCTCCCGTGCCGTAGAAAGAAAGCACGAATTTCCACAGCTTTGTTTCCTTTTCGGTTATTTTGCCGCTTGACAGTGCATTTTCATAAACTTCAAAAGTATCGGTGCCGACCACTTCGCCCGTTATTTCGTTATATACATTTTCGGTGAAGTAAAGAACAAAAGGTGTAACATCAAGAACACCGCTATACTTTCTGTTGTTTTCAATAATTGTATAAGCATCATAGTATTTCTTCCTTGTTTTTTCAATTTTACTTGAAAACGGGATAAACAAAGCAGATTTATAACCCTTGCGAATTAAAAACCATAAGTGCAAAAGCCGAGCCATTCTGCCGTTGCCGTCAAAATACGGATGCACAAAGCAGAAGTAAAAATGAATAATCGCCGCTTTGTAAAGGTCGTTTATATCGTCATCTTTATTGATAAATTCAATAAGTTGTTTCATATAGGTTGCGACTTTGACCGCAGATATTCCCGTATGCTCAATACGGTCGCTTACGACAAAAACATTATCGTGCCTGTAATAATTACTATCTATGAGCTTGTCTTCTTCGGGCAAGAACTCACCGACCGTCATCATATAGAGCTTGTAAAGATTTTCTTCGGTGCTTTCGTTGTCGGATGATATAAACTCAAAACCCTCTTTCAGTCCCATAATTCTGTCTTCCTGCTCGTCTTTCGGTGCGTAACCTTTAAGAATATTGCGGACGGAATCACGGGAAAAATCTATACTTTCAATAGCACAGGTTGAAATGATTTCATCTTCCGCCGCCTTTATTCCGTATCCCGTATCCCTGTTTTTGAGGAGCAATTTAACGGTGTTTTGTGAAAGTTTGGCGTGATTCCCTATAAATACAATATGATTACCGCTTTCGTCAAGTAGCGGTAATTTTTCATAATATAAATCTTTTAAGTTAGTTAAAAACGCCTCAAAATCTTCGCCGTATTTATATGACATCTTTTCAAAGTTGTATAAATTACTGTCGGTTAAAATTTCGGTGAACATTTTAATATCCATTATTCCCTCCGATAATATAAAGTATCAGTTTGTATCAGTATAATGTTATTTTAACCGTTTGTCAAGATAATATTTGTAAAAACTACTTTGAATTATTAAAAAAATAACTTAATAATTTTTCAAATTCATTGTCAGGCGTATAAAACAAATCTTCAATTTGATTTTGCGTTTTAATGCCTTCAATTATTTGCCCGAAACGCAAATCGGGTTTTTCTTTCCATAATGTTTTTAATAGGTCGCAAAAAACATCAATTCTATCCGGTTTTTTCATTTTCCCCTCCTAAAAGTATCGGTATACCAACTCGGTGCAAAGCACGGCAGGGCATAAAAAATCCCGCCCTGTATAATATAAATATCATACAGGGTGGGATAATTTTAGGGCATATTTAGTTTTGCGTTGTTTCAATTTGAAATGTTTAGTTTGACGAAGCCATTCTTTAAAAAATCATATTTGTAGATTTCTTTTAAAAATTGTATTTTCTTTGTGTTTCTATCATCAATGAAATTAGAGTTGTCCTCATACTTTTCCAAAAATGCTTTTACACTTGCACTGCCAGCATAATTTAAATCTCTTTTATATTCAGAAATTTTACAGACAAAATCTTTTGTATTTGCATCTTGTTCATTAATATATTGCTCGACTTTTCCGCCAAGTCGTCTATTTGTGTTTTTAGATAAATACATTAAATTGCCAATTGAATTAACATACTCATAAGAATATTTTTCTGCAATTTTTCTACTTACAATATGTTCAATTTCTAAACCTTTATTTTTCCCATATCCTATTTCTTGTTTTACATTTTTTATTGTTTTATCTCCTATTTCAAATACATCCTCAATATAGCTTAAATACATAAACAAATGCGGTAATCTGCATCCGTAAACATCACCTTTTTTGCTAATGATTTCGGTAAAATAATTAAAACAATTACCATCGTTTCGTAAAAGATTGTCTATGTTTTCAGATAGTTTCCTATCAACACTTTTTATGTATTCTTCAGTATTCTCACAATCAATTAAATCATCAAATAAAATTGAACCAATGTCATTTAATACGCCATTAGTAATTGTTCTTTGAGCTAATCTAAACAAAGAACAATATCTCCAAATACTATTAATAACAGCATCACAAAAATTGATCGTTTCCTTTGAGATTTGTTTATTAATCTTTACATAAAAATAATATGACAGATAGTAATACAGATTTTTAATCCGACCATATCCGCTCCAATCAAGTAATTCTTTTGAATTTCCCAAAACAATATCATAGGTTGTCGTTTGCTCTTCTTGGTCTCGCTTAAATAATTCTATTTGTGTTGATTTTATACATTCCGAAAGTGCCGAAAACTCGTCTAAATAATTAACAGTAATATTGATTTCATTTTTAAATATTCTCTCGAAGAAAAAAGAATTGCTTTGTTTCAATTCCGTTGCATATTGATGTTTTTCCATTTTGCTAATTAACAAAAATCTAAAAGCGTCAAGTAAATCTGATTCTTTTAAACAATATACTTCATCCAAATCATTTGATAATGGATGTAAAACATTATTGTATGCTTTATTAATATCATGAATTACTTCGCTACTATCCTGAACTGTTTGTGAAAGAAAATCCGTAAACTCAATTTTAAAAATATCTTTTACATCTAATTTTAAACCAGAAGTATTTAAAGTGTCAAAAATTTTCAAAGTATCTGAAATAGAAGTACAGTTTTTGATAGTGATTTCTATAAAAATAACATTATTATCAATAAATTTATTGAATTGTGAATGTTCAATATCGCTATCATCAATATATTTGCCGATGAATTCATAATTATCTTTATACACTTTTTCTTTTTGAATTAAATCATCAATAGATTTTGCTCCATTTATTTGATTTGAATAGTTTATTGTTGGACACTCGCCAAGGTGCTTTTTAATTAAATATAGCGTGGTTAATCTTTGATGTCCGTCAATTATTTCGTATGTGCTTTTTGAATTTAATTCATAATTGTTTAACTGGATTGTTCCCAATAAATATACTTTTTCTTTTGAACGAAATGCTTCAAGAAAGTTATTTAGCAAAGTTTCTATTCGTTCACTATCCCATTCATACGGTCTCTGATAACCCGGAATAATAAAATCACTTTTGTTAAAAAAATCTTTTACAGATGTTTTTTCTAATGATATATCATCCTTTTCCATTTTCATTCCCCTTTACTTATAATTTCCTACCGCTTCAATGAGGTCTTTTTTTATGGTATTAACTAAACTTTTTGGTGTTAAGACGGTGATATGTCTTGCGTATTGCAGTCCCCAAGCACGCATAGCGTTTTCGTTGACGGTGGTGCGGACGGTCAGTTCGTCGTCGGTTTCGTCATAAAACTCAACATCTTTTCCGAACCAGTCAATAATATCGGCAACGATATACTTTTTTGCCCTGAATGTTACGGGAACACTCTCGCCGGCGAACATATAAATATGCTCCGCCATGTGCTTAGGCAGGTTAAAACCGTTCTTTATTTCGGGCACATTTTTCTGCGGTTTTACGGGGGTATCAAGCATTTTTATATCGGCTATGCGGTCAAGGCGGACATTCGCCACATCGTCATATCGGTCATAGTTGCAGATAAGATAATATCTTCCGTTTGTTGCGGCTATCTGATAGGGATTTACGGTGTAAACCTTTTTGCATTTGTCCTCAAAGCTTTCGGTGTGGAGTTTTTTGTCAACGCCGTAATAGACATAGGAAAAAGAGATTTGCCTATGCTTACTTATCGCCTCGTCAATAACATCAATATTATAAAAAAGCTGTTTGTTTTGCGGAGAATTGTCGGGCATAGTGCTTATATGCTTTATCCTTGCCTTAAAATACTGATTTGAAAGCCCTGACAGTTTGCCGACCAATTCTTTGCACTGGCTATACGGAATATGCTTTGAAAAAATAAGACCGTCAATAAGTAAGCGCAGCTCGCTGTCGGTAAAATCCCTTTCAAGATAAAAGTCGGATAGGATATAGCTTTCCTCCATACCGCCGTCTTTTGAGGGAATCATACGAAGCGACTCGCTGTAATTGATTTCATAGCCGAAATCAATTAAGTTCATCAAATTCCGCTTGACCGATTTTCTGTCCGCCGTCATATTGTATTCGTTTTTTAGAATTTCAACGATTTCCTTTTGAGAAAGCCGATGATTTTCATCGGTGTATTTTTTTAAGATATCAAGAATGTTCATTATAAGCAGTTTTTTCGGTTGGGTAGTGTACATAAAATCAACTCCTTAAAACGATTATATCATTTACAAGCAAATATTACAATATCTTATGCGACAAATTTATCTCACCGTCTTTGATATTATAAAGTCAAATCAAAAAACGGAGGACTGAATATGAGCGTTTTTGAAAAAATCAAAAAGACCTGTCGCTATTATAAATCACTCGGAAAAAAGGCGGAAAAACTGCAACAAATGTCTGACCTTAAAATAAGGTCTGATGTTTATGCCTTTTTGACCTGTCCCGAGCCTATATTGCCGAGTGAGAAAAAATAAGATGATAAAATTATATGAAAAATATTTATGGGTGAAATTTAATATGAATAAATCAATAAAATGCAAAAGGACGCTTGATATGTTAAAGCTTTGGACGGCGTTAAGGGACGAAAGAGATGCAGGAAGCGATGATGTCAGAGATTTGATAACCTATAAAGACGACTTATACACGGGATATTTTATTATGGTTAATAAACATTATAAGGTCTTATATGAATTTACAGATGATGCTTATAAAACCTTTAATAAGGAATATATTGTTTTCGCACAAAAAGACGAATTTTTGAAATTCCATAAAGTTATCCCCGAAGATATAGGTATTATCTGCACGGGTAATCTTTACGGTCTTGGCGGAGTTACTAAAATTATGCGAGAAGCAAAGTTGAAAAAGCAATAAAAATATGGTATTAAATATGTAGGTGATTTTATGATTTATGTAACCTCCGATTTGCACGGACTCTCTCTTTCAAAACTAAAGGAACTACTTCAAAAAGTCAACTTTTCGGATAATGATTGGCTTTATATTTTAGGTGATGTTATTGACCGCCAAAATGACGGTGGGGTTGAAATCCTCAAATGGTTGTTAGAACAATCAAATGTTCAATTGATTTTGGGCAATCACGAAGCAATGCTTTTGTCCTGTGATTTTGTTTTTAATGAAATCACGGAAGAAAGTGTCAAGAATTTCGGCAAAGAACAAATGGAATTGCTCAATAACTATATGTTAAACGGCGGTGATGTTACCTTAAAAGCTTTAAAGAAATTAAAGGATAAATCGCCCGATACGGTAGAATATATTATTGAATATCTGAAAGAAGCGCCGCTTTACGAAACGGTAACGGCTGGGGAAAAGGACTTTTTACTCTGTCATTCGGGACTTGATAATTTTTCTCCCGAAAAAGCACCCGAAGATTATACCGCCGAGGAACTTTTATGGGCTTGGCCCGAAATTGACGATAGATATTATGATGATATAATCACCGTTTTCGGTCATACACCGACCATGAGTTACGACCACAAAAGCAAAGGCAAAATTCTTAAAACCGACACTTGGATAGATGTTGATGTCGGCGTGCCGTATGGCAACAATCCCTGCCTTTTACGGCTTGACGATTTAAAAGAATTTTATTCGTAAAGAAAGAACAAAAATGAGTTTTTTTGACTGATTTCATTTTAATTTTGTAAACTTTTTATGAAATCTTTATTGTTTTCTTGAAATTGAAAATACAGGTAAGTTATTAAGTGATTACTAACTTGATAAAATGATTGCTTTAATATTTACTGAAAATAAGTAAAAAACATCAAAAAAGCGGTTTTGTGGACCAATACGATTTTTGAAAGGTGCCGCAAAGCCGCTTAAATAGGGCGTTTTGGGGGATTTTGGCATAAAAAAAGACGAGGCTAAAAAACCTCGTCAAATGGTGGGAGTGAGTTAACTAAATCCGAACTGTTTTCTAAATCTTTGACCGATAAAGTAGTTGCCCCGTCTTTGTAATTAAAATAAAATTCCAATCGGTCATCGTGGACGATTATGGCGTTTACAAAACTGTCAATTAAGCGTTTGCGATGTGTTGCATTGGTTACATCGGTTTTACGCAAGCGGTAGAACCAAAATACAATTTGTTCTTTGGTGAGCATCGGCTTTTTGATGTTTTCTTCCGCTATCTGAATTTCAATTT
>JAKSQJ010000033.1 GCA_024404195.1 Clostridia bacterium | reverse complement strand
TGAGCCGATTGACGATAAGACCTTTACCGGAAACGAAATTACTCCGAATGACGAAGTTATCGTTAAGGACGAAAACGGCGTTGTTATTCCGAATACTCAGTATGATATTTCTTATGAGGACAACACTAATGTAGGCACAGCTAAGGTTAAGATTACTTTCAAGAACAACTACGACGGTGTTCTTAACACTACATTTGAGATCGTTCCGAAGAAGCATAATGACAACCACGATAACGGTCAGCCGAGCGGTCCTTCTAACCCGGGTGACTTTAAGGCAAGTGTTGAGCCGATTGACGATAAGACCTTTACCGGAAACGAAATTACTCCGAATGACGAGGTTATCGTTAAGGATGAAAACGGCAATGTTATTCCGGATGACCAATACGATATTACCTATGAGGACAATACAAATGTAGGCACAGCTAAGGTTAAGATTACTTTCAAGAATAACTATGACGGCGTTATTAACACTACATTTGAGATCGTTCCGAAGAAACATAACGACGACCATAACAACGATGAGCCGAGCGGTCCTGCTAACCCCGATGACTTTAAGGCAAGTGTTGAGCCGATTACCGATAAATCTTACACCGGTAACGAAATCACTCCGACCGATGAAATAGTTATCAAGGATGAAAGCGGAAATGTTATTCCGAGCAGCGAATATGACATAACATTCTCCGATAACATTGATGCAGGCGTTGCAAATGTTAAGATCACCTTCAAGAACAACTATTCAGGCGTTCTTAACGCAACATTTAACATCGTTCCCAAAGCACACGATGACAAGCACAACAACAAGAAGGACAAGGGCGACGATAACCCCGGCGACTTCAAAGCAAAGATTGACGATATTCCCGCAATACTCTATAACGGTTCTCCGCTTACTCCGAAGCCGGTTATCAGAGACGGCGACAAGATACTTGTTGAAGGCAAAGATTACAAGATTGTCGGTTACGAAAAGAACAATGAAGTAGGCACCGCTACGGTTTATGTTGAGTTTATGGGTAACTACAGCGGAACTTCTTCGGTAACATTTGATATTTTCGCTAAGACATCTCCTAAGACAAGTGATACCGCTCCTATTGCTTTGAGCATCACTCTTATTATCAGTATGATTTTCAGTGCTTTAGCAGCATTCGTTCTTGTTTCCAAGAAGAAGATTAACGAGGTTTAATCAAAGCAAAAGAGACATCCGAGAGGATGTCTCTTTTATTGTAAAAATATTCCGATGATTACAACAATATAAAAGGCAGGGTTTTATTAACCCTGCCTTTTGTATTCAGATACTTATTTACTTTGCGGTTTTCTTCGGCTTTTCCATACCTTGAAGAACAACAAAAACAATAATAAATGTTACGGCAGGTAATATAAAACCTACCAACTGATGCTCTGACTGAACAAGTGTATTATATACCGAATGATATATAACGGCAACAGTTAAAAGCGCCGTTGTTCCGGTATAAAACAGTTTTCGCTTTGTATGGACAAAGGTCATACCGTAACCTATTGCAAGAGTGCAAACACCGTGCATCATACCGGCACCGAAGCCCCTTATAAGAGCATTTGCTACCGATACGGTTGAAGCCGCTCCGGCTAAAATAAAGGCATTTTCAAGCACTGCAAAGCCAACACCGACAAGAACCGAACATTCAAGCAAATCCCTCTTTTTCGGCTTATACAAAAAGGCATAAACAAGAATGGGAATTGCCTTAAACACTTCTTCAAAAAGCGGCGTAAAATTCGCGGTATAGTATTTACGGTCAAACGGAAGCATCTTCATAATTACAGTGCTTAATTCTCCGCAAAAAAGGCAGACAACCGTTCCGAGCGCAAGAAAAATAAGGAGTGTTCTGGCTTTACCTTTACAAACAAACAAAGTCATCAAAAGCGGAGCCGCAAAACTGATAAATAAAATTAAATTCAAATTCCCCATTTTTCAGCCCCCCTTACTGCGCAAAGCGTTAACCAAAGCACGGACAGTGACATAAATACCGAGGAAATGCCGCTTACAACACTGTTTGACAGCGAGGATAATATAACATATACCGCCGTAACAATATAGAAAACAATGGCGGCTATATTGCAAAGCTTTGTTGCTCTTAAAAATTCAAACGGGTCCATGGGAAGAAGAATATGCTTTAGATTGAAATAAGAAGCAGGTAACGACGGCAAAAGAATAATAAGCCATAGCCAAGCGCCTAAAATATCTTTATTTTTCCAAAACATAAATGAAACTGCCGCCAATACCGCCATGAAAACAGGAGCAATTACGGCAATTATTTTTGCGGTTTTTGAGCCCTTACCGTCGTCAACTACTTTATCAAGTGTTCCGTAGTTTGCGGAAAGCAGGAAAAAATTGCAACCGAAAATTCCGAAACTGCCGATACTTACCGCCGACGGTATATCACACCACAAATTAACTATGTAGGATAACTGTTGAATTGCAAAGCAACCCGCCGCACAAACAAAAAGCCGCAAATATAACGGTTTTTTACCTTTGAATAATTTGACTGCGCCAAGGAAGAAAGATAATACCGCAATTAGAAACGATATTAAGCCAAAAATGATTTCTTGCATAGTTACCTCCGTTTAAACAGCACCTTTCGGTCTTGACTTAAGATTTTTTGATCTTATGAACTAACCGCCTCGTTACATCGTGTAAATGAAGCTTTAACATTATGTTTCTGACGGTTTTTTTAAGTTTTATCTTAAAGGTTATCGGTGCATATTTTTTTATAAACTTATCTGCCGACATTTCTTTACAGTCGCCAAAAAACTTATCTCTGTTTTCTTTAGGAACAGAGCTATGGCGTTTTAGTTTATCTTCAACTAAACCCCACTCAACCTCAACTGCGTCCAAATATGAAAATAAATCCATTGTGAGGGCTTTTTGCGAACGGGCAACTAAATATGACACCCCTTTGTTATTATCAAGCGCAGGAGCCAAAGAATGAGCGTCCCAGCAATCCCAAATAGTAAAATCCGCAGGGCGAATAGGGGTTTGATACTTACAGTCATAACAGGAAATCCTACTGCAATATTCACCCAAAAACAATCTAAGCCACGGGTCATATTCACTGCCGCCTCGGTAAAGGCAATTACCGTTTTCGCCGTAAATCGCCACATTTGAATAAGAATATCCTTTTGTTTTATCCCTGAAAACCAGTTTTTTCATTTGAGGATATTTTGCCTTTTGATAAGAAACATACTTTTCAAGCACCATAGGCGACGGCACACTGCGGCATACAACATCAACAGTTATAAGATTATCATATTCTTTGCCCAAATACCGATAAAGACCGCTTATCTGGCAGGGAGTTCCGCTGAAGCAAACCCTCTTGCCGTCTTTAAGGCACTCTTCTGCCCTTTTGTAAGTATTACCTATTTCGCTTTGAACATATTTTGAATTTCTGAATTTTTTAAGCTCGTCCTCTAAGGTTACGGAAATATGACGCACCTTAAAATTTTCATCTATTGCCGCGCCGAAAACAACACCGCCCTGCTCTATTGTTTTTAGGGCAATAGCCGTAAAAGCACCGCCGGAGGTTGACTGCTTTAATATTTCTTTATTCTTGTTTTGAACAATATACGCCTTCGGCGTTGACAGGTCACTTTGCTTGACATCGCTTAAAAACGGGCAGGATTTTTCGCATTTACCGCATTCTACACATAAAGCCGTATCAATCAAAGGATATAGGAAACCATCCGAACCGACAGTCATCTTTATCGCATTTTTTGAGCAAGAATTTGCACAAGCGCCACAACCGCAGCAGTTTTCTTTTGTCGGTAACAAACTTAGTTTCCCCCCTTGAATTAAAAATTCATAAAAATCAGCCGGTTACGGTTTCAGTGCCTTCTGTTTCTCGGCTTTCGTCAGTCGCTTTTACATAAACATAAAGAGAATGCATCGGCATTTTATAAACCTCGCCGAATTCAAGCATCATATCGGCATCAGCATACAGACCTTTCACCTTTACGGGCAAATCAAAATGGTAAATATGCGCTTTTTGACCGAAACGGTATCTTCTTTTTTTGGTATAACGCTTGCCGCTTACAATATATACAACCTTATACTTATGGATAAAGGCAAGATATATCATAACAAGAACTATAACAGCTATCACTATAAAGAAATACATCTTTAATTTATCATACAAACTTTTAGGATTAGGGTCAAATTTTCCCGTAGTTTTACAAACCTTATTGACATTTTGAACTTCGCCGTCATTTAGCAACAAAACATTATATTTTCCGTTTTCCTTGAAATCGGCAAGACGGTTAGTTGACGGGTAAGAGTTATAATTCGTATCATATTTCAAAAGCAAAACCGAATCAAAAAGCAAATCTCTATACTCTTTATATGAAAAATCGGTCGTAATATAGGGATAAATATTCTTAACGAGGAACGGCAAATCGTTTACCTGAATTTTTAATGCCATTTCCTTTAAGCATTGCTTATATCTTTCGGCGCGGGGAAAATCCCCTTCGTAATAATGCCTTAAATACGACAATGCCTGAATACCGTCAAGCTTTTTATCGGAGTTGTCAATATAATGGTCCTTTGGACTGCCCTTTAAGTCATACTGCTCATACAAATAATTGATATAACTGTTTGTATTCTTAATTTGCTTTTGGTCAAGTTTAATGTCTAAACCGCCGAGAGCATCAACAAAGCTGATGAAAAATTTATAATCAAACAAAGAATAGTTATCAATTTTCACTCCGAAATTTTCGCTGACGGTTTTGATTAAAAGCTCAATACCGCCGCAATTATAAGCATCGGTAAGCCGTCCTGCACCTACACCCGGAATATATACATACGCTTCCTTCAAAATACTTGAAAATGTTACGGTTTTTTTGGTATGATTAACGGTTGCAAGGATAACCGTATCGGAAAAGATTTCATCCTCGGTTTTTCTTGTCCATTCATCGGCGCCCACCAAAAGATAATTTTTAATACCGTTAGAACTACGGATATTATCCTTATTTGATTTCCACCTTTCGTATGCTTTAACGGTTTCGCCGTTCATGGCATTGGCATTTTGATATTTTCTGTTGAAATTATCGTTCATTTCATATCGGACACCGTTTTCATACCATACACCGATAACCGTATACCAACCGTCTGCTGTCATTTGGAAAGAATCCTCCTCTTCCAAACAGACAAAACCTTTTTGGGTGTTTATTTTCGGATATTTTCTGCCGATTTGCACCAATTTGTCCCATAAATCGCCCGAAGAATAAACAAATTTTTCATCGCCGGTATAAATATAGTATAACGCCGGATTATCATTTCCCTTTGCATCCATATAAACGGTCTTCCCGTCCATCGCAAAAACAGGGTTATCTCTTGATACTACCGTATTGCTTGAATTAAGATAAGTGTCATCGTCAATCGGCTTATACCAATCACTGTATTTTACAAATGCGGAAATCGGAGCGATATTTAAGTTTTTATATGTATAATGCAAAGCAATAATAAATACCGAAGCCAAAACAGACAAAATTATCAGTATGGCAATTGACGCCTTAAACCAACCGTTCAGTTTTTTTGTTAAAGCGGTTTTTAATTCCTTATTCTGCATTTTTTCTTTTCGGGACTTAAGTTTAATCATTTGATATTCACCATTTTCTTTTATCAAAACTTTTTAATTTTTTGCATAAACGGGGATAAAACTTTCATTATTGATACTTTTAATTCTTTGAACTCTTTTGTATGGAACACAACAAGCAAAGAAATCAAATTCGGCACTATAAGACAAATAGGAACGCATATAATAAGGTTAAGCCAAGGCGAACCCATATCAATAAAGCTTGTCAGTTTCTTTGTTATAAAGCAATCAAAAGCAACTATCAAAGCCGCAATAAATTTAACAAATAAATACTTCGTAAACGAACGGTTAAATACCCTTTTGTTGATAAGCCAAGGGTCATACCAAACATGAGTTGTAAGCCTTGCTATTGCGGTAGCGATTATAACACCTATAATGCCCCAGTATTTGCAAAACAACACCGAAAGGCCGATATTGATTACGGTCATAACAATCGGTCGGTATTTACCTTCAACAAAGAGCTTATTTGCAGTTCTGAAAGACTCGTAAGGACGAGCCATTGTCATTATATAAAGATTGGCGGAAAGAACGACGGCAACGCCGATATTCAAAATATATTTCCCGCCGAGCCAAACGGCAACAAACGGCTCAATGAGGACAAAAAACGATACCGTTATAAAGTTCCCTATCAAAAATCCCAACATTGTAAGCCGAAGATAAACGGAATATTGTCTATCCTTGTTTTCGCTGACGGCAAGGTTGCCGACACTCGGCAAAGACGCCTCCAACAGTTGTCCGAAAAGGGAGTCAACATTCGTTTGGACCATACGGTAATTTGCAAGGTATCCTACCGCCGCAGTGCCGAGCATTATGGATATTACTATACTGTCAACACTTTTTTGCAAAACATCGCAAACCTTATAAACCGAAAGCGCTCCGACATTTTTGCGAAGGTCGGTCCTTTCCTGCTTTGAAAGTTCATCGGGCTTTTGTTTGCTTAAATACGGGAATTTTACCTTTGCCGCTAATGAAATTGCCAAATTCTTGATAATTACCGACGATACAAGAAGAATTAAATAAAATATAAAGCTTTTGAAAAATATTAAAGCGATTATTTCCAAAACGGTAAAAATCAAGGTGTTTATAACCGTAACGATACTTACGATATTGCTTTGCTGGTTGGCGTCAAGCAGGGTGGCTTTATATACCAAAACATAAGAAGAAACGCTTTTTGCAACATACAAAAGAAAAACAATTGCGATGTTTTCTTTTATATTCGGAACATCTTTTACGATTTTACCGAGGAACGGCAGACATATAAATCCCAACGCCGTAATTGCACCGGCAATAATCAAATACACCTTCCGATAATATGCCATAAGGGAAACAATTCGCTTTTGGTCGTTTTCGTGAAGGGGCTTGTAAAGAGCGTATGCCGCCGCCGTTCCGAAGCCGAGTTCGGTTAACGAAAGAACATTAAGAATATCGGTAAAGAGGGCGGAAACACCGCTATACTCAATGCCGAGTTCTCTTACCATAACAGTTCTGACGGCAAAATTACTTAATTCCGCAACCAAAATCAAAAGCATTGCAAAAACTGAATTTCTCGCCGCTTTTTGTGTTCTTGTCAATTACTTCACCTCTGATTGTTTCGCCCTTGACGGCTTATAATAAGTTAAATATTTTTGAAAAAAAGTATGGCAATAGCCCCAAGCTTTTGCTTTAAGGTAATATGCTTGTTAGTTAAATAAACAAAGATGTTTTCGGTTATGTTTTTACGGCAGGTGCGATAGGTCGGGTCATCGGTTTTGTTATAATGCGCCAAAATACGCATTTGCGTAACCGACTGAATAACCTTTTCGCAAACAAGCTCGTTTTTAAGCCGCTTATTAAGTTTTTGCGCCGCTTTGTCTATACCGAAAACCGCTTCGTTTTCTTTTATGAGAAAATCGGCGGCACGAACGGAATCATACCATTTTTCCTTATATTCGGGAGCGGAAAATCTTTGTTTCAGCGCACTGTCACTTCTTGAAGAACAGTATTTGTAAATAACCTTAAAAGATAAACAAATTTTATCCTCGCATGAACAATGCTTTAAGTATTCAAAAATGAAAATCAAATCTTCAAGCAGGGTAAATTCAGTATGAAAACGCAGGTTATTCGCTTTCATAATATCGGTTTTATAAAGCTTACAGCAAACAAAACCCTTAAGACCTGCCTTTCGGTCGGTTACAGAAAACCTTGCTTCATTTCGGGTCATAACCTTTATTTTATCAAGGGATTTTACCGTATTTCTGTCGTTACAGTTTCTTGCGGCAGAAACAACGCAACCGTATTTTTCGGCATTGTTATAAAGCAAGGAAACATAATCCTTTGATACGGTATCATCAGAATCAACAAAGCAAAAATACTTGCCGGTTGCCTCTTTGAGTCCCAAATTCCTCGCATTGCTGACACCAAAATTTTCGGTATGCTTTACAATAAATCGGTCGTCTCTTTTTGCGTATTCATCGCAGATTTTTCCGCTTTCGTCCGTAGAGCCGTCATCAATAACGATTATTTCAATATTTTTATGTTCCTGCTTCAAAATACTGTCAAAACATCTTTTAAGATACTTTCCGGTATTATAAACCGGAATAATTACGGAAACATCTACCATTTTTTATCTCCCTTTATTCCATAAGACAAAAGAAAGTTTCGGACAAAAGTAGGTTAAAACTCCGCCCAAGCGCTTTTTTACGGGCAGATACTTGCAACAAAGATATTTTATAAGATTTTTGCCGATATAACGGCGCATTTCTTTATACTTATCAGAGTGCTTTTCGTTAAAATGCGCAAGAACTCTGACGGCGGTTGCGCAGTGCCAAACCTTTGCCATACGGACTTTATACATAAATTCACCGTAACGGTTATCTTCTTCGGAAAGAATAATATCAAGAGCATCGGTATAATGAAGCCATTTTGAATTTATATCTCCGATTCCCCTGCTCATTCCTTCGGATTCATGGTGAACATAATGATAGGTGCAAACATCGCAACATCTACCCTCGTCAATACATTTAAGATACCTAAAGTTAAACAACAAATCCTCAAACATATACTTTTGACCTGTCAAAAACCGAATTTTTTCTTTGTTGATAAGGTCAAGAAGATAGAGTTTATTGCAATCATAACCGCCAAATGCATTTTCGGACAAAATAAGACGGTTAAGGATTTGCTCTGCCGTTAATTTTTCGGGATTAAAAGCTTGTTTAAGTTTTACTGTGCCGTCGGAAGTTTCGGTATAAAAACCGCATATAGCAATAGAAACATCTTTTACGGTATCAAAAAGTGTTTGCAAATAATCAGGGTCAACATAATCGTCACTGTCAACAAATGTTATATATTTGCCTTTTGCAAAATCAATTCCTTTGTTTTTTGCGCCGGAGGGCCCTTTATTTTCCTGCTCAATAATTATAAACCTATTATCATTTTTTGCAAAACTTTCGGCTATTTCTTTTGTTTTATCGGTTGCCCCGTCAATAACAACGATTGCTTCAAAATCCGCAAATGACTGATTCTTAATTGAAGAAAGACATTTTTTGATATATTTTTCTGCATTAAAAGCCGGAATAACAACAGATATTTTGGTTTCCATAAACTCAAACTCCAAATCGGCTACTTAATATAAATTGATTTTTCCTTTTCTGACCTGATTTTCTCTATTATAGGCAGTTTTTCATACCTAAACCAAACGGTTGAAACAAAACCTATTGCAAAAGCATATAAATAGAAGGTTTCAAGGTCATAAAGGGGGTTTTCCGTCATACTGTAGCTTAAGAAAAATATCTGGGCGGTAATAGAAAAAATCAGTCCGAATCTTGCGGTTTCGGATATTTGAAGTTCGCCGCGTTTAACCTTAATAAGCAACCTTACGGAAAGAAAGAGCACAAGAGCAAAAAGGCAAAGGAAAATTATTATTCCGACAATTCCCGTTTCGCATAAAAGCTGCAAAAAAACATTATGAGTATCTCTGAAATAAGTATCTTCATTGAAGAAAACAACAACCCTTTTTGAAAATTCTCTCCAACCGATACCGAATATGGGCGCCGAAAGGAAATAATCCCACGCAACGCCGTATAGCTTAAATCTTCCGTTGGATACATCGTTTGTATCGCTCTTATTAAAGGTTGATAAAAATCTTTCAAAAGAAACTCCGATACTTTCAATGTTAAATGAAGCAATATATATGATTACAGCACTGCCGATTACCGCCAGAGCAATAATGCCGAGTTTTGAAAGCGGGGTTGTTTTAGCGCAAAGTATATATGTTGCCGCTATTGCGAAAACGGCAAAAACAAGCGGAGCTCTTTTTGATGTCATAATCAAAGCGATAAGCGAAACAAGGGTTAATACCGCAAATAATATACGGTGCTTTTTATTTTTTGTATATAAAAGAAGCGAACTTACCAAAAGCGCAACGGAAGTATAAATTCCGTTACGGCTGAAATGACCTGCAAATCCCGTTGCATAGCCGTTTACGATGTTCCAGGAATATAATTTTTCCTGTTCATCGGCGCTGAAAGTAGGATAAATATATTTCAAATAAAAATCTTGGTCAAAATAGAAAAACAAGGTTGCCGCAACATGAATAATACCTGCAATCAGCAGACAAATAAAGACAATCTTTATCATCTTTTCGTCATACTTCATAAAAAGCATAAAAACAAACAACGAAAAAAACCTTACAAAATAGGTTAAGTTTTCACTGTCGCCGCCGGAGGTTGCGAGAATTACCACCGCCGCCAAAAGAAAAGCATAATCTATTTCCGTAAACTGCAAATCGCTTAATCTTACATGGCCGTCCAAAAAAAAGTAAAAAACAAAAAGAAAAACCGACCCGATAAGCATAATTACCGCAAGTTGCGAGGAGAAAAACGGAAATAAAATAGCAAGAAGTTTATTGTGATATACATTTGCAACAAGCATTCCGACCGAAAGCCACGCAAGCCATGTATGCGATCGGAACTTTTTTTCTTTTATATATTCACTCATACATTCCTCACCTTTTAGCGTTTTGAAAGCATATAAATATCTTCAATTGCTTTAACGGACTTACTTGCATCGTAACCCGATTCTTTAAGCAACGATTCATTATTGTTCCTTGAACCGTCATTTGAGATTTCAAGTAATTTTTCCGCCCAATCGGAAGCATCGTTTTTAAGCGGCACCATATAAACCTTATCGGTTAAAACTATCTCATCTGTAATAACATCCGATAGAAGTAACGGAAGCCCTGCCGCTTGCGCCTCAACACAGGCAATAGGCAAGCCCTCCCAAAGCGAAGGCATTAAAAACACATCCATTGCTTGATAAAGACGGTTTACATCGGTTCTTGAACCGAGAAAAAGAATATTCTCGCCGACACCTATCTTTTCGGCATACCGTTTTACTTCCTCCAAAGATTCTCCCCGACCGACAAACATAAGCTTTGCGTCAGGGCGGATTTCTATAACCTTTTTCATTATTTCAACCATAAATTTATGGTTTTTCTGATAAATATAATTACCGACATGACCTATGAGCAGTTCGTCTTTTATGCCAAGTTCTAAACGAACGGCATTTCGCACATCAGGGTCATACGAAAATTTCAAAACATCAATTCCGTTTTTAACGATTTTTGCAGGGTGATTTTTTCCGAACATCCAATCGGACGCAACCGAAGAACACGCAAGATGAACGGTGCTTATGCGCCGAACGATAGGGCGAAAAACATAGTGAAGTATCCCTACTGCCCTGCCGACTGTTGCAGAAGTGTTATGAGAATGGGCGATGACCGTTTTTATACCCGAAAGCTTTGCCGCCAAAAACGGCAAGGGATTGACCGCCGAATTTTTATGAATATGAACGGCATCAAAATTGCCGTTTTTCATAATTCTGCAAAGTTCCCGAAAATATGAAAACACTCTTTTTTCCGAAGGTATAGTATAAACCTTTATACCATTTTCATTAAGGAAAGGAATGAGCATAGCATCGGGATAAGGAGTAACAAAACAAAGTTTATAAACATCACTGTCAATATTTGAAACCAAACTTTTTTGATAAGCGGCTATTCCGCCCAAGCTTTTAGTCAAACTGATATGCAAGATTCGGATTTCAGACATTTACGCTTTCCTCCGACATAAGATTTTCTTTCAAATAATTCTTTGTTTTTTCAATCTCGCTATTTAGATTTGAAAGTCCGTCCGAAACTTTTATTGCTTTTAGTTGGTTATAGATTTCATCGGTATCGGATGACCTTGCAAGGCAGGACATTTTATCGGCGCTTTCAAGGAATGAGACCAACCTAGAGTCGGTGCTGTGCTTTTTCTTGCCGTTTCGGTTAAATGTTAAAAATTCTTTGCCGAAAATCACCGAAAAAGCCGTTGCATGGAACGAATCCGTAAAAATATAATCGGCATTTTTAATAAGCCCCAAAAACTGCTCGGGAGAAGCATTTATAACATCAACATCTTTGCATTTAGGCATATATCTGTCTAAATTAGGAAGCATAACGGCTTTAAGACCCAACCTTTTACAAAGAGCGCTTATGCTTTTTATTTTTTCTTTTGCGTTACCCAAGAAATAGCAAAAAGCATATTTTTCTTTCGGACAAGCACTTTCATCGGCAAGGTTTTCCCATTCTTCCTGCGAAAGCAGGAAAACGGGGTCACATGCTTTAAGCGCATTTTTGCCGCTTAACCGTCTGACGATTTCGCAACCGCACTGTTCTCTTACGGAAATTGCGGAAAATAACGGCAAAAATTCAGAAGCCGCCTTCCCTGACCTTTTATCAAGCTTTGACACACCGAAGCTTGTTGCAAGGGATATGCGTTTGACATCGGGATTTACCCAATTAAGAGTATAATAATCCGGAAAAATATTATCCGGCCGCCAAAGCTGGTCGCCCCCCAATAAAACCGCATCAAAACGGGAAGAAAGCAACGAAAGTTGCTTGAAATCCGAGGGATTTTCCATTGTTAAATTAAAACGCGAACAAAAGCTTTCAAAATATTCCTCTCGCTTTTTCTTTTGGTCGCCGACGCCACGAAAATTAAGCTTTTCAAGGACACGAAGACGAATAATCGGCAATTTGGACATAATCAAAGAAATATCCGTAAAGTTTGAGCGAAAATATTCTTTTTTCTTTTGCCATAAAAGCGGTTTAAGTTCCTCAACAGAAACCGTTTGACAATTAAACCCTAAATTTTCTATGTATTTTTCGGTGGCATACGACTGCAACACACTACCGTAATTACGAATAAAATAACAACTTACAACGGCAATGTTTTTCATAACGGCAACCACCTTTCCCATAATTTTACAGTTCTCTGATTATTTCAAATGTTTTATCGGCAGTAATTTTTATATCAAATTCCTGCGCCCGTTCTTTACAAAAAGAAAACATTTCTTCTCTTTTTTTGCTGTCAAGCAGTGACAGTATCGCATTAGCAAAATCATTTGGATTTCTTGAATTTACAAGTATCCCGACATCATTTGTTACAATTTCGGGTATTCCGCCGACCTCGGAAGCGACTGCCGGTTTGCCCTGATTTAAGTAATCAACAACCGAAAGTCCGAAGCCCTCCCACTCGGAAAGCAAAACTCCGACATCTATCCTTGATATATACTTTTCGGGGTCGTTTACCCAACCCGTA
>JAKSQJ010000032.1 GCA_024404195.1 Clostridia bacterium | reverse complement strand
TTATTGTCGGCAAATTGCATTTGTTAAACAGTTGGTTGTCTGTAATACTGTTGCAAACAAGCGGAATAGGATTCGGTGCACTTCTTTATGCTAATTATTTTGGCGGATTGCCTCATGATTATGTTGAATCGGCATATGTTGACGGTGCCGGAGAGTTTACGATTTACTTCAAAATAATGTATCCGCAAGCCAAACCCTTGCTTATAACAATGGCTATTTTGGCATTTATCGGCGGTTGGAACGATTATATGGTTTCGTTTCTCTATTTGCCCGATAAGCCGACAATTGCTTACGGAATCAATGAGCTGACTTCATATTATATTGCTCAGCAATCTTATCCAACGGTTTTTGCGGCACTTATAGTTTGCAGTATAATTCCATTGGTAATATACGGTTTCTTTAGCGATACCATTATGAGTTCGGTATCAGTAGGAGGAATAAAAGGATGAAAAGAATATTATCAGTCCTGCTTTTGCTTTGCATTTTTGTTACACTATGCTCTTGCAAGACGGATTTATCAAATAATACGGTCAAAAAAACCGTGTTGCCCGATTACGATTCTTTTGAGGACAAAAATGTAATGATGATATCTTCTTTCGGCGCTCCGGAGCCGAGGGATGATGAGTTTCAAAAGTATGTTGACTGTAATTTTACCGCTATGTATTTAACTCAATATAATTCATATTCTCATCTGTTAAATACCAAAGAGGATTACAGTTATGATAAGAGCAAGAAAGTAAATAAATACAATTATCCAACACAGTTGGATTTAGATGAAGATTATTTGAAACTCGGTAAAAAGTTTGGCATTAACATTCTCCCATCGTGTAACAGCCATTTACCGGGAGATATATCTGCCGAAAAGCGTGCAGTTTATAATAAGTATTCCTCTTATTTGGGATTCCTTTTTTGCGATGAGCCATTTATGAAACATATAGGCAATTTGACAAAACGGGCAGAAGTATTCAATTCGGTTTCCCCCGATAAGTTGTTTTATTGCAACTTGAATCCGAACTACGGCTTTGGCAGTGTTGGTATGACAGGTGCTGCTTATTGGGAATATCTTGACTATTTTTGCACAAATGTTTTGGATAAGATTTCCAGCAGAAAAATCCTTTCGGTGGATAATTATCCAATCAGAACAGCAGGTCTTAACGGTTGTGATTATTTAAGTAATTTCGGAGATATGAGGTATGTTGCCTCAAAACACAAGAATACCGAGCTTCACATGGTTCTTCAATCGGTTACTATGGATCACGAGCCGGGAGCAGAGGACTTATACACCAAGAAACTTACCGAGCAGGATATGCGGATTCAGGTTTATACTTCGCTTTGTTTTGGTGTAAAATCTCTTTCCTGGTTTACCTATGCACCAATGTATTGGATGGGTGGCGGAGACGGAGAAGAGGTTGCGTATAGCCCTGTATTAAGTAGTTGTATTGATTTTTACAATGAAAAAATGCCGCAGTATGACTGGGTGCAGAAGGTAAACGGCGAAGTTTTGTCATTAGATAATGTTTATCTTAACTTTGATTGGAAAAATGTCAGTTGGCTCGCCGCAAAGGACGGTAAAGCAAACGCCGATTACGAAAGCGTTATGAAAGATATGTTTATGTATGATCTCAATACCGATCCCGATATTGAGGAGCCGATGCTGATCAAAAATATTGCAAAAACAAAAACATTAAAATCTGCCGAAGCTACCGGCTCTGATGTTTTAGTAGGTGTTTTTGAGGATAAAAATAAAAACGAAGGATTTATGCTGACGGCATTTTCAGATTATTCAACAGAAGCACCTTATGAATATGAGAATTCCGCCAAGGTTAACATTGAATTTGATGATGCAGATAAAGTTTATGTTATAGTAAACGGCAAAAAATCAATAAAAAATGTTAAAAACAATAAATTGAATCTTGACATCAAAGTCGGAGACGGTGTATTTATTATACCGATTAAAGAATAACAAAGATATTATTAAGGATGTTTAGTGAAATTGAAAAAGCTTCATTTGATTTGCAATTCTCACATTGATCCCGTATGGCAGTGGGATTGGAACGAAGGCATAACCGCAACACTTGCAACATTTTGGCAAGCAGTTCGTTTCAGTGAGGAATACGATTATATATTCTGCCATAATGAGTCAATTCTATTTGAATGGATAGAATTGTATGACAGAACATTATTTGAAGAAATTACCCGTCTTGTAAAGGCGGGTAAATGGCATATAATGGGTGGCTGGTATATCCAACCGGATTGCAATATTCCTGCCGGCGAAAGCTTCGTAAGGGTTATTAAATTAGGAAGAGAATATTTTTCTGAAAAATTCGGTGTAAAACCGACGGTGGCATTGAATTTTGACTCGTTCGGGCATAGTAAAGGTCTTGTTCAGATACTCAAAAAATGCGGCTATAACGGCTATATGTTCTGCCGTCCTATGAAACATGAGCAAAAAGAAGATTTGCGAGAGTTTATATGGGAGGGTGTTGACGGAAGCAGAATAATTGCCGCTCGGGCACAGGATGATTGCATTTACTGCTCCGAATACGGCAAACTTCCCGAGTCAATTGAGAGAAAGAGTTCCAATTATGCCGATATGGAACAAGGTGTCGCTTTGTGGGGTGTCGGTAATCACGGCGGAGTCAATTCCCGTTTTGACCTTGATTATGTAACCGAACTTGTAAAAACCGACAGTTCGGTTTTTCACAGCACACCCGAAAACTATTTTGCTCAAATTAATCCGCAAAAAACAGTCGGTTATTCATTGCAACCGTTGTTGAAAGGTTCATATTCTTCTATGAGCAACATCAAAAGGGCAATTTGCAGGTTGGAAACAAAACTTTATTCTACCGAAAAATTATGCTCGGTTGCAAGTTTGAGAGGTGTTTTTGAGTATAATTCGCAGGTGTTCCGTAAAGCCGAAAAGGTTTTGGGACAACTGCTTTTCCATGATATTTGTGCAGGAACATGCTGTGAAGACGGTGAGCTTTCGTCCTTGCAGAAAGCAAACGGGGCAATGGCAGAATTAGAGGATGAAAGTTGCAGAGCGATTTTGGCTATTGCAAAAAACCATAAAGCCGCAATTCCGTTTGAGTTCCCGATTTTTGCGTTTAATTATCAACCATATAAGCGAAAAACTCTAATGGAAGCCGAAATATTCATTTTGGAGCCATTGATTTCGGATACCGAAGAGTATGAGGTTAAGGTCAGATATAACGGTGAATATATACCTTCGCAATGCATTAAAGAGTTGGGCAATATTAATTTTGACCGAAAAAAGCGAATCGGTTTTATTGCGGAACTTGAAGGTCTTGACCTTACTCGTTTTGATTTTGAGGTTGAAAAAGTCAATAAAACAGTAAAACCCGAATATAACGGCGGTGATATTTTATTCACCGATAGTATTAAAACGGTGATTATTAACGGAAAAACCGGTCTTCTGAACAGTTTTGTTTTGAACGGAAAGCAGCTGTTAAAGGGTGATGCATTTAAGCCGATAATGGTTGAAACGACCCCGAACCCCTGGGCTCACGGATACGATAAAATTTGCAGTAATTTTATGGATTTCAAACTTTCCGATTGCAGTAAGGGCATCTTTAAGGGAATGAAATGCATAAATATCGTTGAGCAAGGCGATGTGCTGACAAGGGTAGAGTCTTTATATGAGCTTGAAAGCAGTTTCGTAAGAGTAACATATACCATTCCGAAAGAATTACCGTATGTTGATTGCAAAATTGATGCGTTTTGGAATGAGCAAAACAGCGGTCTTGTTTTGCAAATTCCTTCTGCAATAGACGGTGATTTTACAACTCAGTTGGCTTATGGGGCAGAGCAGTTCCCCAAGGACGGAACAGACCATCCGACACTCAGATATACTGCTTTGGTGCGTGATGATAAGGCACTTGCAATTTACAATGACGGAGTATATAATACTTTTTGTGAAAACAACACATTGAATTTCTTGCTGTTTAACGGAGCGGCTTATTGCGCTCATTTGGTTGATAACAGACCTATTATTAAAGATAAAAGCCGTTTCGTGCCGTATATAGAGCAGGGAAAGCATTCATTTAATTTCCGCATTTCTTATGAAAATGCTTCGGAACTTGAAAACAGAGCGGATGAATTTATTGAAAGTCCATACATACTAAATATATATCCGCACGGAAACGGACAAAATCCGCAGGAAATCGTTTCAATAGACAACCCTGCCGTTGCGCTTAAAGCTTTCTACTCGGAAAATTCAAAATATGTTTTAAGATTATTTAACGGCGGCGCAAAAAATCAAAAAGCAACCCTAAAGGTTGATAAATCTTCGGTTTCTGCCGATTTCGGCAAATATGAAATAAAAACCTTTGTGTATGACGGTGAGAAAATCGTTGAACGCTATGAAATAGTTTGATGTAATTATTTTGTGAATTATATTATTAAACGGAGCAGGCAAAATGAACAGCATAATAAGAATACCCGATGATATCCTTATAAGAACCGAAAATACGGTGGTTACGGGAAATGATTCCGATATAAAAGTCAGGTTTGATTTTTTGGGCGGATGTATGAATGCCTTTATAAGTGCCGAAAAAAGTGAGCCGACTATCGTTCGCTTGCGTTGGAATTTTCAAACAAAAGAACCGGTTCGTGTGCTCGGCGATAAATGGGAGAGAGCGTATGGCAATCTTTCGTGGACAGGTATAGACCCGGAAAAGTTTATGCCGTGGTATTTTATGCTCAATAACGAAAAGTCAACCATAGGATACGGCGTTATGGTCCAACCGAATAGTTTTGTCAGCTTTGAGTATGATGCAGGCGGAATATCGGCATTTTTGGATGTCCGCAGTGGTGGAAAAGGCGTAAGACTAAACGGCAGGGAACTTTTGGCGGCGACCTTTGTGTGCAAATTGTATACCGGTATATCACCATTTGAAGCGACAAAGGATTTTTGTCGGGTTATGTCCCCGAATCCGATATTGCCGAAAGAGCCGGTTTACGGAAGTAATAACTGGTATTATGCTTACGGTAATTCATCAAGGGAAGAACTGTTAAATGATGCACGGTTTATGGCATCTGTTTCAAAAAATAACGAAAACCGTCCGTATATGGTTATTGATGACGGATGGTCGCTTAATACTTGCAGCGGACCGTGGCTTCCGAATGAAAAATACGGTGATATGGGCGAAATTGCCGAAGAATTCAAGAAAATCGGTGTTAAACCCGGAATATGGATACGCTTATTGCACGATGACAAGCTTGAAGAAGAACACCCCGAATGGAGAATAAAAAGAGATGATGAACTCGGTTGTCTTGACCCGACTAATCCGAATGTTCAGAACTATCTTCGTGAAACACTCAGACGAATAAAGGGTTGGGGATACGAGCTACTCAAACATGATTATTCTACATACGATATATTCGGAGAGTGGGGATGTTTTCTTAACGGCTCAATAATAAAAGACGAGAGATGCCGTTTTTTTGATGATACAAAAACAAATGCAGAGATAGTATTGGATTTTTATAAACTAATTCGTGCTGAAACGGGTAATATGATAATTATCGGTTGTAATACCGTTTCGCATTTGTGCGCAGGTTTGGTTGAAGTAAACCGTATCGGCGATGATACGAGCGGTGCATCTTGGAGCAGGACAAGGGCTTTGGGGATTAACTCATTGGCTTTCCGTTTACCGCAAAACCGCAGTTTTTATATGGTGGATGCCGACTGTGTCGGGATTTTGGGAAATCATATTCCTTGGGAAAAGAATAAATTGTTTTTAGAGCTTCTTGCAAAAAGCGGAACGCCTCTTTTTATCTCTTGCGACCCGAAATCTGCTACAACCGAAATAAAGGCGGATTTGGAAAAAGCGTTTAAGATAGCGCAAAAGCAGGAAAATACAGCCGAACCGATAGATTGGCTATACAATAAAAATCCTGCATATTGGCGTATTGACGGAACAGATACATATTACGATTGGTTTTACGGGTCTTATCCCGCTTTTTTGAAAAACGATTTGCCGTCTATCGGCTTGTTTGGGGAGAAATATTAACATAATGAAGCAACTGGATATCAAAAAGTTAAAGGAAAATATAGAAATCCGTGCCGCAAAGAATGTTGCCGAAGCAAATATCGGTGCGGCAGGAATTGCAGTTACGCAGAACGATAATACCGTTTATGAGGGTTATTTCGGGGAAATGACTCAGCAAAACGGTGAAAAAATCGGAGAAAAAACTATGTATCGTTTGGCTTCCATGTCAAAACCGGTTACATCTGCGGCAATAGGAATTTTATGGAGCCGAAAATTAATTTCGCTTGACGATAAAATTGAAAAGTATTTGCCGTGCTTCAAAGACCTGCATATTCGCACCCTTGATGCAAACGGAAATGTTGCGGATTTGGGTGCCGTAAAAACACCACCGACCGTTTTGCATCTTCTTACCCATACATCCGGTATCGGCAGTGATGCGGTTTTCGGTGTTGCTGCGAATAACTTTACAAGCGAAGAAATGGCGACCCTTGAATCTTCAATGCCGGCTTATGCCGAATGGGGCACGGCGTTTGAGCCCTATACCCGTCAGTTATACAGTCCTCTTGAGGGATTTGATATTCTTGCCCGTATAGTAGAAATAATTTCCGATATGCCTTATGATGAGTTTTTGAAGAAAAATATTTTTACACCGTGCGATATGCCGGATACAACATTTGCTCCGACAAAAGAGCAGTGGGCACGAATGGTGGTAATGCATAACAAAATTGACGGAAAAAATGCCGTTTGCGAAATGGTTGAAGGTGCGGTTTTTGACAGAATTTCGACAACGCATTTTTCGGGCGGTGCCGGTCTTGCGGGAACCTTGCCCGATTATCTGCATTTTGCAAAAATGCTTTTAGGCAAGGGAGAATATAACGGTTTTAAGGTGCTTTCGGATGAGTATATTTCGCTTATGTCCGATCCGCAGGTCCCGAAAAGTATAATGCCCGGCAATGAAAGATGGGGACTCGGTGTTCGTTGCGTAGCCCATGAAAACTACGGTCGTCTGCCGGTCGGTGCTTTCGGCTGGTCGGGTGCTTACGGAACGCATTTCTGGGTTGACCCCGTTAATCGCATAACGGCTGTTTATATGAAAAACAGTGCTTTTGACGGCGGCTCGGGAGCAATAACCTCGGCGGAGTTTGAGCAGGATGTTACTTCGGCGATTTTGTAAAAAACGGTTTAGCGATAAAGTGCTTTTTGCCGAAAGGAAATGTGGATACAGATGAAATTAGCGGATATTTTTACCGATAATATGGTATTGCAACGGGATAAAAAAATTGCGATTTTCGGCGAGGGAAACGGAAACGGGAAAATTGAATTTTGCGGCAAAGAAACCGAATTTTCTTCGGAACACGAGCGATTTTGCGTGTATCTTCCTCCGGAATCGGCAGGCGGCCCTTATTCAATGAGAATTACGCTGAACGGTGAAACGGTTATTCTTAAAAACATTTTGGTAGGCGATGTTTTTCTTGCTGCCGGACAATCAAATATGGAACTAACCTGTAAAGATACCGTAGATATTGAAATTATTTCAAATGATTCAATTCGCTTTTTTACAGAGGGTCATAACTGCAACGAAACACTTGAAGAGATATATTACGATAAAACTCCTTGGCAAATGTGCAACGAACAGACGGCGGCGGATTTTTCCGCTATCGGCTATTATGTGGCGCATATTTTGCAGAAATCGACAGGTGTTCCTATTGGAATGGTTGCCTGCAATAAAGGTGCTTCCCGTGTAGACGCTTGGACAAAACCGGAAACAGTAAATAGAGCGGAATATCAAAAAATGATTGAAATTAAAAACAATAATTATTATATGTTTCACTTCAATCACGATTCGTGGCTTTATACTAACAAATTATTGCCTATTGTGCCGTATACTGCCCGAGGAGTGTTATGGTATCAGGGCGAAAGTAATTCGCAGTCGGATGAAGGCGTTTATTACTGTGAATTGCTCCGTATTATGATAGAAAACTGGCGTGAATTATGGAATGACAATCTGCCGTTTTATCAAGTTCAGTTAATGCCTTACAGCGGAGAAGAGCCAAATATAGATATGGCGGTTATCCGTTCTCAGCAGGCACTTGCGGCAAAGAAAATTCCGAATGTATTTCTTACAACACTTGTAAATACCGGCGAGGCGGATAATATTCACCCGACCAAAAAATCCAAGATTTCAAAGGCACTTGCAAATGCTGTTCTTTCTTCACTCTACGGTTACGATATGGAATATTGCGGACCCGTTCTAAATTGCCTTGAAAAGACGGGGGATACCGTTATACTTCATTTTGCACACGCAGAAGGACTTTTTGTTCTCGGAAACAAATTGCAGGATGTTTATTTATATGATGAAAACGGCAAGGAATGTTCGTTTGATTATAAAATTGAAGATAACCGTTTAAAACTTTTTGGACCGCAGGTCGGAAACAGCCGAGAAATATCTTTCGGCTATCGGAATGCACCTATGCATAATCTTTATAATTCGGACGGATTTCTTGCTTCGCCGTTCAAGATGAGTATAGGAAAATGAGGTAATAATATGTATACAAAGAACATTTGGGAATCGGATAAATATTTTAATTTCAGATATGTAAAGTGTTTGCCGAAAGATTTTGACGAAAACAAAAAATACCCGTTGGTATTTTTCCTGCACGGTGCGGGAGAACGGGGTAATGACTTGGATGTTGCGCAAAGGCATGGCTTTATGAAGCATGTCAGAGAAAACGGCAGCGAATATCCTTTTATTTTT
Source organism: Clostridia bacterium (assembly GCA_024404195.1). Classification (GTDB taxonomy): domain Bacteria; phylum Bacillota; class Clostridia; order Oscillospirales; family Acutalibacteraceae; genus UBA737. The sequence continues at coordinate 4,571 of JAKSQJ010000032.1, read as the reverse complement.
ATAGGTCCGCAGTGTCCTGATGATAAATATTGGGGTTGCTATACCGAATCACTTATTGCTTTTCTTGATTATATTTGTAAGGAACTTCCCGTTGATTTGGATAGAGTATACCTGACGGGTTTAAGTATGGGCGGAACGGGGACATGGATGCTTGCTATGGCAGACCCGAAAAGATTTGCGGCTATTGCTCCTGTTTGCGGAAGCGGTATTTGTTGGAATGCCGAGATGGTTAAGGATATCCCGATTATGATGTATCACGGCGATTGCGATGATGTTGTTCCGATTACCGAAAGTATAACTATGCTTAATGCAGTTAATAGAATGCAGGGAAATGCCGAGCTTAAAATTTTATACGGTGTAGACCACGGCGCCTGGGAAGCGGCTTATTCGGGTGACGAACTCGTAAATTGGTTGTTATCGCATAAAAGAAACGCATAGAATCAGAAAAATAAATGCCGTAGAGGAATAGTATGATGACCGATTTTGTCAAAAAACTGCAAAATCTGCCAAAAGAATACCGTCCGTTGCCTTTTTGGTCGTGGAACGATAAACTTGAAAAGGAAGAACTTATAAGTCAAATATCCGCAATGAAAGAAAGCGGTATCGGCTTAAAAAACTATATTGCCCTTCGGCGCAGGTTTTTGTAAACGGCAAGTTTGCAGGGCATCTTAATTTTGCTCCCTATAAACTTGATGTTACTGACCTGATAAAAGACGGCGAAAACGAAATAGTAATAAAGCTGCTTTCGGGCAACAGAAATCTTTTGAGGCCGCATCATACCCCATACGGTGAAAGCTATTTTGTGTGTCCTTCTACATTTGCCGACAATGAAGGTTGGACAGAGAATTACAGTTTTGTTCTGTTCGGATTTAAGAATTAATACCGAAAAATTTGCTTATAATAAAAATATATTTATAAAGGAGAATTAACTATGAACAAATTTATGTTAAACGAAACATCTTATCACGGTGAAGGGGCAATAAATGCAATCCCCGACGAAATCAAAAACAGAGGATTTAACAAGGTTTTTGTTGCAAGCGACCCCGACCTTATTAAGTTCGGTATCACTGCAAAAGTAACCGACTTATTGGAAAAATCGGGAATTGATTTTGTTATTTATTCCGATATTAAGCCAAACCCGACAATTGAAAATGTTAAGCACGGCGTTGAGGAGTTTAAGAAAGCAAATTCCGAGTGCATAGTTGCTATTGGCGGCGGTTCGTCTATGGATACCGCAAAGGCAATAGGTATTATTATTGCCAATCCCGAATTTGCAGATGTTCGTTCTCTTGAAGGTGTTGCACCGACAAAGAACCCTTCTGTTCCGATTATTGCAGTTCCGACAACCGCAGGAACAGCCGCAGAGGTTACAATTAACTATGTAATCACCGATGTAGAAAAAAAGAGAAAGTTTGTTTGTGTTGACTGTCATGACATTCCCGTTGTTGCAGTTGTAGACCCCGATATGATGTCGTCTATGCCCGCAGGACTTACTGCCGCTACCGGTATGGACGCTTTAACCCACGCTATTGAGGGATATATCACAAAGGGAGCATGGGAGCTTTCCGATATGTTCCATATAAAAGCAATTGAGATTATTGCCCGTTCACTTCGTGACGCAGTTAAGAACACAAAAGAGGGCAGAGAAGGAATGGCTCTCGGTCAGTATGTTGCAGGAATGGGCTTTTCAAATGTAGGACTCGGTGTTGACCATTCAATGGCTCATACTCTTTCTGCATACTACGATATGCCGCACGGTAAAGCATGTGCTACACTTCTTCCTGCCGTTATGGAATATAATGCTCCCGCAACAGGCGAGAAGTATAAGGACATTGCCAAAGCAATGGGTGTTAAGGATGTTGACTCTATGACACAGGACGAGTATAGAAAAGCAGCCGTTGAAGCCGTTGCAAAGCTTGCCGAAGATGTCGGAATTGTAACATCACTTAAAGGTGTTGCAAAAGAGGAAGATATCCACCAAATGTCGGTTGACGCTTATAACGATGCTTGCCGTCCCGGAAATCCAAGAGAAACAAGCGTTGAAGACATTGAGGCAATTTACCGCAGTTTGATGTAAGATTTTATATTTTAATTTGGTAGAAATTTATTCTAAAACATCTTAATATTTGAAAAAAGCAGGTGGAATTAAAACTCTGCCTGCTTTTTGTTATAGAAAATCCCTATGCCAAAATCGGCATAGGGATAAGTTTTAGATATAAATGGTAACCTCGTTACTGTAATTTTTTCTTAAAAACCCGAAAAATGCCTATTTTGTGTGCAACGGTTTTTTGAAAAATGCCCGAAAGCACTGTAAAATAGGGGACAATCGGTGTGCAACATGTGTGCAACGCAGATTTATTTAAGCTTATTTTACGAAATATCGTAATTTACAAAAAATGCCTCAAACCCGAATAAACAAAGGGGTTTAAGGCATTTTGGATAAAGAAAAAGCAGGTTTTTAAACCTGCTTTTTTGGTTGCGGGGGCTGGACTTGAACCAACGACCTTCGGGTTATGAGCCCGACGAGCTACCAGCTGCTCCACCCCGCGATATTATGCTTATTTCACATAGCCATATTATTATATGCTAAAACTTTGATAAAGTCAACCTATTTTTAAAAAAAGATTGAAATTTTATAAAATTTATAAGAGTAAATAGAATTAAAAATTTGTATGGGCGTGTATCACGCGCCCGTTTTTTATATTTTTTGTTTCGTAGGGGACGGCGTCTACGACGTCCCGAACAGACGGCAGACAGCAGACAACGGACTACGGATGGATTGACACCGTATGGGCGTGTGTCACGCCCCGTTTGTTTTACGCAATAAAAATTTATGTTGTAGGGCGGCTGCTTGCCCCACCGCCAATTTATTGTAAAACGAAATTAAAAGCGTGAGGAGCAAGCGCCTCCCCCACGAAACCAGACGGAAAGAGCGTAAAAATAATGACATTTGAGGATGTTAACAAATAAGTGTTAGAAATAGTGTTAGAAATTCAATATTTTTTCACTTAAAAAATAATAAAGAAAAAGAGCAACTCCACTATTTAAGCGGAATTGCTCGTGGTGACCCATCGGGGATTTGAACCCCGGACACCTTGATTAAAAGTCAAGTGCTCTACCATCTGAGCTAATGGATCATAATTTTTAAGACAGCTTATATATTATATCAACACTATTAGGTAAAGTCAAGAAAAAAATTACATTTTTTTAAAAAAATCTGCGATTAACTTTTTTTGAGGTGAAACGGGTGCAAATATGTTGAAATTTAATTAAAAACAGCCGCCTGAAAGCTCAAACGGCTGTTGGAATAAAATTACCTTAAAAAGATTAAATCCTTGCTACGCCCGATTTTCTTGCGGCTTCGGCAACTCCCTTGGCAACGGTCGGAGCGATACGGGGGTCAAATGCCTTCGGCAAGATATACTCGGTTGTAAGCTCATCATCGCTTACAAGACCTGCGAGGGCATAAACGGCAGCCATCTTCATTTCGTCGTTTATATCACTTGCTCTTACATCCAAAGCACCGCGGAAGATACCGGGGAAGGCAAGAACATTATTGATTTGGTTGGGGAAGTCGGACCTGCCTGTTCCGACAACCTTTGCGCCGGCTTTAAGCGCCTTATCGGGCATAATTTCGGGGGTCGGGTTAGCCATGGCGAATACTGCGGCATTTTTAGCCATAGAAGCCACCATTTCTTCGCTAACGATATTCGGAGCCGAAACACCGATAAACACATCGGCGCCCTTCATAACATCGGCAAGAGTGCCTTTTTCCATATTCGGATTGGTTTTAAGGGAAAGCTCGGTATGGGCAGGGGAAAGGGTAGTATCGCCCTTACAAATAGCGCCGAACTTATCGCACATAATAAGGTTTTTAAGACCGAGTTTCAAAAGAAGCTCACCGATAGCCGTTCCTGCGGCACCTGCGCCGTTAATTACGCACTTGATATTCTTTAAATCCTTACCGCAAATACGAAGAGCATTCATCATAGCGGCGGCAACGCATATTGCCGTTCCGTGCTGGTCGTCATGGAAAACGGGGATATTGCATTTTTCTTTAAGTTTCTTTTCAATTTCAAAGCAACGGGGGGCGGCGATATCTTCAAGATTTATTCCGCCGAATGAACCCGAAATATTGTAAATTGTATTAACTATCTCGTCAACATCGTTTGAACGGATGCAAAGCGGGAAGGCGTCAACACCTGCAAACTCCTTAAAGAGAACGCATTTACCCTCCATAACGGGCATACCGGCTTCGGGACCTATGTTTCCGAGACCCAAAACTGCCGAGCCGTCGGTTATAACACCGATTAAATTCCATCTTCTTGTAAGCTCATACGACTTATCGTAATCCTTTTGAATTTCAAGGCAGGCCTCTGCAACACCCGGGGTATAGGCAAGTGACAAATCTTTGCTTGACTGCACCTTTACCTTTGAAACAACCTCAATTTTGCCCTTCCATTCATAATGCTTTTTTAATGATTCTTCTTTAATATCCATTGTTACTGCTCCTTACTTATAAGAACTTTGTTTTGCTTCGGAAAAGTCAATATCGCCGAGATACTTAACGC
>JAKSQJ010000031.1 GCA_024404195.1 Clostridia bacterium | reverse complement strand
TGAAAACTTTTTATCGTTATAGGGCATTTCGCTTTCTATAATAAGTCCCCTCAACGCTTCAGCGGCAGATGCGCCCGTATAGTCGCGGGAAATTTCGCCGTTTGAAACAATGGAAATGTTACCGGTTTCTTCGCTTACCACCAATACAACGGCATCGGAGTTTTCAGTCATTCCGATAGCGGCACGGTGCCTTGTTCCCAAATTAGAAGAAAAATTCGTTCCCTGCGTTAACGGCAAAATACATCCGGCGGCATAAACCCTTCCGTCTCTTATGATAACCGCGCCGTCATGAAGCGGGGCTTTCGGATAAAAGATATTGGTAATCATTGAAACAGAAACCTCGGCATCAATAACCGTTCCGGTATTTATTATCTCGCCGAGCTGAGTTTTCTTTTCAAAAACGATTAAAGCGCCGGTTTTTGATTCGCTCATTATCCTTGCCGCTTTGCCGACCGTTTCTATTGAATCAAGAATTTGGTCCTGCTTATCGGCAACCATCGCCCTGCTTAATTTCGTTTGACCGAGTCGCTCAAGGATACGGCGGATTTCGGGTTGGAATATTATGGCGAATACAACTATTGCCGAATTAAAGACAACCGAAAGTATCCACTGCAAAACCGATAACTTCCACCAAATTGACAACCCGTAAGCGATAAGCATAACGACAATACCTTTAACAAGCTGTCCCGCTCTTGTTTCACGAAGGAAAACCAAAGCGTTATATATCAAAAATGCAACGACTATTATATCAATAATATCAAAAATTCTAATTCCTTTAATGGCATATAATATCTGATTCCAAAGCGAATACATATCGTTATATATGCCGTTAAAAAAAGTGGTCATAATTCCCCGTCCTTTGCAAAATGTTAAAATATATAATTATCCAAATATATAATAACACAATAAGCATATCTCTTCAACCTATTTTTGCATTTTTTTAATATAATATATAAATTTACTTATTTCATCAAAGGTATTGAAAACGCAGGGCGACACCCGAACGGTCCCCGTATTTGTCGTGTTAAGCTTGTTATGAGCGGCAAAGGAACAGTGATACCCTGCCCTGACGGCAATTCCTTTTTCGTTAAGATACATCGCCGTTTCTTCGGAATTTTTGTTTTCCAAATTAAACGAAATGACGGGCGCATACTGATTTTCGGTCGGCTTCGGCGCATAGAGTATCACGCCTTCGGCTTTTTCCAAGCCGTCATACAAATACTTGACAAGATTAAGCTCGTGACGGTAGATTTGCTTTATACCGAGCTTTTTAACAAAGTCAACTCCCGCACCGATGCCCATAATACCGGGAACACTTACCGTTCCGCTTTCAATGCCCTCGGGCATATCGGGTTTTTGAATTAAGGACAGCGAATCAATACCGTTACCGCCCTCAATAACGGTTCTTTCAAGTTCTTTGTTTGCTATGAGAACTCCCGTCCCCATAGGCGCATAAAGCCCCTTATGAGGAGCAACACACAAAAAATCAATATTCATTTTAAGCATATCAATAGGGATTACTCCGCCGCCCTGAGCCGCATCAACCGCAAAGTATATGCCTCTTTCCCTGCAAATTTCACCTATCTCTTTAATGGGTAAAATTTTGCCTATGACATTGGAAGCGGCGGTGCAAATAACGAGTTTTGTTTCGGCATTTATTGCGCTTATTAAATTTTCAAGTGTTTTATTATCGTCGTCAAGCGACACCTCAAAAACCGAAAAATTATCAGTTGCCGACAGTAAAGGCCGCATTACCGCATTGTGTTCAAGGTCTGATACAACAACATGGTCGTTTGGTTTTACCAAGCCCTTTATTACAAAGTTTATCGCATGAGTGCAATTAGCGGTGAATGCCACCTTTTCGCCACCTGCGCCGCCGAAGAAATCGCTTAATTTCAGGCGAACACCATAAACGGCAGAAGAAGTCATAACCGAACGCTTATGTCCGCCCCTGCCCGGATTTGCACAATAATTTTTCATAGCATTATTAACCGCCGCTTTAACCTCCGGCGGTTTTATGCCCGTCGTTGCGGCATTATCTAAATAAATCATATCTTACCTCCTTTTATGAAAACGGCTGTTTCATTACGAAACAGCCGAATTTCAGATTATTTCCCCTGATTTTATTCCTGCCGAGGTTATAAGCTCCTTTGCTTTTTGCGTATCACCCTCAAAAACAACCGCATATCCGCAGCCGCTTTTGTATTCGGCGGTTTTCCTTTCAATATTTGCTTTATAACCCGATTTTCTTAAAATATCTCTTGCTTTTATCGCATAGGTAATGCTTCCTATCGGTATTTTGTGCATCATAGTTCAACTCCGTTTTTGCGCTTGACCCTATACCATAATATGAAATTAAGTTCTAAATGACAAAAACCTGTCCTTATCTTTTTTAATCTCTCTTTTATAGTAACCTGCGATTACGATAGCGGCGAACGGAAGAACAATTACCCCGACAACACCTCCGAGTTTAAGCCCTGCAAATACCAATGTCAAAGTAAAAAGCGGATTTATATTAAACCTTTTTCCGATTATATGCGGCTCGGCAAAATTTCTTATAAATGTTATTATAAGATAAAAAACCAGCAAAGCAACTCCCATAAAGGTTTTATGGGTCAGGAGTGCAATTATTCCCCAAGGGATAAGAACCGTTCCGACACCTAAAATCGGCAAAAGGTCCACAAGCGAAACAACAAACGCAAGTATAACGGGATACGGTATTTTAAGAATAACAAAGCAAACTATAAGCTCCGCAAAGGTTAAAAAGAACAAAATAATATATCCCGACAGCAGTTTTCTTGCCGTTTGGCAGGATACTTTTTTCAAGCAGATAAGTTTACTCAATTTATCGCTCGGTATAACCGACTTTGCAAAATCTTTAAGGACATCAAAATCCTTTGCAATATAAATTGAAGATATAACCGTAACAAAAATACTTATTAACGCAAGCGGAATTTTGTAAGCCATATCGGCTATCAGCTTCGTCAAAGAGGATATGGCGTCGGACAATGTCTCGCTGACGGATTTTGATATTTGATTTCCGAGAAAATCAGGTGATAATATTTTTAACCTGCTTAAAAAATTATTGGCGACATCGGAAAATTTAACGAGTATGTTTATCATCTCTCCCCGTTTTGCAAACAATGATGTAACAAAAAAGCCGCACACAATACCTAAAACCAAATAAAAAAGGACAACAAAAAACACCGAGCTGACACTTATGCATTTAAGCTTTAATTTTTTTGACAGCCATCTTGCAAACGCCGCCACAAGCCCTCCGATAACAAACGGCAACAGATATAAAACCGTTATCCGAAGAACCAAAAACACTATCGCAATAATACAAAAATAATAAAGAAAATTATACACCGCATCGCGTTTGTTTTTCGCTTCCATATAAAAACTCTCCTTTTATTATAATATTGCCTAAAAAGTCATTGACTTTTCAAAAAAAATGTAGTATTATAGGTGACAGTGTTTATCGGAGGTGGACAGTTGATGGAAAAAGAAAGCTTTTATATTGTCAGCTCAAAGGTTCTTCCCCCTGTGCTTGAAGGTGTTGTTGCCGCAAAGGAACTGCTTGCAGACGGCACGGCAAAAAATGTATCCGACGCAGTAAGAGCGGTCGGCATTTCAAGAAGTGCATTTTATAAATACCGTGATTTCGTTTTCAGGCAGGAAAACGCTGACACGAAGCACATAACTATTTATGCAACCCTTTCCGACAAGGCGGGAGTATTTACGGCTATGACGAAAATACTTTCGGAAAACAATGCAAATATCGTAACGGTAAATCAAGGCGCTCCGAACGGCGGCGTTGCCCCCGTAACATTAACGGTGTGCGTTGATAATGTTACGGTTTCTCTTGATGAACTGCTTGAAAAGCTTCAACTGACCGACGGTATAATAACCGTAAAATCAATTTAGCGAGGACTTAAAAAATGGTAAATGTTGCAATTATGGGACACGGAACGGTCGGTTCCGGTGTTGCCGAACTGCTTATAGAAAAAAACGAACGCATCGCCAAAGGTATTAAATCTGATATAAATGTTAAATACATTTTGGCTTTAAGAACATTTGACGGGCTTTCGTATTCCGACAAATTTATCAACGATTTCAACATCATTTTAAATGACAGCGAGGTTGATATCGTTGTTGAAACAATGGGCGGACTTAAACCCGCCTATGACTTTGTAAAAAGTTGCTTATTAAAGGGCAAAAGTGTTGTAACCTCAAATAAAGAGCTTGTTGCCGCAAAGGGCGCAGAGCTTATAAAAATCGCCGAGGATAAAAATGTTAATTTCTTGTTTGAAGCAAGTGTCGGCGGCGGTATTCCCGTTCTTCGCCCTATGGTTCAGTGCCTATCTGCAAACGAGATTTTTGAGGTCAAGGGAATATTAAACGGAACAACAAATTACATTCTTAATAAAATGATAATGGACAATATGGACTTTTCGGTTGCATTAAAATTAGCTCAGGACAAGGGCTATGCCGAAAAGGACCCGACTGCCGATATTGAGGGGCACGATGCCTGCCGAAAGATTTGTATTTTAGCGGCTCTTGCATTCGGCAAGCATGTTTATCCCGAGCAGGTCAAGACCGAGGGTATAACGAATATTACCCTTTCGGATATTGACTATGCTTCCTCGCTCGGCTATGTAATAAAGCTTATCGGCAAAGCCAAAAAATCAAGTGACGGCTCCGTTTGCGTTTCCGTTCGCCCGACCCTTGTTCCGAAGGAGCATTTATTATCGGGTGTAAACGGTGTATTTAATGCCGTTTCGGTTACGGGAGATGCCGTCGGCGAGGTTATCTTCTACGGTCAGGGCGCCGGAAAAATGGCTACGGCAAGTGCCGTTGTTGCCGATGTTATGGACTGCGCCAAGCACCTAAACGCAAGAAAGTATCTTTCTTGGGAGGAAGGCGACGAAAACTATATTAAATCGGTTGACGAAAAGACAAAACTCTTTGTTTTATTTACATCATCCGACTTTGATAAAACCCTTTTGGATATTACATCTGCTTTCGGCGATGTTGCCGTTATAAAAAACAAACAGTCGGGCGAAATCGCTCTTGTTACAAACGAAGAACTTGAAAGTTCTCTTAATAAAAAAATTGCCGGTATTTTTGCCGACAGTAAAAAAATTCTTCATACTCTTTAATTCTTTGGAGGGACAAAAATGTCACTAATCGTTAAAAAGTTCGGCGGCTCCTCGGTTGCCAACGCCGAGCGCCTTTTCAATGTTGCCAACATAATCGTTGATGATTATAAAAACGGCAACGATGTTATCGTTGTAGTGTCCGCTCAGGGCGACACTACCGACGACCTTATTGCGAAAGCAAAGGAAATAAACCCCGATAACCCCTCAAAAAGAGAAATGGATATGCTTTTAACATCGGGCGAACAAATCTCCATTTCACTTCTTGCAATGGCTATTGAAAAATTGGGTTACCCCGTTATATCGCTACTTGGTTGGCAGGCAGGTTTCTATACTGATTCTCATCACGGCGTTGCCCGTATTCATAAAATCAACACCGAGCGAATGAAGGCAGAAATTGATAAGAAAAAAATCATAATCGTTGCCGGTTTCCAGGGCATAAATAAATATGACGATTTAACAACTCTCGGCAGAGGCGGCTCCGATACAAGCGCCGTTGCAATAGCCGCCGCCATGAAGGCAGACCGTTGCCAGATTTATACCGATGTTGACGGAGTTTATACAACCGACCCGAGAAAAGTCAAGGGCGCAAGAAAACTCCAAGAAATTACCTATGACGAAATGCTTGAGCTTGCAACCTTAGGCGCTCAGGTGCTCAATAACCGCTCTGTTGAGCTTGCAAAAAAACACAATGTTGAACTTGAAGTATTATCAAGTCTTGAAAGAAAACCAGGAACAATAGTTAAGGAGAAGGTAAAAATGGAAAAGACACTTATAAGAGGCGTAGCAAAGGATACCGATGTATCGGTAATTTCGGTAATAGGAGTTCAGGATAACCCCGGAACTGCATTTAAGTTATTTAATTCACTTGCAAAGAAAAATATTGAGGTTGATATGATTTTGCAGTCGGTAGGCCGTGACGGAACAAAGGATATTTCCTTCTCGGTTAAGCGTTCGTCAAGCGCCGAGGCGATTAAGAGTCTTGAGGAAATAAAGGACAACTTCCCGTTTGTTGATATTAAGTGCGCCAACAATGTTGCAAAGATTTCAACCGTCGGTGCCGGAATGGAAAGCCATCCGGGCGTTGCCGCAAAGATGTTTGAGGCACTTTACGATTCGGATATAAATATTCAGATGATTTCAACAAGCGAAATCAAGATTTCAATAATCATTGAAGAAAAGTATGCCGATAAGGCGCTCAATGTCGTTCACGACGCTTTCTTTAATTGATAAGATATAAAGTTAAACGGTCATCACAAAGCAGTGATGACCGTTTTATTATGCAAAAAAATAAGGGCTGACAAATGTCAACCCTTAAAAGCATTATTTAATTATTGGGTATCGGCCGCACTCTCGTCGGCTATCTCTCCTGCTTCCTTATGGTCGGAAAATCTTGTAACATAAGCAGTGCAGAAAACAAGCCAGGTAATTGTGTCGCTTAAACGGCCGGTAATACCGATAAAACCGGTAGCCCCCGACTTAACAATATCGGTAACGGCGGCGGCGGTAAACAAAGCAAATGCCAAAAACATAACAAGTTTATTCTGACTGAACTTATTAAGCCGTCCCGACATATATCCGACAAGAACAACCGCAACAACACAAAGAGCCATACAAGCGGTCTGCGCTTTTCCGCCTAACTTTGCATAGTCAAGAACGGATGTTGCCAAACTTAATCCGAAGATAAGCATTACATACTTAAATGTGTTGCTGTGAGGAATTCTGAAATCGCAGATAACATACAAACAAGCAATGGTGTAAACACCGAGCTTAACAACGGGCGACAATGCGGAATCGGCAGTTTTAAGTCCTGCGCCGACGGCAATTGTTCCAAGGAGAATAAGAACTAATGTTAAAACAAGTCCAAATGTCTTTTTCTTTTCCATTTTTCAAACCTCTTTATAAAAAATTCTAAACCTATTATACATAAATGATATAATAATTTCAATAATTATTTTAATTTTTCGCAGAAGTTGCCGACAGATTCATCATCACGAAGGTCAACATCGCACGGTTTTTTCTCTAAAGTCCAGGTTTCGGTCAAAACGCTTGTCTCATTCGGCTTTACAACCTTTAATTCGCCTAAAGATTCAAGCTCAATAAAGTTTCCGCAATTATAGGTTTCAAAAGAAACACCGCCGTCGGGGTATTTTGCGGTCGGATGAAGGGTTTCATACGCCTTTGTGAAAACCTCGTCGCCTAAAAGATAATGAACCTTGCCGCCGTTGATATCAAAGCCCAATTTAACGGGAGTTGCAGCGGTTTTATCCTGACGAAGCGTTATAAATCTCTTGCCGTAAAAAATTCTGTCATCGCTCAAATCGGTATAGGGCCAAACGGCGATAACTCTGTTTGAAAGAAGTCCCGTATCGTTGGTGTTCATAGGAATAATAGCGGTGCCGCCGGTAGCGGAAACGGAAAGTCCCCAAATAGAGAACTCTTTTTCCTCGCCGGAGATATTCGTTACCTTCATTGTAACATCCATTTTGCAGTCATCATACATCTTTATAACAAGATATTTCTGAACTCCGTTTGCGGTTTCGGCTTTCGGGGTAAATACTGCGCCGTCAGCCGTAATCTCATACTTAACCTCATAATTATCGGGATTATAGGTTTCGGGATAACTTTCGGGAGAAAGCCAAATTCTATGACCGCCTAAATTCTCAAAAAATGTGTCCTTACCGAAATAATTCTGATAATCTTCATCGGTCTTTGTTCCGAAGCAGGCACGGTTATCATTCATAAAGTTCTGACCGCCGACATATCCGAAAAAGATAATACGGGGGCCGACATCAAGCGTTACCATTGCTTCAATTTTGCCGTTTGTTATGGACAAAACTCTGCCATAATCCTTATAACTTGCGACTTCTTTTACATTAACCATTTTTAACACTCCGTTTTTAGTAATTTATACTTATATTCAAGACCGCACTCCTGCGGTTTATTTAAACAAAGGGCATATAGGTCGGTTGCTCGGCATTCGGTTTCAAAAACCTCCAAAGCGTCCCTATCTAAATTCTTAATATCCGAAACACGCATTATAACAGGAACAGTTGAAACGGCGGACTTTATATGCTCTTCTCCCCTATTTGAAAATCCCAAAACACGAACATAAGGGGGAGTTGTCATAAAAAACTTTTTATCAAAGCTCAAAACCGCCGAAAGAACAAGCCGTCTGCAACGGGCAAGAGTATAGCGTTTGCTCTTAATCATATTATACAACTCGTCAAGACCGTTTGCAACCCTAACGGAAAAATAAAGCTTATTTTCTATACCCTCGCTTAAATCGGGCAGGTTTTCAAAATCCTTTTGAGATTTAAGACGCAAAACCGCCAAAGCCGCTCTGTCTATTCTTCTTATATCGGCAACATTATCTTCGGTTATTTTTCCCCTTAACTCCAAAGGGATAAACCTTTCGCCGTAAGCAATATCGCCGTCAAGAATTTTACCTCTTATGAATGAGGAAGAAACAAAATTTGAGGCATCAATCATACTGTCATGGTCCTCACCTATTCGGCTTAATGTCTTAAATTCAAGAGGCAAACGAAGATTTCTTGCGGCAATTATGTATTCAATTCCCAAATTGTTATTCGGCTTTGATAAAATATCCGCATCGGCACCGAGCTCGGCGGCTGCCTCCTGCCTTGCCGCCGCAAAGGTTATACCCGATTTTATCTTTTCGGTTACAAGAAACGAAAATTTATCGCTTAAAAGAATATCGGCGGTTTTTATAAGCTTATCTATATCGCCGCACTCGCTACCGAAAAGTATAGTATCGCAACCGAGATTATATAATTGCCAAACACCGCAAAGAGCAAAATTCTGCGCCGTTGACATTGACCATAAAACAGGCATTTCAGCGACTATATCGGCACCGCTTACAAGCGCCGCTTCGGCTCTTTTTTGTTTTGAAAGAAGCGCAACATCCCCTCGCTGAACGAAATTACCGCTAATAGCGCAAACAACCGTATCGCCGTTTTGTTTCGCAAAATCAATGAGTTTTTTATGCCCGTTATGAAGCGGATTAAACTCCGCAATAATTCCGACAACCGACAAGGATTTCACCTCCGAAATTATATACTTGAAATATTTATGAAAATAATGTATTATATTATGGTATAAAACTGTCATTATATTAACACATATCTTGACGGTCTTCAATAAGAATTTTACAAAAAGGAAGAATGTTATGAAAATTTTCGTAGTAAACGCAGGCAGTTCATCTCTTAAGTATCAGCTTATTGATATGGACAACGAACAGGTATTGGCAAAGGGTATTTGCGAAAGAATAGGCACATCCGGTGTTATCTCTCACAAAACCCCCGACGGCAGAGTTTATAAGGCAGAAACTCCGATGCCTACTCACAGCGAAGCTTTTGAGGCAGTAGTTTATGCTATGGTTGAATCGGATGCCAAGGTTATTGACTCCTTTGACGAGGTTTCGGCTATCGGTCACAGAATAGTTCAGGGCGGTTCAATATTCAAGGAATCCTGCCTTGTTACCGAAAAGGTAATTGAAGATATTTCCGCTTTGGGCGCTATGGCTCCGTTACATAACCCTGCTCATGTTTTGGCTATCAGAGCTTGCATAAAAACATTCGGCGATAAAATTCCTCAGGTTGTTGTATTTGATACATCTTTCCATCAAACCATGCCCGATTATGTTTATATGTATGGTCTTCCCTATGAATACTATGAAAAATACGGTGTAAGAAGATACGGTGCTCACGGAACATCTCACCGCTTTGTAAGTGCCCGTCTTGCCGAGCTTTGCGGAAAGGACAAGAAGGACTTAAAGATGATTACCTGCCATTTAGGTAACGGTTGTTCCATTTCTGCTGTTAAAGACGGCGTTTGCTATGATACTTCAATGGGCTTTACTCCTCTTGACGGCTTTATGATGGGAACCCGTTGCGGCGGTCTTGACCCCTCGGTTGTTACATTCCTTGCCGAAAAAGAAGGTCTTACCCCTGCCGAAATTAACGAGATTTGCAATAAGAAATCAGGTCTTTTGGGTATTTCCGGCTTTTCAAACGACAGCCGTGATATAGAGGAAGCCGCTGCAAACGGCGACAAGAGAGCAATTCTTGCAAGAGATATGCAGTATTATCAAATCCTTAAATATATCGGTGCTTATATTGCCGCTATGGACGGCGTTGATGCTATCGCATTTACCGGCGGTATCGGTGAAAACAATCCGAGACTCCGTCAGTGGATTTGCGACAGTTTAAGCTATTTAGGTATTAAGATTGACAGCAAAATTAACGAAGCTCACGGCAAAGAGGTTGAACTCTCAACTGCCGACAGCAAGGTTAAGGTTTTCGTTGTTCCGACAAACGAAGAACTCGCTATTGCAAGAGATACCTTGGCAATCATTTCAAAATAAGATTATTTTCGGAGTATTGTTATGACTAACGAAGCATTAAAAAATAAAATTCTTGAGGGCGGATTTGATAAGGACTTTTCGTTGCTTTATACCGATGTTTCCGCCGCCCGCGAGCGTTATGCAAAGGCGGTTGATGCCTTTACCGACCTCTACGGCGCAAGGGATAATCTTCGCCTGTTTTCCGCTCCCGGAAGAACCGAAGTCGGCGGTAACCATACCGACCATCAGCACGGTTGCGTTTTAGCCGGAAGCGTTCACCTTGATGTTATTGCCGTTGTAAGCGAAAATAACGAAAACACTATCCGTATTCGCTCGGCAGGATTTCCCATGGATATTATTGATATAGGGAACTTATCCGTTCTGCCCGAGGAAAAGGGCAAGTCGGCGGCTCTTATCCGCGGTGTTTGCGCCGCATTTAAGAATAAGGGCTACGCTTTGGGCGGTTTTGACGCCTATACGACCTCAAATGTATTAAAGGGCTCGGGACTTTCCTCCTCTGCCGCTTTTGAGGTTTTGGTTGCAAATATTGTTAACGGTCTTTATAACCAAAATAAGGTTGATGCGGTAAATATCGCAAAGTATTCCCAATTTGCAGAATGCGAATATTTCGGCAAACCCTGCGGACTGCTTGACCAAATGGCAAGCAGTGTCGGCGGATTTACCTATGCCGATTTCTTTGACCCTGCTAATCCGGTAGTTGAAAAAATTGATGTTGATTTCGGCAAATCGGGTTATACCCTTTGCGTTGTTGATACCGGCGGAAACCATTCCGATTTAACGCAGGATTATGCCGATATTACGGTTGAAATGAAGGCGGTAAGCGAATTTTTGGGCAACAAAACCCATTTAAGAAATGTCAGCGAAGAAGAATTTTATCAGCAGATAGGCGCTCTTCGCAAGGCGTGCGGTGACAGAGCCGTTCTTCGTGCCTTCCATTACTTTAACGAAAGTCACCGAGTTCAGCTTCAAAAGAAAGCTCTTGAAAATGCCGATTTTGAAACATTTTTCTCGGAGGTTACCTCATCGGGCAACTCCTCGTATAAATACCTTCAAAATCTATATTCAAATTCCAATGTCAGCGAGCAGGGACTTTGCCTTGCTATTGCTCTTACCAAAAGATTTCTTGACGGCAAGGGCGCTTGCAGGGTCCACGGCGGCGGTTTTGCCGGAACTATACAGTGTTATATTCCGAACGGTATGTTAAACTCTTATATTGATATGATAGAAGATGTTTTCGGAAAAGATTCCTGCGTTCCGCTTAAAATCCGTCCTGTCGGCGGCTATGAACTTAAATAATTATGTTAAAGCTTTACCTTTTTTTGGTAAAGCTTTTTTCTTGAATATAATAGAGAAATATGTTAATATAATATTACTATTCTTATCGGAGGTTTATGTATGGCAAACCATTCAAAAGGCAAAAAGATTTTAATTACCGTCCTTTGCATTATTTTGGCTCTTATCATTCTTGCCGTTTCAACATTCTTTGTCCTTTATCTTTCAGGAAAAAGCAAATTCCATAAAAACGACAGAAACATTAAAGCATCAAATATAAGCGGTCTTGAAATTGATGAGGACACCGTTGAATATAACGGCGAAAAGTATAAGCTTAATAACGATATTGTTTCAATACTGATAATGGGAATAGATAAAAATCGGGTTTCCGATAATATGGGCATAGGCAAAAACGGTCAAGCCGACGCCTTGTTCCTTATGACACTTAATACCCAAAATAAAGGCATTAAGATTATCCCCATTCCGAGAGAAGCCATGGCGGATATTGATATTTACTCAAAGTCGGGTAAATTCAGCGGAACGGAAAACGGTCAGATTTGTCTTTCCTATGCTTACGGCAAAAATGCGAACGACTCCTGCGAAAACACGAAAAAATCCGCCGAGCGATTGCTTCTTAACATAAACATCGGCAACTATTTGGCGATTGACCTTAAATCAATTTCGGTTATGACCGATAAAATCGGCGGTATAACGCTTAACTGCATTGAAACCTTGCCCGAATTTGACTGTGTAGAGGGAAAAAGCATTTTCCTTAAAGGCGACAGAGCGCAGTATTATCTCCAAGCGAGAAGCGAGGATATAACCGGAAGCACCAAACGGATTGAACGCCAAAAGCAGTTCCTTGATGCCTTTGCCTCAAAAGCCGGAAACAAGATTATGGGCGATTTCGGTCTTATTAAGGACTACTACGATACTATGAAACCCTATATTTGCACCGACCTTTCGTTTTCTCAGATAACCTACCTTGCTTCAACTATGATTTCCAAAAATGTCGGCAGTAAATTTGACTATTTGCATATTGACGGCGAAACCAAAATGGGCGAAGAATGGGTTGAATTTTACCCCGACGACGATTCTCTTGTTAAGGTTATCCTTGACGCATTTTATAAGAAGAAATAATCTTAACCGTTAAATATAAATTAAGGAGAAAAAATTATGAAATTAAGAAAAATCGTTTCAATTTCTTTATGTGTTTTGCTGACCGTTTCTCTGCTTGGTTGCGGCAAAAAAGAAAAGCTTTCAAAAACTGCCGAAAGCTTTACCAAAATTACCGAAATCGCAAAGGACAGCCGTATTTTTGAGGTAAACTACGATAAGGTTGATTACGACTACGGCGACAAGTTCTGGGCCGACAACAACGATAACTGGGGCGGCGGTTGCACAGCCGTTACCAAACAGCTTTCAAACGGGCATAGAATTGTCGGCAGAAATATGGACCTTAATATTGCCGACAAAGCCGCTTATATCGTCAGAACAAACGAAACAAAAGACCGCTATAAAACAGTCGGACTTGCTTACACCTTCCGTGACTATGCTCCGTTATATGATGAAGTAAAGGAAAAGGGTATTTCCGATAATTTCAAAAAAATTCTTCCCTTCCTTTGCGATGATGTTATGAACGACAAGGGACTTCATATTGAGGTCAATATGCGCCACGGCGAGTGCGATTTTGCCGGAAACGACCAGTTTTCGTTAAAAGGCACTAATCCGGATGGTGACAGACGAGTTCACATGTTTGAACTGCCCCGCTACATGGCAGAGCACTGTAAAACCGTTGTCGAAGCCAAAGAGTATGTTAAAACTTTGGATATTTACTCCAAAATCGGTTA
>JAKSQJ010000030.1 GCA_024404195.1 Clostridia bacterium | reverse complement strand
TATGTTTTGTTCTTTTATACTGGGATTTTGGGGACTCTTTCGGAAACGGCGCAAACCGTTTCATAATTTATCGTTCCGCAAAGGTTTGATAGTTCCTCAACGGGCAAATTCTTGCCGAAAAGCTCAACCTCGTCGCCTACCGAAACGCCTTCTATATCGGTTATATCAACCGACATCTGGTCCATACAAATCCTGCCGACTATCGGCGCTTTTTTACCGTTTATAAGCACATAACCTTTGTTTGATAAAAGTCGGTTATATCCGTCGGCGTAACCGACCGTCAGGGTGGCGATTAAGCGGTCTTTATCTGCTTTGTATGTTCTTCCGTAATTAACCGTTTCGCCCTTTTTAACCGTTTTAATCATTGAAACAACCGTTTTAAGCGTCATAACGGGGATAAAATCCTGTTTTAATTTAAGCTTGTCGGACGGGGTAAGTCCGTAAAGGATAATTCCCGCTCTGCACATATCAAGGTGTTTATCACTGTCAAGACACAAAGCGGCGGAATTTGAACAGTGAACGGCATAAGGTTTAAGACCTGCTTTTTTCATTTTCCCTACACCCTTTAAGAAGCGGTCAAACTGCTCGTCGGTAAAACCGTCTTCCTCCTCGGGTGAGCGGTCGGAAACGGCAAAATGGGTAAAAATACCGTCAAAAACAAGATTTTTCTTTTTTGCGGCACTTACGGCATCGTCTATGCCCGATAGGTCACCGTCCCGACAGTCAAAGCCGATTCTTCCCATACCGGTATCAAGCTTTATATGGATTTTAACCTTTACATTGTCTTTTTGGGCGGTTTCGGACAGTTTTTCGGCATATTCTTTTGAAAAAACACACTGGGTAATATCGTATTTTGCAAGATATTTTGCCATATTTTCGGGGGTGTAACCTAAAATTAAAATCGGTTTTCTTATACCCATATCCCGAAGCTCAACGGCTTCAACAATGTTGGAAACGGCAAAACCGTCGGCACCGGCTTTATCCAAAATCGGCGCAACAATATCAACATTATGGCCGTAGGCATTTGCCTTGACTACAGCCATAACTTTACTGTTTTTTGCGGTTTTTTTAATTATCTCAAAATTGTGTTTTAAGGCGCTTAAATCAATTTCCGCCCAAGTTCTCAAAAGAAAATCCAAAATAAAACCCTCTTTTATACATTAAAACGGAATAAAACGATATCTCCGTCATTCATAATATATTCTTTGCCTTCGCTTCTTACAAGACCTTTTTCCTTTGCAACGACCATATTGCCGTCGCATTTGTTTATAAAGTCGTCATAAGAAACAACCTCGGCACGAATAAATCCTCGCTCAAAGTCGCTGTGTATTTTACCTGCCGCCTGCGGAGCTTTTGTGCCTTTTTTTATCGTCCAAGCCCTTACCTCGGGTTTACCTGCGGTAAGGTAGGAAATAAGACCCAATAAACTGTAACATTTTTGTATCATACGGTCAAGTCCCGAGCGCTCAAGGCCCAACTCTTCAAGGAACATCAGCTTTTCCTCGTCGGTAAGACCCGACATATCGGCTTCCATAGCGGCGCAAATAGGCAAAATCTCCGCCTTTTCCTTTGCAGCTAATTCCTTAACGGCGTTATAGTTTTCGTTATCCTCAATACCGCCCGAAAAGTCCTCCTCGCTCATATTGCAGGCATAGATTACCGGCTTTGCCGAGAGAAGAGCGGTTGTATCAAGAATTTCCTGCTCGGTATCGCTCGTAATCTCAACCGAACGGGCAGGCATACCGCTTTCAAGATGGGCGGTAAGGCGTTTTAGAAAATCAATTTCGGCGCCGAAGGATCTATCGCCCTTAAATGCCTTGTTGGCTTTATCAAGACGGCGGCCGACTATTTCAAGGTCGGATAAAATAAGCTCAAGGTTAATTATTTCAATATCACGGATAGGGTCAACCGAGCCCTCAACATGGATAATATCGGTGCTTTCAAAGCAACGGACAACATGGACGATAGCGTCAACCTCACGAATGTTTGAAAGGAACTTGTTGCCGAGGCCTTCGCCCTTTGAGGCGCCCTTAACAAGACCTGCAATATCAACAAATTCAATAACCGCAGGGGTAAATTTATCGGGGTTATAGATTTCGGCTAATTTTTCAAGGCGTTCATCGGGAACACTAACCATACCGACATTCGGCTCAATGGTGCAAAAAGGATAGTTTGCCGACTGCGCTCCTGCATTCGTTATAGCATTAAACAGGGTTGACTTACCGACATTCGGAAGTCCCACCATACCGAGTTTCATATATTTTTCCTCCAATCGACACTTACATTAAACTTAATTATATAATCATTTTCACTTTTTATCAAGAAAAAATAAAAAATTCTTTTAATATTTATTAAGTTGTAGTATAATAAAGGAAAATATTGTTACATATAACGGGAGGGAAGGTATGAAAACAAAATACAGCATTTCTCTTAAAGATATAATTGATGAGTTTTCGTTAGAGGTGCTTTTTGCGCCGAATGACGCAGATGTGGCAATTTCTTCAACCGAATTAAACCGTCCGGGACTTCAGCTTGCAGGTTATTACAAATTTTTTGATAACAGCCGTATTCAGATTTTCGGAATAAGCGAGATAAGCTTCCTTCAAAGCTTTGAAAGGGAAGTTGCAAAAGAAAAAATGCGGGAATATATATCAAAAAAACCTGCCGCAATAGTAATTGCCCGTTCGCTTGAAATAGAAGATTATTATCTTGAATTTGCAAAAGAGTTCGGAGTTCCGCTTTTGAGAACAAAGGAATCAACCTCGGAATTTTCCGCATCGCTTATTGCTTTTCTTAACCTTAAACTTGCGCCGAGAATTACGAGGCACGGTGTTATGGTTGAGGTTTACGGCGAGGGTATTTTGCTTTTGGGCGAAAGCGGAGTAGGTAAATCCGAAACGGCGATAGAGCTTGTTAAAAGAGGCCACCGACTTATTGCCGACGATGCTGTGGAAATCCGCAGGGTATCAAGTAAATCCCTTATCGGAAGCGCACCCGATAATATAAGGCATTTTATTGAGCTTCGCGGAATAGGAATTATAAATGCAAGCCGTATTTTCGGTGTCGGTTCGGTAAAACTAACCGAGAAGATTGACCTTGTAATAAATATGGAGCATTGGAATCCCGATAAGAATTATGACCGAATGGGACTTGAGGACCAGAAAACAGAAATTTTGGGTCTTGATGTTCCCTCAATCACCATTCCCGTTAAGCCGGGAAGAAATTTGGCGGTTATAATTGAGGTTGCGGCAATGAACAGCCGTCAGAAAAAGATGGGATACAATGCGGCGCAAGACCTGCTTAAAAAGCTCGGTATGAACGATAGCTTTCCCGAAGCAAACAAACAATTAACAGTTGATCTGTTTTAATTTAAGGAGATAAAAAATGTATAGATTAGGTATTGATTTAGGCGGAACAAATATAGCAACGGGTGTTGTTGACGAAAACTGTAAAATTATCGGTGTCGGCAAGGTTAAGACCAATGCACCGAGACCTGCAAACGAGATTATTGACGATATGGCAAAATCGGCTTTGCTCGCCGTTAAGGACGCAGGTATCACTATGGACGAGGTCCAAAGTATCGGTGTCGGAACGCCGGGCAGTGTTGACTATAAAACGGGAACGGTTATTTATGCCAACAATTTGGGATTTTTCAATGTTCCTTTGGCAGAAGAACTCAAAAAGCGGCTTAATAAAGAGGTTTTCGTTGAAAACGATGCTAATGCCGCCGCTTACGGCGAGTATGTTGCAGGTGCCGGAAAGGGCACGGAAAGCTTTGTTGCTTTGACACTTGGAACGGGTGTCGGCGGCGGAGTTATTATAGACGGCAAAATCTTCGGCGGCTCAAACGGCGCCGGTGCGGAGCTCGGCCATACTGTTATCCAAATGAACGGTGTTCCCTGCTCCTGCGGTAGAAACGGTTGTTTTGAAGCGTATGCGTCGGCTACTGCTCTTATCCGTCAGACAAAACAAGCAATGACAAGATACCCAAAGAGCAAAATGTGGGAGCTTTGCAAAAACGATATTGAAAATGCCAGCGGAAGAACTGCCTTTGATGCTATGAGAATGGGCGACGAGGCAGGAAAAAGCGTGGTTGACGAGTATATTAAATATGTTGCAATAGGTGTTGCAAATATGGTTAATATTTTCCAGCCCGATGTTCTTTGTATCGGCGGCGGAATTTCAAACGAGGGCGAAACCCTTATGAAACCCATTCGTGATATAGTATCGGGCGAAAACTATGCAAGAGATATGGAAAAAGCCACTTTAATAAAAGCGGCATCTTTGGGTAACGATGCAGGTATTATCGGTGCGGCACTTTTAGGTTGATATAATTTTTCGGAGTTGAATTTTTTGGATATTTCTTCTTTTGTTTCAAAATTAAAGGAAAACAAAATTGAATATTCTCTTTATGAGCGGATGAAAAAGCATACCACCTTCAAAATCGGAGGGGAAGCCGATGTTTTTGTTGCGCCCTTAAACGAAATTGAACTTGAATTTGTCTTAAAGACGGCAAATGAATACTCTGTTCCCGTTTTTATTCTCGGAAAGGGCTCAAATATTCTTGTCAGCGATAAGGGTATTGAGGGCGCCGTTGTTTGCCTTAATAAAATGGATAAAATAACGGTTGAGGGTGAAGAAATCATCTGCGAGAGCGGAGCAAATTTATCGGCAGTTTGTATGGCGGCGCTTGAAAACGGACTTACGGGACTTGAATTTGCTTACGGAATACCCGGAAGTGTCGGCGGAGCGCTTTATATGAACGCAGGGGCTTACGGCGGAGAAATGTCGGATGTTGTCGCCTGTGCCTACTGTATTGACAAAAACGGAAACGAAACCTATATTGAAAAGGATAAAATGGAGCTTTCCTACCGCCATAGCGTTTTTATGAACGGTCTTATCGTAACAAAAGTTATATTAAAACTTAAAAAAGGCGATAAAGCCGAAATAAAGGCGAAAATGCAGGAGCTTCTCGCAAGACGAAAGGATAAGCAACCACTTGATTTTCCGAGTGCAGGGAGCACATTTAAGCGCCCCCAAGGTAATTTTGCGGGAACGCTTATTGAAAAATGCGGACTAAAAGGCGAAAAAGTCGGCGGAGCCGCCGTCAGTCAAAAGCACGCAGGTTTTATAATAAACCAAAATAATGCAACATCAAAGGATGTTTTGGATTTAATAGATAAGGTTCGGCAAGGTGTTTATAAATCGGAAAACATTATGCTTGAACCGGAGGTTATTTTTGTTGGCAGGAGATAAAAAATGAAACTACTTATTATTACGGGAATGTCAGGCGCCGGTAAATCTCAGGTTGCAAATGTTTTAGAGGACAGAGGGTATTTTTGCGTTGATAATATCCCCCCTCAGATTATTCCTGCCTTTGTTTCAATGTCGGAAATGGGCAACGAGAAGCTTCAAAAAATGGCTATCGTTACCGATATAAGAGGCGGCGAAATGTTTTCGGAAATTTCAAAGGTTATTTTGGAAATAAAGAAAAAAGATATTGAACTTAAAATCCTCTTTCTTGATGCGGATAATGATGTTCTTGAAAACAGATATAAGGAAAACCGCCGAACTCACCCCCTTTGCGACCAGCAGGGACTTTCCTTGTCCGATGCGGTAAAAAAGGAAAGGGAAACCTTAAAGGATATCAAGAAAACGGCGGATTATGTTGTTGATACTGGCAAATTTTCTTTAAGCGAACTGACCGCCAAAATAAATGAAACGATTTTCGGCGAGGCAATCGGCGGACTTAATATTATATGTAAGTCCTTCGGATTTAAATACGGGCCGGACAGCGAGGCGGATTTAGTCCTTGATGTCCGCTGTCTTCCAAACCCTTATTATGTTGAGGAATTAAAGTCAAAAACGGGACTTCAAAAGGAAGTCAGAGATTATATTTTAGATTTCCCCGAAAGCAGAGAATTTCAAGAAAAAGTTTTTGATATTCTTGATTTTTCGCTTCCTTTATACTTAAAAGAGGGCAAGAGCCGACTTGTTATTGACTTTGGCTGCACCGGCGGTAAGCACCGCTCGGTAACCTTTGCAGAACTTACGGCAAAGCACCTTAAAAAGCAGGGTTATACCGTAAAAACCGTTCATAGAGATATAGGAAAATAGGGGAGGAATTATGTCTTTTTGCACCGATATTAAAAATGAACTTACCGAAATAAAGACAAAAAACTGTTGCAAAACCGCCCTTATTTACGGCTTTGCTCTTTTCGGCCGTTCCTTTAATGCAAAAAGAATTTGCCTTCAAACCGAAAACGAAAAAACCGCAAAATTTTATGCCAAAATGCTATCAAATATTTACGGTGTTGATGTCCATATTAAAGAGGGCGGCGGAAAACAAAAAACCTTTGTTGCGGAAATACCGAGCGAATTTGACCGCCTTAAAGTTTTGGCTTCGGTTGATTTCGGGGTTTATGACGGCAGTATTTACAGGGATAATTTTTACAGAGATTGTTGCATTCAAAGCTTTGTCAGAGGCGCTTTTTTCGCCTGCGGTCATCTAACCGACCCCGATAAAAGCTACCGTGTTGATTTTTATATTAAAAACGAAGCTTTGGCAAGGGAATTTTCTTCTCTTTTGGCGGAGCATAGTATAGAAACCCGTATTTCAAAGTGCGGAAACGGGTTTAGAGTTTATATCAAGAAAAACGAAATGATAGTAAATTTACTTGCTTTTATGGGGGCGAGTAATGCAAGTTTACAATTCATTGAGGCGTCGGTTATAAAGAGCTTCAGTAATAAAACGAATAGGGCGAGTAACTGCGATAATGCTAATATCAACCGAACGGTTTTGGCTTCGGAAAAACAGCGAAATGCCATTAAATATCTCATTAAAGCAAAACAGTTTGAGCTGATGCCCGAAGAATTAAAATCGGTTGCGAGGCTTCGGCTTGATAATCCCGAGCTTAACCTTAAACAGTTAGCCGCTTTAAGCAAAGAGGGGCTCACCGTTTCGGGACTTAACCACCGCCTTAAAAGAATTATGGAAATTTACGAGGATATAAAGAAATAAGGGAGAATATATGTATGGACTTCGTGCATTTACATCTTCATACTGAATATAGTCTTCTTGACGGTTGTTGCAGAATAGATAAACTCTTTGATGTTTTAAAATCAAGGGGTCAAAAAAGTGTCGCCATTACTGACCACGGCAGTATGTATGGCGTCATTTCTTTTTATAAGGAAGCCATAAAAAACGGTATTAAACCGATTATCGGCTGCGAGGTTTATGTTGCGCCGAGAACAAGATTTGATAAGGATAAGGTTTTAGACGGGAATTATTCGCATTTAGTCCTTTTATGCGAGAATAACGAGGGCTATCAAAACCTTTGCAAGTTGGTGTCCCTTTCATATACCGAGGGGTTTTATTCAAAACCGAGGGTTGACGAGGAAATTTTAAGAAAGTATAGCGGCGGACTTATCGCTCTTTCCGCCTGTCTTGCAGGTGAACTGCCGAAGGCACTTATAAAAAGGGACTATGATACCGCCGAAAAGACCGTTCAAAAATATATTGATATTTTCGGCAGAGACAATTATTTTCTTGAGCTTCAAGACCACGGTTTAGAGGAGCAAAAGGCGATAAACCCCTTACTTATCCGTCTTGCAAAAAAGTATGATTTGGGACTTGTTGCAACAAATGATGTTCATTATCTTCTGAAAGAGGACTCGTTTATGCATAAGGTTCTTTTATGCATTCAGACGGGAAGCAAAATCACCGATAAAAGCCCCATTGAGTTCAAAACGGAGGAATTTTATCTTAAATCGGGCGAGGAAATGGCAAAGCTTTTCCCCGAATGTCAAGAGGCAATAGAAAACACCGTGAAAATTGCCGAAAGATGTAATGTCCAAATAGAATTTGGCAAGATAAAACTGCCCTTCTTTGATACCGGCGGACAGGACCATTTTGAATATTTTAAGGAAAAATGCTATAAAGGACTTTACGAAAAATACGGCGAAAATCCCGAAAAAAGCATAATAGAACGCCTAAATTACGAGCTTTCTGTCGTTCGTCAAATGGGATATGTTGACTATTATCTTATAGTTTGGGATTTTATCCGTTTTGCAAAATCAAAGGGAATACCCGTAGGTCCGGGCAGGGGCTCGGGAGCAGGAAGCTTGGCGGCATACTGTATCGGAATTACGGGAATTGACCCTATAAAATATGACCTTATTTTTGAGAGGTTTCTAAATCCCGAAAGGGTTTCAATGCCCGACTTTGATATAGATTTTTGCTATATAAGGCGCCCCGAGGTTATTCGCTATGTTGTTGAAAAATACGGCGAGGACCATGTTGCGCAAATCGTAACCTTCGGAACAATGGCGGCAAGAGCGGCTATCCGTGATGTCGGCAGGGCGCTTGATATTCCTTATGCTGATTGCGATAGGGTCGCAAAGCTTATTCCCTCGGCGCTTGGTATGACGCTTTCTTCTGCCTTAAATATAAATCCCGAACTTAAAAAGTTATATGATAATGACGGCGAGGTTAAAAAGCTATACGATATGGCGATGAAGCTTGAGGGTATGCCCCGCCATGCTTCAACCCATGCGGCAGGTGTTGTTATTTCCGACAGACCCGTAAGCGACTATGTTCCGCTTTCGGTAAACGACGGTATGGTCGTAACGCAATATACAATGACCGCCCTTGAAGAATTGGGGCTTCTCAAAATGGACTTTTTGGGGCTTCGCAACCTTACCGTTATTGACGATACGGTTAAAAGTATCAGAAAATCCGAGCCGAATTTCAGTATTGAAAATATACCGCTTGACGATAAACTGACAATAGAAATGATGGCAAAAGGCGATACCGACGGTGTTTTTCAGTTTGAATCGGACGGAATGAAATCCGTTCTTAAAAAGTTTGTTCCCGAAACGATAGAGGATTTAATTGCGATTATTTCCCTTTACCGCCCGGGTCCTATGGATTCAATACCTAAATATGTTCATAACCGCCATAATCCTAATGATGTTTTGTATGATACTTTGCTTCTTGAACCGATACTTAAAGTGACCTACGGTTGTATCGTTTATCAGGAGCAGGTTATGCAGATTTTCCGTGAACTTGCCGGATATTCCTTCGGCAGAGCGGATATCGTCCGCAGGGCGATGGCAAAGAAAAAGCACGATGTTATGAAAAAGGAACGAAATGCCTTTATTTTCGGCGAAAAGGACGAAAACGGTAACATCATTTGCGAGGGTGCGGTCAACAGAGGGGTAAAAAAGGAAGTTGCCGAAAAGATTTTTGATGAGATGTCGGCATTTTCCTCCTATGCGTTTAATAAATCCCATGCGGCTTCCTATGCGGTTGTCGCTTACAGAACGGCATACCTGAAAGCGCATTATCCCGCCTTTTATTTTGCCGCCCTTATAACGAGTGTTCTTGACAGCTCTAATAAGATTTCCCAGTATAGTAATGCTTTCAAACGAATGGGGATAAAGCTTCTTCCGCCCGATATAAATAAGAGCCAAAAGGTGTTTACGGCGGAAGAAAACTCAATTCGGTTCGGTCTTCTTGCCATAAAAAATGTCGGTGTAACGGTTATTGACAATATAATAAGCCGAAGAGAAACCGACGGCGAATATACATCCTTTTATGAGTTTTGCAAGCGAAATAAGGGCAGGGACCTTAATTCAAGAGCATTGGAAAATCTTATAAAAAGCGGCGCATTTGACTGCTTTAAGAATAACCGCAGGGAGCTTCTTTTGAATTTTGAAAGGGTTACGGTTGCGGTTGACGAGGAGTTAAGTGTTTCGGGAAAAGACCAGCTGAATATATTCGGCTCAACTGCCAAAACCGAAGAATTTGAGCTTCCGTCAATGGAAGAATTTTCCGATATGCAAAAGCTTTTAATGGAAAAACAGTCAACGGGACTTTATCTTTCGGGTCATCCTATGCTTTATTATGAGGATTATTTAAGCAAAAGGGGAACGACTCCTATTATAAATGTTTTGTCGGGCAAACAAAAGGACGGCACAAGGGCTGTTATTGCGGGAATATTATCCGAGCCGAAGCTTCGCCAGATGAAGAATAAATCTTTGATGGCTTCTCTTAATGTTGAGGATACAACGGGAAGCATAGGGGTTACGGTTTTTGCCAAGCAATACAGTATGTATCGGGATGTTCTAAAAGAGGGAACTGGCGCGATTATTGTCGGCAAGGTTGATATAGTTGAGGAAAGTGAGCCGAAAATTATTTTGGAGTCGCTTGAAGTGATTGACGAAAGTATGCAGAGAAAACCCTCTGAAAAACGGGTCAAATCGGGACTTTATTTAAGGATAGACGATATAAATTCTCCTGAATTTAATAAGGTTAAGAGTATCTTGACAAGGTATAAGGGGGATAAAAAAGTTGTGGTTGTTACCGCTTCGGGCAAGAGATTTGAAGCGCCCGAAAGTATGAGAGTTTCTTATAATAAAGAGCTTATAACCGCCCTTAAAATCATTTTAGGGGATAAAAATGTTGTTTTTGTTGAATAAAAAACTTGAAAATTCGCAAAAATCAATATATAATGTATCTTGATACTTTGTGGAGATGATTAAATTTATGAAAACTATAGGCGTTTTAACAAGCGGCGGAGATGCGCCCGGAATGAATGCGGCAATTCGTGCCGTTGTCAGAACCGCTATCGCCCAAGGGCTTAATGTTAAGGGCATAAGAAGAGGATATAACGGACTTATTGAGGGCGATGTTATTGACCTTGATTTGCGTTCGGTTTCGGATATTATTCATAGAGGCGGAACTTTTCTTTATACCGCAAGAAGCCCCAAGTTCAAAACCGAAGAGGGTGTTTTGGAAGCCGTTGAAAGTTGTAAGAAATTAGGAATAGAAGGTATTGTTGTTATCGGCGGAGACGGTTCTTTCCGCGGTGCCAGAGATATGTCGGAGCACGGTATTCCCTGCGTTGGTATTCCGGGCACTATTGATAACGATATTTCTTCAACCGATTATACTATAGGTTTTGATACCGCTATGAATACCGCTATGGAAATGGTTGATAAAATCCGTGATACCGCTCAGTCGCATGACCGTTGCAGTGTTGTTGAGGTTATGGGAAGACATGCAGGATATATCGCTGTTCAAACGGGTATTGCCGTTGGTGCAACCGCTATTTTAATCCCCGAAATTCCTGCCGATGTTGATGCTATTATAGAAAAAATGAAAAATTCAAGCAAAACCGGCAAAAAGCATTTCATTATCGTTGTTGCCGAGGGTGTAGACGGTGTCGGCGGAGTTGAAGGAATTGCCAAGAAGATAGAGCAAGAAACGGGTATTGAATCCCGTGCTACCGTTTTAGGCCATGTTCAGCGCGGCGGAAGTCCTACCGTTCGTGACAGAGTTTGCGCTACCGAGCTCGGTAATGCCGCAGTTCACCTTTTATCAAAAGGTATAGGCAACAGAGTTGTCGGCTATAAGGACGGCGCTCTTGTTAACTATGATATTTTTGAGGCACTCAATATGAAAAAGTCAATGGACTTTGATATGGTTAAGATTGCTCACGAAACATCAATTTGATTTTTTGAATTTATTTACAACCGTGCAAATTTGTGCACGGTTGTTATTTTTTGTCGCAAAAGACAAGAAAAAATGTTAATATCACAAATAGTGTCCGCCGTATAAAGACAAAAAACACCAAAAAACACCAAAAAACGCAAAATTGTATTTTTGTAGTTGACAAATATGTGGTTTTGTGATAGAATATCTTTCATTAAAAAAGGAGTGACCTTAAATGTTTAAGTCAGAATACCTGAATAAGGTATATGCCGATGTTGAAAAGAGAAATGTCGGTCAGTCGGAATTTTTGCAGGCAGTAAAGGAAGTATTTGAGTCCTTGGAGCCGGTTATTGAAAAGAATCCGGTTTATGAAGAAAATGCAGTTATGGAGAGAATGACAGAGCCGGAAAGAATTATTTCTTTTAGAGTTTCTTGGATTGACGATAACGGAAAAGTTAATGTAAACCGCGGTTACCGTGTTCAGTTTAACTCAGCTATCGGCCCTTATAAGGGCGGTCTTCGTTTCCATCCCACCGTTAATGTTTCGGTTATGAAGTTCTTAGGTTTTGAACAAACCTTTAAGAATTCGCTTACCGGTCTTCCGATGGGCGGCGGTAAGGGCGGTTCCGACTTTGACCCGAGAGGCAGAAGCGACCGTGAAATTATGAGATTTTGTCAGAGCTTTATGACCGAGCTTTCAAAGCATATCGGCGCCGATACCGATGTTCCTGCCGGTGATGTCGGCGTTGGAGCAAGAGAAATCGGTTATTTGTTCGGTCAGTATAAGCGCCTTCGTAACGAGTTTACGGGTGTTCTTACCGGTAAGGGCCGTTCGTTCGGCGGTTCGCTTATCCGTCCGGAAGCAACCGGCTTCGGTGCAGTATATTTTGTTTCCGAGCTTCTTAAAACCTTCGGCGAGGATATCAAGGGCAAAACCTTTGCCGTTTCGGGATTTGGTAATGTTGCTTGGGGAACAGTTAAGAAGATTAACCAGTTAGGCGGTAAGGTTGTTACCATTTCCGGCCCCGACGGTTATATTTATGATAAAGACGGTATAAATACCGATGAAAAGATTGAATATATGCTTACTATGCGTGCTTCGGGTCACGATAAGGTTAAGGATTATGCCGATAAGTTCGGTTGCGAATATCATCCCGGTAAGCGTCCTTGGGAGCAGAAGGTTGATGTTGTTATGCCTTGCGCCATTCAAAACGAGGTTGATATTCAAGACGCAAAGAATATTGTTGCAAACGGCACAAAGTATTATGTTGAGGTTGCAAATATGCCAACAACCCTTGAAGCCGTTGAATACTTTAAGGCAAACGGCGTTGTTATCGCTCCTTCAAAGGCAGTAAACGCAGGCGGCGTTGCCGTTTCGGGTCTTGAAATGGCTCAAAACTCAATGCGTTACGGCTGGACTGCCGACGAGGTTGACGAGCGCCTTCATCAGATTATGGCAGACATTTATAAGAATATTGCCGATGCCGCTAAGAGATACGGTATGGAGGGTGACCTTATTGCCGGTGCAAATATTGCCGGATTTGAAAAGGTTGCAGAAGCAATGCTCGCTCAAGGTATTGTATATTAAGTTTTTTATAAACTCTTGCCTTTTTCTCTTAAATATAGTATAATTGCAGGGATGTGTTTTTTGCGCATCCCTTTATTTGTAAAATATTTTATTAAGGGGTTTTATGATGACAGTTAACGAGATTATAATACTTGTTGCCATAGGTCTTTACATGGTATTTATGGTGGCTATCGGTTTTGCCGTTTCGGGCAGAAACAAAACATCAAGGGACTACTATTTGGGCGGAAGAAAATTAGGTCCCCTTGTTACCGCCATGAGTGCCGAGGCATCGGATATGAGCGGTTGGCTTTTGATGGGACTTCCCGCCGTTGCGCTTATGGGCGGCTTGGCAGAGGCGGTTTGGACTGCCGTCGGTCTTGCGATAGGAACATATATTAACTGGCTTGTTGTTGCAAGGCGCCTTCGTATTTACAGCGAAAAGATTGATGCCTTTAATATTCCGCATTTATTCTCAAAGCGTTTTGGCGATGATAAGAAGATACTTACAACTATTGCGGCTTTATTCATTATCATATTCTTTATTCCTTATACCGCTTCGGGCTTCTCCGCCTGCGGAAAGCTTTTCAATTCTCTTTTCGGAATAGATTATTTAACGGCTATGATAATAAGCGCCGCCGTTATAATTGTTTATTGCACATTGGGCGGATTTTTCGCCGCATCTACTACCGACTTTATTCAAAGTATTGTAATGACAATCGCTTTGTTTGTTGTTATCGGTTTCAGCGAGGGCGCTGTTCACGGTTTCTCAAATGTTTTTGCCAATGTTAAGGGACTTAACGGCTATCTTGATTTGTTCAAGGGCTTTGATGTTGCGGCAAATAAAACGGGAAGCTACGGCGCATTACCCGTTGCCTCAACCCTTGCTTGGGGACTCGGTTATTTCGGTATGCCGCATATTCTTCTTCGCTTTATGGCTATTGAGGACGAAAAGAAATTAAAGCTTTCAAGAAGAGTTGCTTCAATTTGGGTTACGATTTCAATGGGCATTTCGGTTCTTATCGGTGTTATCGGTTATTCTCTTATGAAAAACGGCGTCGTTCCGACCTATGCCGATGCATCAGCCGCCGAAACAATTATTGTTGATATTTCAAGAGTTATAAGTAAATTCGGTTATGTTCCCGCATTTGTGGGCGGTGTTGTTCTTGCAGGTATTTTGGCTTCAACGATGTCAACTGCCGACAGTCAGCTTCTTGCCGCCGCTTCAAGCGTTTCGGAAAACCTCGTTAAAGAAACATTCGGCATTAAGCTTTCGGCAAAAACCTCTATGATAATGGCTCGTGTTTCGGTTGTTGCAATTTCGGTTCTTGCAATCTTCCTTGCAAGAGACCCC
Source organism: Clostridia bacterium (assembly GCA_024404195.1). Classification (GTDB taxonomy): domain Bacteria; phylum Bacillota; class Clostridia; order Oscillospirales; family Acutalibacteraceae; genus UBA737. The sequence continues at coordinate 444 of JAKSQJ010000030.1, read as the reverse complement.
AACAGCTCGGTATTCAGAATTGTGTCTTTCGCCTGGGCGGGCTTCGGCGGAGCATTCGGACCGGTTGTTCTTTGTGCTCTTTTCTGGAAGCGGGCCAATAAATACGGCGCTATTGCAGGAATGCTTACCGGCGGACTTACGGTATTTATTTGGAAGTTTATCGTAAGAGTTAAGTTTGCCGATACAATTCTTAATATTTATGAGCTTCTCCCTGCATTCATTATCGGACTTATTGTTATTGTCGTTGTAAGCTTGCTTACAAAGGCACCCGATAAGGAAATCACCGATACTTTTGAAGAAGTTAAATCTATGTAATTAAATAATAATAATAAAATCGGGTGACCGCTGACAGTCACCCGATTTTTTGTGTTGTGTATTTTCTATTGTATTTATTTATTCCAAGGACTTGCAGGGCTCCAATCGGTAGGGTCATAGCCTCGCTTT
>JAKSQJ010000003.1 GCA_024404195.1 Clostridia bacterium | reverse complement strand
CAAGACCTTTCAAGCGCCGATAAATCATATATTCCGAAATTTGAGTTTTAGTAATAAAAAAGCAATTATTAGGTTTATAAAAAACGATACACCCTCCCGAATTTCGGGAGGGTGCTTTTTTCTGGAGCTGCTAACCGGAATTGAACCGGTGACCTCATCCTTACCAAGGATGTGCTCTACCATCTGAGCCATAGCAGCGAATATTAACTTTTTTAAGCGGCTAAATCATTATAGTATAATAAAGGTCGCTTGTCAAGATTTTTTTATAATATATGCGTTTTTTCTTGCAAAAGCAACACTCTTATAGTATAATATATATAATTATATAAATAATATAAGGGGAAGTATGTTTTGTCAGAGTTTGTTCCTAATATATCCTATCCTACTGAACAAAAGGTTTATGCCGACAGGGTGAAGTCAAAACTTGCCGAAAACGGTGTGTTTTTTCCGAAAGCAACGGTTGTTACATACGGTTGTCAGCAAAATGTCAGTGACTCTCAACGCCTTAAAGGTATGCTTCGCCTTATGGGTTACGATATAGTTGAGGATTTGGAGAAATCCGATTTTATTATTTTTAATACCTGCGCCGTCAGAGGTCACGCCGAGGACAGAGTTTTCGGTAATGTCGGAGCAACAAAAAAACTCAAAAAGCAAAATCCCAATTTAATGGTTGCGGTTTGCGGATGTATGGCTCAGCAGCAAGCGGTTGCCGATAAATTTAAGGAAAGTTACCCTTATGTTGATATAGTTTTCGGAACGCAGGTTTTCCATCGTTTGCCCGAATTTATATATAAAAGATTAACGGGCGGCAAACGGGTTTTTGAATTAGAGCTTAAAAACGAGAAAATAGTTGAGGGCGTTCCTGTTGACCGAGAGGACAGGTTTAAGGGATATATCCCCATAATGTACGGTTGCGATAATTTTTGCACTTATTGTATAGTCCCGTATGTAAGAGGCAGGGAACGGTCAAGAAGCGCCGAGGTTATCGTTGCCGAAGCAAAGCAAATGGTAGCGGACGGCTATAAGGAAATAATGCTTTTAGGTCAAAATGTCAATTCCTACGGCAAGGGAAACGATGACGGAATAAACTTTGCAAAGCTTCTTCGTATGGTAAATAACATTGAGGGTGATTTTCGTATAAGGTTTATGACCTCGCACCCGAAGGATTGCACCATTGAGCTTCTTGATGCTATGAGGGACTGCGAAAAGGTTGAAAATCACCTGCATTTGCCGTTCCAAAGCGGAAACAGCAGGGTGCTTAAAGCGATGAACCGCCGATATACGAGGGATGATTATTTATCCCTTATTAAAGTGGCAAGGGAAAGAATGCCCGATATTGCTTTTACGAGCGATATTATCGTCGGCTTCCCCGGCGAAACCTATGAGGAATTTAAGGAAACGCTTTCCTTGGTTAAAGAGGTTAAATTTGCTTCGCTTTTCACCTTTATTTATTCGCCCCGTGAGGGAACGCCGGGTGAAAAAATGCCCGACCCCGTTTCAAGAGCCGAAAAGGGCAAATGGTTTGACGAACTGCTTAAAACGCAAGACCGTATTCAAAAGGATTATAATAACGGTTTTGTCGGAAAGACCGTTCGTGTGCTTTTTGAGGAAGAAGCGCCGAAGCAGGATTATATTATCGGAAAATCCGACGGAACGGTCAGCGTTTATGTTAAGGCAAATAAAGATTTAATCGGAAAATTTGCCGATGTTAAGGTTGTATCAAATGACGGTGTGCTTTATGGCACTATCGTTTAATTAAAAGGAGATAAAAAAATGGGAATCATTGAACAGACAAAAATTTTAGGAGAAGAAATTCAAAAGGACGAGCGCTTTATCGCTTATGCAAAGGCAAAACTTGCCATGGACTCGGACGAGGATATGCAAAAGAAGATAGGCGATTTTAATGTTACGAGAATGAATCTTGAACAGGAAAGCGAAAAAGACGAAAGAGACGAAGAAAAGATAAAAGAGCTTAACGAGAAGCTTCGCAATATTTACGGCGAGGTAATGCAAAGCAAGGCAATGCTTGATTTTAATACCGCAAAAGCCGACCTTGATGCAATGCTTAACGATATTAACAGTATCATAATGCAGTGTGTTGAGGGCGCCGACCCGAAAACCGTAGAGCCGGAAGTTCATTCCTGCTCGGGCAGTTGCGATACCTGCGGCGGTTGCCACTGATATATAAAAAACTTTTGAAAGGGGGACAAAACCATGGCGGGACTTTCGCCTATGATGCAACAGTATTTGACCATTAAAGAGCAAAATAAAGACAGTATTTTGTTCTTCCGTTTGGGCGATTTTTATGAGATGTTTTTTGACGATGCAAAGCTTGTATCCGAGGAACTTGAACTTGTGCTTACGGGTAAGGACTGCGGTTTGGAAGAAAGAGCCCCCATGTGCGGAATACCCTACCACAGTTGCGAAACCTATATTTCCCGACTTGTTTCAAAGGGCTATAAAATTGCCATTTGCGAACAAACCGAGGACCCTGCAAAAGCAAAGGGACTTGTAAAACGGGATGTTATCAGAATTATAACCCCCGGCACCGTTATTGAGGACGGTATGCTTGATGAAACAAAGAATAATTATCTTTGTTCGGTAGCACTCGGTAAACAAAGCTTCGGCGTTTGCTTTACCGATGCTTCAACCGGCGAATCGCATGTTACCGAAATTCCCGAGGACGAGAGGGAAAGACGGGTTATTGACGAGCTTATGCGTTTTGCGCCGAGCGAGATTATTATAAGTGACTTTACGGCATATCCGAAACTGAAAGATTTTTTGGTTAATTCCTTTACGGGAACGGTTACCGAAAGACCGAAGGAAAGTTTTGATATTGTCCGTGCAAACGAGCTTATCTGTAAGGCGTTTAATGTTGTAAGTCCCGAAAATTTGGGGATTGCAAAGGATAGCATAATTGCCGCAAGTTTGGGTGCGGTTGTTGACTATCTTTTTGAAAACGGCAAAAACGATAAAACGGCGCTTAAAAATGTTGAAATTTATTCGGGCGCTAAATATATGCGTCTTGATATGACGGCGATAAGGAATTTAGAGCTTTGCGAAACCATGCGTTCAAAGTCCAAAAAGGGCTCTCTTTTATGGGTGCTTGATAAGACCAAAACCGCTATGGGTAAACGGCTTATAAGGTCATGGATGATAAAACCGCTTTTGTCTATTTCCGAAATATCTCTTCGTCAAAATGCGGTTGAGGAGTTATGCTCAAATGCGGCTGTTCGCCTCCAAATCGCCGAGTATATGACGGGTATTCGTGATGTTGAAAGAATTATAACTAAAGCGCTTTACGGAACGGCATCGCCGAAGGATTTGTTATCCCTATCCCTAACGGCGCATAGATTTCCTTACATAAAAGAGCTTTTGTCGGGCGCAAACAGCAAAATGCTCAAAGAGATAAACGAGGAAATTGACGAATGTTCGGATATTGCCGAGCTTATTGATTTATCCATAAAGTCCGATGCTCCCTTTGTTGTTAAAGAGGGCGGAATAATAAATGACGGTTATAACAGCGAGGTGGACGAGCTTCGTTCATGTATGAACGGCGGAAGCGACCTTTTAACCGAAATTGAAACGAGAGAAAGAGAAAAAACCGGCATAAAAACATTAAGAGTCCGCTATAATAAGGTTTTCGGTTACTATATTGAGGTTACAAATTCTTTCCTTGATAAAGTCCCCGAGGATTACATAAGAAAGCAGACGCTTACAAATGCCGAAAGATACATAACCGAGGAGCTAAAAGAGCTTGAAAGCCGAGTGCTTACCGCAAAGGATAGGGTTATCGCCCTTGAATATGAGATATTTGACGGTATAAGAAAGCAAATTGCCGACAGCGCAAAGAGGTTTACATCCTCTGCCGCCGCTCTTGCAAAGCTTGATGTTTTATGCTCCTTTTCCGAGGTTGCGGCAACCAACAATTATACAAGACCGCTTGTTGATAACTCCGGAACGATAAATATAAAGGCGGGCAGACACCCCGTTGTTGAACAGATAATCAAAACCCCATTTGTATCAAACGATACATTTCTTGATATGGGAAATGACCGTTGCGCTATCATAACAGGGCCTAATATGGCAGGTAAATCAACATATATGAGGCAGGTTGCCTTAATTACCGTTATGGCGCAAATCGGCTCCTTTGTTCCGGCAACAAGCGCCGAAATAGGCATTGTTGATGCGGTGTTTACGAGGGTAGGCGCTTCGGACGATTTGGCTTCGGGTCAGTCAACCTTTATGGTTGAAATGAGCGAGGTTGCCGATATTCTTAAACACGCAACAAAAAACAGTTTGCTTATCCTTGACGAAATCGGCAGGGGAACTTCAACCTATGACGGTATGAGTATCGCAAAGGCGGTGCTTGAATATGCGGTTGATAAGCGGAAGTTAGGTGCAAAATCGCTTTTCGCAACCCATTATCACGAGCTTACCAACATGGAACACGAAATAAGCGGCATAAGAAACTATAATATCGCCGTTAAAAAGAGGGGCGATGAGATTATTTTCCTTCGCCGTATTGTATCGGGCGGTGCCGACGACAGTTACGGTATTGAGGTTGCTTTGTTGAGCGGTGTTCCGAAAGCCGTAACCGACAGGGCAAAGGCAATTCTCAAAGAAATTGAATCAAACGGAATTGTAACCTATAAAGAAAAACCGGGCGCATCTTCCCAAATTCCCCTTGAAATGCAGGGCGCCGAGGAAATCTTAAAGGAACTTAAAACGGTTGATGTTAATACTCTTACTCCGATAGAAGCTATGGAGATACTTTTTGATATTGCAAACAAGGCAAAATCAATTTAATTTTTGTAAGTAAAAGGTAAAGGCGGTGAAAAAATGCCGAAAATAAATTTGTTGCCGAAAGAAATGGCGGAGCTTATTGCCGCAGGTGAGGTTGTTGAGCGGCCTGCCTCGGTTGTAAAAGAGCTTGTTGAAAACTCTATTGACGCAGGCGCCAAACATATAACCCTTGAAATTCAAAGGGGCGGCATTTTGTATATCCGTGTTACCGATGACGGTTGCGGAATAGCGTTTGACGATGTGCCGACGGCATTTTTGCGCCACGCAACGAGCAAAATAAGAACTACCGCCGACCTTGAAAGGATTTCGTCTTTGGGATTCAGGGGCGAGGCACTTGCCGCAACAAGCGTCGTTTCAAAAACCGAGATGTTTACAAAGCAAAAGGACGATGTTTTCGGAACTCATTATATCATTGAGGGCGGCGAGGAAAAGCTTTACGAGGAAAACGGCTGTCCCGACGGAACGACTATAATTGTCCGTGATATTTTTTATAACACCCCCGCAAGAATGAAATTTCTTAAAAAAGACATTACCGAGGGCAACTATGTTGCGGCGGTTTTTGAAAGAATAGCCATATCCCATCCCGAAATTGCCTTTAAGCTTATAAAGGACGAAAAAATTGCCCTTAATACTTCGGGTGACGGAAAGTTATTTTCCGCAATTTACAGTGTATTGGGCAGAGAAATTGCCTCAACCCTCATTTCTCTTGAAGCAGGCGGTCCCGTAAGTGTTTCGGGTTATATCTGCAAACCTGCATTTTGCCGCAAGTCAAGAGCCGTTCAGTATGTTTTCTTAAACGGAAGATATGTTCAGTCAAATACCGTTATGGCGGCGGTTGAACAGGCATATAAAAACAGCGCAATGGTAGGAAAATATCCTGCATTTATCCTAAATATTGATATTCCGTTTGAAACGGTTGATGTTAATGTTCACCCTGCCAAAACGCAGGTCAGATTTTCCGATGAAAAGAGGATTTTTGATGCGGTTTATATTGCCGTTAAGAATGCTATTGTCGCAAAAGATACAAGACCCGAGATAATACTTAATAAAAAGAACACTTCTTTCGGCAGAATGTCCGCAGAGGAATATAGGCAGGAGGTTGCGAAAATTCCGCCGACACCTGCCGAAAAGGCATACGGTTTGACAAAGCCGACACAAAAGCCGACGGAAAAACCTGTTGTTAACAAAAATAACGAGAGCGAAACCAGCGTTGTATTTAGAAGCGACAACACCCCGTTTTTTGAGCGAAAAGATGTTAAAGAATATCTTGAAAAAACGAAAAGCGTTGATGTAAATATCAAGGTTGACGAAAAACCGACCGAAATCCAAAAGGATTTGCCAAAAGAGCCCGCCATAGAGAAAAAGACCGTTGATATTGACAGTGCGGTGGATTTTTCAAGCGAACCCAAATTTATCGGTGAGGCGTTTTCAACCTATATTATCGCCGAAATGGATGATAGTATTTATCTTATTGATAAACATGCCGCCCATGAGCGAATAAACTTTAACCGTCTTAAATCCGAGGCGGTAAACGAGAGTCAACAACTGCTTTTGCCCGTTAATGTCAGGTTGGGCAGAGAGGAATTTGATGCGGTTTTGCAAAATCTTCCGCTTCTTTCAAAGGCGGGATTTGATATTGAGGACTTCGGAAATGCAACCGTTCTTGTCCGTGCCGTTCCTGCAATGCTGTTTAGCGAGGATGTTGCCGATATGGTAACCGAAGCCGCTAAAAACATTTTGCTAAAAGGTATTCCCGAAAGCGAAAAACTTGACAGGATTTATCATACGGTTGCCTGCAAAGCGGCAATAAAGGGCGGAAATATTACCACCAAAGCGGAGCTTGAAAATCTTGCAAAAACCGTTTTGGCGGATAAAGAAATAATGTATTGCCCCCACGGTCGCCCCGTTGCATTTAAGCTTTCAAAAAGAGAAATAGAAAAACAGTTTGGAAGAATAGTTTAATGGATAAACCGAAGGTAGTTTGTATAGTAGGACCGACCGCAAGCGGAAAAACCGCATTGGGAATTTTGGTAGCAAAATATTTAAACGGCGAGGTTATTTCCGCCGATTCAATGCAGGTTTATAAGGGTATGCCGATAGCTTCCGCCGTTCCCGATATTAAAGAGCGGCAGGGTGTTGTTCATCATTTGTTGGAGTTTTTAGACCCGCTTGACCAACTGACCGTTGCAAGATATCAGGAGTTGGCGCTTGAAAAAATCAGCGAAATCTTAAAAAGGGGCAAAACCCCGATTATTGTCGGCGGAACGGGACTTTATGTTGACTCGGTAGTTAATAATCTTACATATCAAGAGGAAGATTTTGACGAAAATGTCCGCCGTCGGCTTGAAAAAGAGTATGATGAAAACGGCGCGGAAAATTTTCACGCTAAACTTAAAGAAATTGATGCCGCCGCTGCCGAAAGAATATCGCCTAATGATAAAAAGCGGCTTGTCAGGGCGCTTGAATTATACGAAAACTGCGGTGTTACCGTAAGTGAGCAATACGAAAATTCAAGAAAAACCGAATCGCCCTATGAATTTATAAAAATCGGCATAAAGTTTGATGACCGACAAAAGCTTTATGAGCGAATAAACAAGCGTGTTGATATAATGCTTCAAAACGGACTTGTTGATGAAGCAAAATCGTTTTTTAATAAAGCAAACTCAAAAACAGCCGGTTTTGCCGCTATCGGTCATAAGGAGATATTCCCTTATTTTAAGGGCGAAATTTCCCTTGAAGAAGCGGTTGAAAACCTAAAACAACAAACAAGAAGGTATGCCAAACGGCAGCTTACCTGGTTTAACAAAAGCGAGGATATAAATTGGGTTTTCCCCGATTTAAGCGAAGATATTTTTGAAGATGCAAAGAAAATACTTGAAGGGAGGAACCTGCCTTGAAAAAGCGTGGCTTTTGGAAATGGTTGATACTGTTTATTGCCATAGCTTTCGGAATACATCAGGCATATTCATATTTTTATACGCCTGTTAAAACCGAAAATGCGGAATATTATGTTGCCGACGAGGGCATTAAGGCGCATGCCGTTATAGTCCGTCAGGAAACGGTTGTAACTTCCGATGCAGGCGGTTCGCATCACTTCCTTATCCAAAACGGTAACCGTGTTTCAAAGGGCGGTGTTTTGGCAAATGTTTACGGAAACGATACCGATTCGCTGACCGTAAGCAGATTAGAATCCCTTAACGAAAGCATTAAAGATATGGAAGAACTTACGGGGTATAATGATACCGCCGCCGCCGATATAACGCTAATAAATCAAGAGGTTACCGATTCGGTAAACAGGTTTATCGGCAACTGTTCGGGCGGAAATTTCACCAACGCATATTCTTGCGAAAATGACCTTTTATTTGCCATAAACCGAAAGCTTTTTCTTACGGGAGAAACCGTTGATTTCGGAAATCGCCTAAATCAACTTAAAAGCGAAAAATCCGACCTTTCAAAATCGTTGCCGACACCGATAAGAACGGTAAAAGCCGATATATCGGGCTATTTTGTTTCAACGGTTGACGGTTACGAGAATTTGCTTTCCGTAAACAATTTAGACGAGCTTACCCCCGAACGCATAGAAAAATTAAAGCCGGAAACACCGGCGCAAAACGCTATCGGAAAAATCGTTTCGGATTATGATTGGTGTTTGGCGGCTAATGTTTCCATCAGTCAGGCATCAAAGTATGTTGTGGGCGACGAGCTTTTGGTAAAGACGAAGGTCCGCAACAATGCCGAATTATCGGTTGAGGTTGAAAAGATAAATATCTCAAAAACCTCCGATAAAGCAACGGTTATTATGTCCTGTCAGGAAATGAACAGCGAGCTTGCCTCGCTTAGAAGTGCCGATATTGATATAATCAGCAAGGAATATAAGGGACTTAAATTAAGCAAAACGGCTTTAAGGGTCGTTGACGGCAAGACGGGTGTTTATGTCGTTTTCGGACTTTCCCTAAAATTCGTTCCCGTTGATGTTATTTACAGCACCGACGAATTTATCATTTGCAAACAGGAAAAGGTTGAAAACTCAACGGTTTTACGGCTTTATGATGAGGTTGTTGTGAAAGGAAAAAATCGGTATGACGGAAAAATTATTAACTGAAAACTTTGACCGAAATTTTGCCGAAATAAAAGAAAATATTGAAAAAGCGGCAAAAAAAGCATGGAAAAACCCAAATGATATTATTCTTTTGGCGGCAACGAAAACGGTTGATATTGAACTTATAAATTATGCGATAGACAGCGGAATAGAATATATCGGCGAAAACAGAGTTCAGGAATTTCTTTCAAAGAAGGACGGCTATGCCCCCTGCCACCGACACTTTATCGGTCACCTTCAAACCAACAAGGTCAAGGATATAGTTCCCTTTGTTGAGCTCATTCATTCGGTTGATTCGGTGCATCTTGCAAAGGAAATATCAAAGGTTTCGTTAAAGCTTAACAAGGTCACGGATATTTTGCTTGAAGTCAATATTGGCGACGAGGAAAGCAAGTCGGGATTTAAGACGGAAGAATTAGAAGAAAACCTTCGCGAAATAGCAAAATTTGAGGGTATAAGAGTAAGAGGACTTATGGCAATTCCGCCGATTTGTGAAACACCGCAGCAGAATATCAAATATTTTTCAAAAATGCAAAAACTGTTTATTGACATTGCAGGTAAAAAAATAGATAATAGTAGTATGGACTTTTTGTCAATGGGTATGTCGGGCGATTATGCCTGCGCTATTGAAAACGGCGCAAATATAGTCAGAATCGGCACCGCCCTTTTCGGCAAAAGAGATTATACAAAAAAGTAAAAAGGAGAATAAAAAATGGGACTTATTGACAGCATAAAAAACATTATGACTATTCCCGATGAGGACGAATACGATGAGATTGAGGAAGAGATTGAGCCCGCTAAAGCCGAAAGCGCTTCTTCAAAGCGTGAAACTCCCCGTCTAATAAAAACGAAGGCAGGTCAGCAAGCTTCTCAGGGCGCTATGCAGGTTGTTCTTGTTAAGCCCGAAAGATTTGATGATGTTCGTTCAATTGCCGACCATCTTAACGAGGGCAAAACGGTAGTTCTTAACCTTGAAATTGCCGCCCGTGACGAAGCAAGAAGAATAGTTGACTTTTTAAGCGGTGTTGCCTATGCAAATAACGGCAATATGAGAAAGGTTGCGGTAAGCACTTTTATTATCGTTGCCAGAAATGTTGATGTTATGGGCGAACTTATGCTTGACGATTTTGACGACGGAAAAATGTATTTTTAATGGAAGAAAAACTTCTTACGGCAAGGATTGACGATATTTTGCGTCAGTCCGACCAAAATGCCGCGCCGAGATTTTTGGGCTTTTTATCCGAATCGGAAGCGGCGATTTGTCGGGAGTATCTTCAAAGGAAAGATTGCGAAATATGGTTTTTCGGAGGATATGAGGATGCGCTTCGCAACTTTTTGTGCGTTGCTCCGAAAGGATATAGTAAACCCTCTTTTCCGATAACGGCAATAACCTTTAACTACCGTAAGCAGGATAAGCTTTCCCACCGTGATTTTTTAGGCTCTCTTATGGCGCTCGGTCTTACCCGTGAAAAAATCGGCGATATTTTGGTTGAGGACGGAAGATGTGTTGCCTTTGCCGAAAAAACTGCCGCCAAATATGCCCTTATGGAAATTTCAAAGGTTGGTCGGGTCGGCGTTAAACTCTGCGTTGGAGCAGATGAGCCGTTGCCCGAAAGAAGCAAAAAGCAGGAATTTACCGTTACGGTTGCTTCCGCTAGGCTTGACTGTATCGTTTCGGCGATTTGTTCGGTTTCCCGAAATAAAGCGCTTGAACTTATTGAAAAAGATGCGGTAAGCGTTAATTCCTTTCTTTCAAATAAATGCACGCGGAAAATTGAAAACGGTGATAAAATATCCGTCAGAAAAAACGGCCGTTTTGATGTTGTATCGGTTGATACGCTTTCAAAAAAAGGCCGAGTAATACTTATTTATCAAAAATATATTTAGGAGGAAATAAAATGCTGACTTCAAAGGATGTAAAAGGGGTAACCTTTTCAAACGGTATGGCAGGTTACAGGAAGGACGAGGTTGATGTTTTTCTTGATAAGGTTGAGGCCGACTATGAAAAGTTTGAAAAGGAATCTGCCGAAAAGGACAAGAAAATTGCCGAGCTTGAAAGTAAACTTTCAAGTTTAGAGCAGTCACAAAGCAGTATTCAGAGCGTTTTGGTAAGCGCTCAGCGATTGGCTGACCAAATCGTTGAAGATGCCAAGACAAAATCTTCCGAAATCGTTGCCGATGCTCAAAAGAGTGTTGACGATATTGCTCAAAAAGGTCAAATCATAACCGATGAGCTTGACGCAAGAGCAAACGAAAAGAAAGAGCGTCTTGAAAAAGAGCTTTCCGAAATGATTAAAAACGCAGAGGAAAAGAAGTCGCTTATTGAGCAGGCGGCTGTTGTGACCGTTAAAAAACAGCAGGAGCTTTATGTTGCGTTAAAGAACGAAATGACCGCTTTCAGAAGCGATATTACAAACAGATATAAAGAGCATCTTCAACTTCTTGCTCAAATGCAGACAACAACCGAGCTTGACCCCGAAAAAGCCGCAAAAATCATAGTTGATAATTATAATCCCGAAAAGAAGGAAGAAGAGCCGCAGGCAATGCAAGAGGTTAAGGAAGACGATATCCAAAACGATGCCGAACAGGAAGTTGCAGAAGAAACAGCCGAAGAAGTTTCCGAAGACGAACCGCTTGACGAGGATAATATCTGATGTTTTCTTATATGACTGCTGTTATCGCTGTTTTGATGATAGTAGATGCCGACCAATATACAAAGCTTTTGGCGCTTAAATATCTTTCGGACGGGACAAATAAGCCGTTTATCAAGGGGATAATGAATTTCTCGTTTGTTGAAAACAACGGCGGTGCCTGGGGGATTCTTGCCGGAAATAGATGGATTTTACTTGCGGTAACGGCTGTTGTTACGGCGGTCATAATATTCGTTCTTATAAAATTCGGCAGAAAAAGCAAACTTCTTTTTTGGGCGTTAACCCTTGTTTTGAGCGGCGGAATCGGAAATATGATAGACCGAATATTCAGAAACGGTTATGTTATTGATTTTTTGCATACCGAGTTTATTGATTTTCCGACCTTTAATGTTGCCGATTGTGCCGTTGTTATCGGGGCAGGGCTTTTGATACTTTATTTTGTTTTGGATACTGTTAAAGAAATGAAGAAAAAGAAGCAAACCGATAAGGTCGCTGACGAAAATGGAGAAGATTGAGCTTATATTTGACGGCGAAAACGGTTGCCGTCTTGATGCTTATATTACCGAAAATACCGATATGTCCCGTTCAAGAGCAACAAAGCTTTGCGAGGAAGAGGGCGTTTTGGTAAACGGCAAAATCGCCAATAAAAAGCAAAAGTTAAAATCGGGCGATAAAATAGAAATAACGGTTTTTGATGCCGTAGAGTATGATTTAGAGCCGCAGAATATCCCTCTTTCAATAGTTTATGAGGATAACGATTTGCTCGTTGTCAATAAGCCGAAGGCAATGGTTGTTCATCCTGCCGCAGGTAATGAAAGCGGAACGCTTGTCAATGCCGTTATGTATCATTGCGGTAATTCTCTTTCGGGAATAAACGGTGTTTTGCGTCCGGGAATAGTCCATAGAATTGATAAAAACACCAGCGGACTTTTAATGATAGCCAAAAACGATGACGCCCATATTTGTTTAAGCGAACAAATAAAAGAGCATAGTTTTCAAAGAGAATATGAGGCGGTAGTTTACGGTAATATAAAAGAAGACAGCGGAACGGTTGATGCGCCGATAGGAAGGCATCCCGTAAAGCGCAAACAAATGGCGGTTACCGATAAAAACAGTAAAGAAGCGGTTACTCATTTTACCGTTTTAGAGCGTTTCGGTAATTTCACCCATGTTCGCTTGAAGCTTGAAACGGGCAGAACTCATCAGATAAGGGTGCATATGGCTTATATCGGCCACCCCGTTGCAGGGGACGATGTTTACGGGCCTAAAAAGGTCATTTCGGAGCTTTCGGGACAGTGCCTTCATGCAAAGCATTTAGGGTTTGTTCACCCAAACGGCAAAAAAATGGAGTTTGAAAGCGAATTGCCCGAATATTTTATAAAATTTTTGGAAAAGTGCAGGAGCGGTAGGGCGTGAAACTTTTTGAAGGTTGCCTTTTGGCTTGTGATGTTGACGGAACATTATTGGTTGACGGTGTTATTCCGCAAAATAATATTGACAAAATCAAATTTTTTACCGAAAACGGCGGAATTTTCGCTCTTGCAACCGGAAGAACAATAGGAGCGGTCAGTTCGGTTACCGATAAGATTGACTGCATTTCGGCGGCGGTTTTGTCAAACGGCGGTATGGTTTATGACTATAATCGGGAAAAAATCCTTTTTGAAACGAGAATAGACAAGTCCGATTACGAGGTTATGTATAGGGTAAAAGAGGCATTTCCCGAAATAGGAATTGAAATTCATTACCGAAAAAATGTCGGTGTTTATACTAAAACAAAAGAAACCGATGACCACGAAACCTATGAGGATTTACCGAGTGTTGTTTATACTAAAGAGCAGATAGAAAATGTATCGCTCAATAAGATAATTTATATGCAAAACTCTCAGGAAGATAACAAGCGTTTAAGGGATTTAATAGAAAAAATTCCGAACAGTTGCCGATTTGTTGATACGAGTGTTACTATTTACGGTAAAAAGCGCAACTATATTGAGCAAATGCCAATAGGTGTTACAAAATCCGCCGGTGTTCAAAAAGCGGCAGGGTTTTATGATATAAAGAAGGGTAATTTGTTCGCAATAGGCGATTATTTTAACGATATTGATATGTTAAATATTGCCGATATAAGCGCCGCACCCAAGAATTCACCTGACGAGGTGTTAAAAGCGGCAAATTATTTAACAACCAACGCAGAAAACGGCGCAGTAGCCGATTTCATAGATTATTTAACAAAAATAAGGAGAAAATGATGGACAAGGCAGAAAAACTTGAACTCAAAAAAGTTGCTTGCAGGGCAAGAATGGGCATCATTGAGGGCATCCATGCCGCAAAGGCAGGACATCCCGGCGGTTCCCTTTCCTGCACAGAGATTTTAACCTATCTCTATTTCAAAAAAATGAAGGTTGACCCGAAAAATCCAAAATGGGAGGAAAGAGACCGTTTTGTTCTTTCTAAAGGACACGCCGCTCCGGCGCTTTATGCCGTTTTGGCAGAAAGGGGCTTTTTTGACCCGAAGGAGCTTTTAAACCTTCGCCAAATCGGAAGTATGCTCCAAGGACATCCCGACCTTAAAAAGATACCCGGTGTTGATATGTCAACCGGTTCTTTGGGACAGGGCATTTCCGCCGCAGTCGGTATGGCGCTTTCTTCAAAGCATTTCGGACCCGATTTCAAGGTTTACAGTGTTTTGGGCGACGGCGAAATAGAAGAAGGTCAGGTTTGGGAGGCAGCAATGTTTGCCGCTAATAAAAAGCTTAATAACCTTGTTTTATTTGTTGATAATAATAATCTTCAAATTGACGGCAGTGTTGATGAGGTAAACTCTCCTCACCCCATTGATAAGAAATTTGAAGCATTTGGATTTAATGTTATTTGCATTGATGACGGTAATGACTTTGATAAGATAGAGGATGCTTTAAGTAAGGCAGACAAGTCCGATAAGCCAACCGCAATTATTGCAAAGACCGTTAAGGGTAAGGGTGTTTCCTATATGGAAAATGCCGTTAATTGGCACGGTGCCGCTCCTAATGACGAACTTTATGAGCAGGCAATGGCAGAGCTTAAAGAAGCTTATGCCAAATTAGGTTAAGGGAGGCATAAAACTATGGAAGAAGTAAAAAGTGTAGCAACAAGAGTCGGATATGGAACAGCCCTTGTTGAACTCGGAAAAATAAGAGACGATTTTATAGTAATGGATGCCGACCTTGCAGCCGCCACCCAAACGGGCAAATTCAAAAAAGAATTTCCCGATAGATTTTATGATTGCGGAATTGCCGAACAAAATATGATGGGCATTGCCGCAGGTATCGCCGCAACCGGCAAAAAGGTTATAGTAAGCTCTTTTGCGATGTTTGCCGCCGGCCGTGCCTTTGAGCAGGTCCGTAACTCAATAGGTTATCCTCACCTTAATGTTATTATCGGCGCAACCCACGCAGGTATCTCGGTTGGTGAAGACGGTGCAACCCACCAATGCTGCGAGGATATTGCTCTTATGAGAACTATCCCCGGTATGACCATAATAAACCCTGCCGACGAGGTTGAGGCAAGAAAAGCCGTTTATGCCGCTATGGAGCTTGACGGTCCTGTTTATATGCGTTTCGGTCGTCTTGCCGTTCCCGTTGTGTTTGACGAGGATTATAAATTTGAGGTTGGCAAGGGCACCCAGCTTAAAGAGGGTAACGATGTAACGATTATCGCAACCGGTCTTATGGTAAAAGAAGCGCTTGAAGCTTATGACATTCTTAAAAACGAGGGCATAAATGCGAGGGTTATCAATATGGCAACCATTAAGCCGATTGATAAGGATATTATAATAAAAGCCGCAAAGGAAACCGGCGCTATCGTAACTGCCGAGGAACATTCCGTAATCGGCGGTTTGGGTTCTGCCGTCGGCGAGGTTGTCGGCGAGGAATATCCCGTTCCGGTAGTAAAACTCGGTGTTTATGATACATTCGGACATTCCGGCCCTGCCGTTAAGCTTCTTGATGAATTCGGTCTTCGTGCCGCAAACATCGCAGAAAAAGCAAAAAAGGCAATTTCTCTTAAAAAATAAAAGGTTAAATAATCGGCGGAACGGAAAACCGTTCCGCTTTTTATTATGTATTATAAAACCTCTATTTTATTGACAATTCCTTAAAAATTATGGTAAAATATATAATGAGGTGTTATATATGGTTGAGCAATATATTGACATTGAAAGAATAGAGCAGCTTGTTGACCTTTTCGGCAACTTTGACGAGAATGTAAACCGTATTGAAAAGCAATATGGTGTAAATATTACCTCCCATTCGGGCAGGATAAAGATTTGCGGCGAGGACGAGTCGGTTTCAAAGGCAGTGAGGGCTCTTAATTGCCTTATCGTTATGATAAATAAGGGCGAAAATATAACCGAACAGTCGGTTTGTTCGGTTATTGATATGGTTGAGGACGGCTCGGAGGACAGTATCTTAAAGCTTATTGACGGCGACTGTATCTGCATTACTTCAAAGGGCAGACCCGTCAGAGCAAAGACGCTCGGTCAGAAAAAATATATTGAAGCCATAAAGAATAACACCGTAACAATAGGCGTAGGCCCTGCCGGAACGGGTAAAACCTACTTGGCGGTGGCTTTGGCGGTTGCGGCTTTCAGAGCGAAAACCGTAAACCGAATAATCTTAACAAGACCTGCCGTTGAAGCGGGCGAGCGCTTAGGTTTTTTGCCGGGCGATTTGCAGGCAAAGGTTGACCCGTATTTAAGACCGTTATATGATGCGCTTTTTGATATGATGGGCGCCGAAAACTTTAATCGCTGTCATGAGCGGGGCGATATAGAGGTGGCGCCTCTTGCCTATATGCGAGGCAGAACTCTTGACGACAGTTTTATTATTCTTGATGAGGCGCAAAATACAACTACCGAGCAAATGAAGATGTTTTTAACCCGTTTGGGCTTTAATTCAAAGATAGTCGTAACGGGCGATGTTACGCAGATAGACCTGCCGACAGGCAAAAAATCGGGACTTAAACAGGCGGTTTCAATCCTTAAAAATATTGAGGGTATTGAAACGGTGCACTTAACGGCGAAGGATGTGGTCCGTCACCGTTTAGTTCAGGATATTATCAAAGCATACGAAAAGGACGGACAAAGAAATGACCGTTAAAGTAAATATTTTGAGCCGATATAAAAAGAAAAAAATAGATAATGACACAAAAGCGCTTGTTAAAAAGGCATGTAAAGCGGTATTAAAGGAAGAAAAATTTGAAAATTCGGCGCAGGTTGATGTAACCTTTGTTGACGATGACGAAATAAAAAAGTTAAATGCAAACTTTCGTGATATTGATAAATCAACCGATGTTTTGTCTTTCCCGTTAGGCGAAAACGGCGAGTATGACATTAACCCCGAAAACGGCGCTTTGTTGCTCGGCGATGTTATAATTTCGGTTGACCATGCCATAAATCAAGCCGACCTTTACGGACACGGGATAGAGCGGGAAATCGCCTTTTTGACCGTTCATTCTATGCTTCATTTGTTAGGTTATGACCATGTCTGCGGCGGCGAAGAGCAAAGAATAATGCGAAAAAAGGAAGAAAAAATATTAGACTCTATGGGTCTTGCGGTAAAAGGTGAATAAATGAGCGAAAAATCAGTATTTGTTGCAATGGTCGGCAGGTCAAATGTCGGCAAATCTTCACTTCTTAATAAACTTTTAGGTCAAAAGGTTGCCATAGTTTCAAGCAAACCTCAGACAACAAGAACGAGAATAATGGGAGTTTTGACAAAGGGCGAAACCCAGTATGTTTTTATTGATACTCCGGGACTTCATAAGCCGAAAAATGTTTTAGGCGAAAATATGATGAAGGCGGTTGACGGCGGTATGGCGGATGTTGACGCCGCCGTTTTGGTTGTTGATGCGGCACCGCATTTTACGGTTGACAGCGATAATATTCCATTAGCAGAACTTGAACTGATAGACCGTTTCCGTCAGAAAAAGCTTCCTGCCGTTCTTGTTATCAACAAGATAGATTTGCTTGAAAATAAGGAAGAAATTTTACGGCTTATCACCGTTTATTCAAAGCTTTATGATTTTGATGCCGTAATTCCGCTTTCGGCAAAGACGGGTAACGGTGTTGATATTTTACTTAAAGAAATTGATAAGTATAAAAAGGATTCACCGCACTTTTTCCCCGATGACGAGGTAACCGACCAATCGGAAAAGGTTATGGTCGCCGAGATTATAAGAGAAAAGCTTCTCCGCTGTCTTTCAAAAGAGGTGCCCCACGGTATAGCGGTGGATATAGAAAAGTTTTACGAGAGAGATACAAGCGAGGGCGAACCGATTTTAGAGGTTGAGGCGGTCGTGTTCTGCGAAAAGGACACCCATAAGGGTATAATCATCGGAAAAGGCGGTGCGACCCTTAAAAAAATCGGCTCGGTTGCGAGAGAAGATATTGAAAAATTCTTCGGCATAAGAGCAAACCTTAAAATCTGGATAAAGGTCAAAGAGGGTTGGCGAAATAACCGAGGAATGATACATACTTTAGGTCTTGACATAACCGATAATTAAGTGTGAATAAATAACATTTTCCTTCAAATGATATATTTGTAAGGATGTGTTATTATGGACGAAAATAAAAACTGGTTAAGATTTGTTTTAAGCGGAAAACCCGAAGATTATTTGCGCTTTGTAAACAGTAAAAAGGAGGCGGACCCCAATGAATCTCGTAACCGACGGACTCGTGATAAAGGAAATGAATATAGGGGAAGCCGACCGACTGATAACAATTCTTACAAAGGATAACGGTATAATAAAGGCGTATGCCTCGGGCGTTAAAAGTATTAAATCAAAGCGAGGCGGCGGAACAACGCTTTTATCCTATTCAAACTTTTCTCTTACAAAAAAGGGCGAAGCATACAGGATAGGTGAGGCAACCCCGATAAAACTTTTCTTTACGGCAAACAGCGATGTTGAAACACTTGCCGTTTCTCAGTATTTTTGTGAGCTTTGCTCGGTTTTTGAGCCTGACGAAAAATACGGCGAGGAGTTTTTGCGGCTTATATTAAATTCCCTTTATTTTTTAACCGAAAAAAAGCGGGACCCCTTTGTTATAAAGGCGATAACCGAGCTTCGTATAGCCGCCGTTTCGGGTTATTGTCCTAATCTTGTTGCTTGCGATAATTGCGGTGTTTTTGAAGATGATGTTATGTTCTTTAACTGTCAAAACGGCGCCGTTTTTTGCCGCAACTGCAACAAAGACCAAAGCAATATTCCGTTAAATAAAACCGTTTTAAGCGCAATAAGGCATATTGTTTATTCTCCGTTTGATAAGCTTTATTCCTTTACCGTTCCCGAAAATGACGGCAAGTATCTTTCGGATTTGACCGAGAAATATATAGTTTACCAAACCGAACATAAATTTAAGACACTTGAATTTTTACATAGTATTATTTAGGAGAAACGATGGATTACAGTTTCAAAAGACACGCAAAGGTATTAGAACTTGATATTGTGTTAAACCGACTTTCAAATGAGGCGATTTCGCCCGATGCAAAGGAAGGTCTTAATAATCTTGCGCCTTCAAACGATTTTAACGAGGTAAAAAACCTGCTCGGCGAAACCGAAAGCGCATATCTTTTGATGTCAAAATTTTCGCCGCCGTCCTTTTATGCAAACGCCGAAATCCCTTCGGTTATCGCAAGATGTAAGCTTAAATCCACCCTTTCCGTGCATGAGCTTTTATGCGTTTTAGAGCAATTAAGGGTTGTCCGTGGCGCTTCGCAGTGGAGAAGCGACTGTCAGGGTGTCGGCGATATACCCATTGACAAATATTTCAGTATGCTTTATGCGAACAAGCATATTGAGGACAGAATTAACTCTGTAATAAAAAGCGAGGACGAAATTTACGATAAGGCGTCCTCCGCTCTTTACGATATAAGAAGAAAAAAGTCGGCATGTTCCTTAAAGGTTAAAGATATTCTTGAAAAAATCATCAGGGGAGCTATGTCAAAATATCTTCAGGAGACGATTGTAACCCAGCGAGACGGACGGTATGTCGTTCCCGTAAAGGTGGAGCATAAATCCGAGGTTGCAGGTATTGTTCACGATACATCGTCAACCGGCTCAACCGTATTTATTGAGCCGATGAGTGTTGTTGAAGCCAATAACGAAATGCGGGTTTTGGAGCTTAAAGAGGCGGAAGAAATTGACAGAATTTTAACCGAACTTTCTTTAGAGGTTGCCGATTTTGCCGACACGATAAAGAAATCTTATGAGGGTATTATCGCTCTTGATATGATTTTCGCCAAGGCAAGATATGCATATAAAATCGGGGCAAGTATGCCCTCGTTAAATACTGACGGCGAAATCTTCTTAAAACGGGCAAGGCATCCGCTTCTTGCACAGAAAAAGGCAGTTCCCGTAACCGTCGGTGTTGGAAAAGATTATGATACTCTTGTTATTACGGGTCCGAATACGGGCGGTAAAACCGTAACCCTAAAAACAGTCGGACTTTTCTGCCTTATGACTATGTGCGGACTTATGATTCCGGTTGATGACGGAAGTAAAATTGCGGTTTTTGACAGAGTTTTTGCCGATATAGGCGACGAGCAGTCAATAGAACAGTCGCTTTCAACCTTTTCTTCTCACATGGTTAATCTTGTAAAAACCTTAAACGAGTGTAACGGCAATTCTCTTGTTCTTTTAGACGAATTGTGCGCAGGAACCGACCCGATAGAGGGCGCCGCAATAGCTAAGGCAATTTTAATGAGTTTGGCAAAAAAAGGCGCAAAAACAGTTGCGACTACACATTATCCCGAATTAAAGGTTTATGCTCTTGATACCGATAGGGTTGAAAATGCCGCCTGCGAGTTTGATGTTGATACTCTTCGTCCTACATATCGGCTCATTGTTGGTATGCCCGGCTCCTCAAATGCCTTTGCAATTTCAAAGAAATTAGGTCTTAACGATGAAATTATTGAGGTCGCAAAGGGCGAACTTTCCGACGAGGATATTCACTTTGAAAAACTCGCCAAAGAGCTTGAAGCCGAGCGCAAAAAGGCGGAGGACGAGCGACTTGCCGCCGTGCGAATGAGAAGCGAGATAGAAGCCAACAAAAAAAGATACGATAATCTTCAAAACGAGCTTAATATTAAGCAACAAAAGATTATTGACGATGCAAGGCAAAAGGCAAACGATATTGTAAACGATGCGAGAAATCGCTCGGCAGTTTTGCTTAATCAGCTTGAAGAAATTAAAAAAGAACTTAATGCGAAAAATGCCGCTGAAAACCTGCAAAATGCAAGAAATCTATATAAAAAATCAATAAAAGACCTTGAAGATAATGCCGACCCGATTGAAAATAACATCATCGGGGAAAAACTCAAAACTCCGCCTAAAAAGGGCGATACGGTTGTTATTGCATCATTCGGAAAAGAGGCAACCGTTGTTGATGTTAACGAAAAAGGCAAAAAAGCGCAGGTTATTTCCGGCTCTATGAAAATGTGGGTTGATTTTGATGACCTTCGCTTCAAAAGGGCGGCTAAAAAGAAGGAAATTCCAAAAACAAGAAATGTCTCGGGGATAAAATCCCGTGCCGAAATTGAGGTAAAGGGAGAGGTTGACCTTCGCGGAATGGCAAGTGACGAGGCAATTCACGAGCTTGACCGATATTTAGATACCGCCATGCGCGGCGGAATGACAACCGTTACGATTATTCACGGCAAGGGCACCGGTGTTTTGAGAAAAGCCGTTCACTCTTTTCTTAAAGGCCACCCGAGCATAAAGTCCTACCGCCTCGGTGTTTTCGGCGAGGGAGAAATGGGCGTTACAATAGCCGAATTAAAATAAACATAAATAGAATAAATCACCCGTTTTGTCAAACAATACAAAACGGGTGATTTTTTAATGAAAAAAAGATTTTTGACAGGGCTTGTAAGCTTCCTTTGCACATCGGTTGTGCTTTTGGGGTTAGTTTACGCTTATGCGGGAGCAAAGCAGGGTGTTACAAAATATAAGGATGTTAAAAACACCAAAAAAGATGTTGAATATACCCCCGCGCCGCCCGAAGATATGGGAATTTCAATAGAAATGCCAAAGGGCGAAAGAATTGTGTTTTTACTTGATTTTGCCGATAAGGAAATAAGGGTAAAAAGCTTTGAAAGCGAGGATGTCTTTCAAAAAGACGAAAGCGGTATATCGGTAAAATATTCCGCCGAAATAAGTTATGAGCTTTTCGGGGATATTATTGACCGAGTAGGCGGAGTAAACTTTTCTGAAAACGAAAAGACCGTTCGTTTGACCGGCGCTATGGCAGCAGAAAAAATGCAAAACGGAAAAACCGACAAAAAGGCGCTTCTGAGTGCCGTTCTAACCGGCATTTCAACAAACGGTATCGGTAAGGATGATTTTATTTATCTTCTTGAAAACTGCGAAAGCACGAATTTATCCCTATTAGATATGCTTTGTTACAGCGATTATATAACCGAAATGGTTGATAATATCAAGATAACAACTTAATTTTTTTAGGTGAAATAAGCGAGATGACAAAATATATCAGGTAAAATGCAAAAAATAATTAAGTAAACATTGATTATCCCTACGGTGTTGACAGGTTATAGGTTAAGGAATATAATATCTATTATGAAAAACGCGGAGGGACAAAAAGTGGATAATATAAGCAATTATTTCGGCGCAAATGTTTTCGGAGATTCGGTAATGAAGGAGCGTTTGCCCGAAGAAACATATAATCTTTTAAGAAATGCGGCGGTTGAGGGTAAAAGTATTGATAACGAGATTGCAAATACCGTTGCTCTTGCTATGAAAGAATGGGCTATTGAAAAGGGCGCCACCCATTATACCCATTGGTTTCAACCAATGACCGGTATCACCGCCGAAAAGCACGACAGTTTTATAGCACCTACCGATGACGGACATATTATTATGGAGTTTTCGGGCAAGGAGCTTATAAAAGGCGAGCCGGATGCATCATCTTTCCCGTCGGGCGGTCTTCGTGCAACATTTGAGGCAAGAGGTTATACCGCTTGGGACCCGAGTTCTTATGCATTTATTAAGGATAATACCCTTTGTATCCCGACCGCCTTTTGTTCCTACGGCGGCGAGGCGCTTGACCAAAAAACGCCCCTGCTTCGGAGTATGGATGCAATAGAAAAACAAGCCCTTCGTATCGTAAAGCTCTTTGGAATGACCGATGTTAAAAGTGTTCGCACTACTGCCGGTCCCGAACAGGAGTATTTTCTTATTGATAAAGAGCTTTGGAAAAAGCGCCCCGACCTTGTTTTTTGCGGCAGAACTCTTATGGGTGCCGTTCCGCCGAAGGGTCAGGAAATGAACGACCATTATTTCGGTGTTATAAAACCCCGTGTTTCAGAGTTTATGAAAGAGCTTGACGATGAACTTTGGAAATTAGGTGTTCTTGCAAAAACCGAGCATAACGAGGCGGCTCCCGCTCAGCACGAATTGGCGCCCGTTTTCACAACGACAAATATAGCCGCCGACCATAACCAGCTTACAATGGAGCTTATGAAAAAGATAGCCGATAAGCACGGTCTTGTTTGCCTTCTTGCCGAAAAGCCGTTTAAGGGTGTTAACGGAAGCGGTAAGCATAATAACTGGTCAATGGCTACCGACACCGGCGTTAATCTTTTAAGCCCCGGCAAAAATCCGAGAGAGAATTTATTGTTCCTGCTTTGCTTGGTTGCCGTTATCAAGGCGGTTGACAAGCATCAGGATTTGCTTCGCATTTCGGTTGCAACCGCAGGTAATGACCACCGTTTAGGCGGCGCCGAAGCACCTCCGACCATAATTTCAATGTATTTGGGCGATGAGCTTACCGAAATACTTGAAGATATTGAAAACGGAACGAGTCACGAAAACCGAGGCAAGACCAAAATGAATATCGGAACGGAGGCAATTCCCGAATTTAAGAAGGATAATACCGACCGAAACAGAACTTCACCCTTTGCCTTTACCGGTAATAAGTTTGAGTTCAGGATGCTCGGCTCCGCTTCATCAATTTCCGATACAAATGTTATGCTCAATACCATGATGACCGATGTATTAAAGGAGTTTGCCGACCGAATAGAGAACGCAAAGGACTTTGAAACGGAAGTCCGCGAAATAATAAGAGAATCTTTCCATAATCATAAAAGAATTGTCTTTAACGGAGACGGTTATTCGGAGAAATGGCAGGAGGAAGCCGCCAAAAGAGGACTTCTTAACCTTAAAAGCACTCCCGATGCCATTCCCTATCTTTTAAGTGATGAAAACATTTCTTTGTTTACCCGTTACGGAATATTTAATAATGCCGAGCTTCGTTGCCGTGCCGATATTTCTCTTGAAAATTACAGCAAGATAGTTCATATTGAGGCGCTTACATTGGGTGAAATGGTTAAAAGAGATGTTATGCCGGCAATTTCAAAATCGGTAAAGGACTGTTGTAAAACTCTTGAAATTAAAACAAGAATTTTGGGAGGCGATAACTTAAAAGCGGAAAAAGCGATAATCAAAACCCTTTCGGATTGCTATGAAAACCTGTTTGACCTTGTAACAAAGCTTGATTTAGAGGTTGAAAAGGCGCAAGCCGAAGCCGATATCCTTAAACAAAGCGGACTTTATAACAAGAGTGTGCTTATGTTGATGGAAGAAATCAGAGCCGAAGCCGATAAGGCGGAGACCCTCGTTCCCCGCGAAAACTGGCCCTACCCGACCTACGGAGATTTATTGTTTAATGTATAAAAAAGAAAATGACTGTCCTAAACGGACAGTCATTTTTTTACTTAAATAAAAGTTGCGACGACCTAAAAAACTTAATTTCCGAGGTAAAACTTAACAAGATATTGCAAAAGGATATCTCTATCTATATGCCTTATTAAATTTCTTGCGTTGTTATGCGTAGTAATATATGTAGGGTCTTCCGAAAGAATATAGCCGACAATCTGATTTATGGGGTTATAGCCCTTTTCCTTTAATGCATTATAAACCTGAGTCAAAGTATCTCTTACCTCACGCTCGGTTTGGTCGCCCAAAGAAAATTGCATGGTTTTTTCATTCATCGTAAAACACCTCTTTACTCTATTTTATAACGAATGAGCAAAAATATCAAGTGCTAAATTTTTCTTGTTGACAATATATTTTAATGGGAATATAATAATACTTGAACAATCGTTCAAATGTTTGTTTTTAAGGAGCGGAATATGAACAGTAAAAGCAACAATAAAACGGCGAAAATTCCGAAAGGGGAAATTCATTATGAGCTTGCCGAGTTATACCGAATTTTTGCTGACACAACAAGAATAAAAATCCTTCATATTTTGTTTGAAAGTGAAATATGCGTAGGTGATTTGGCGGAGAATTTAAATATGACCGTTTCGGCTATTTCGCATCAGTTAAGAGTTCTGAAAAATGCCCGACTTGTTAAGTTCAGAAAGCAGGGGAAAACATCGCTTTATTCCCTCGCAGACGACCATGTTAAAACCATAATTGAAATGGGTATGGAGCATATTACGGAGTAAAAAAATGAAAAAGAACGAAGATATTTTTAAGGTTTTTATATCGGGAATACTTTTGTTTGTCGCCTTTGTTTTTACAAAGTTTTTATTTCCCGAATTACCGTTTTTTGTTAAGCTTTTAATCTATTTGCCGTCGTATTTTGTTATTTCATACGAGGTTTTGTTTGCGGCGCTCAATACGGTTTATAAAAAAGAGTTTTTTGATGAAAATGTTCTTATGAGTATTGCGACCATAGGCGCTCTTATCATGGGCTATTTTGCCGAAGCGATATTTGTTATGATGTTTTTTGCCGTAGGCGAAATTATGGAGGATATTGCGGAAAATAAAAGCGAAAAATCCATAAAATCGCTTATTGAAATCTGTCCTGAAAAGGCAAGGGTTATAAAAGAGGACGGCGAAATCCAAAAGGACGCAAAGGATGTTTTAGTAGGCGAAATATTGCTTGTTAAGGCGGGAGAAAGAATACCTGCCGACGGAATAATCGTTGAGGGCGAAACAAAAATTGATAATTCCGCTTTAACGGGAGAATCAATGCCCGTTTCGGCAAAATCGGGCGCGGAAGTTTTCAGCGGAACAATAAATTTATCCGCAACCATAAAGGTTGAGGTCACAAAAACCGCCGAAGAATCATCTGCGGCAAAAATTATAGAGCTTGTTAAAAATGCAACCGAAAAAAAGACCAAAACCGAAAGATTTATAACTAAATTCGCAAGGATTTATACACCGGTTGTTGTATCACTTGCGGTAATAATGGCGGTTGTTCCGTCGTTATTTAACGGCGAATGGAAGAATAATCTTTATTCCGCTCTTGCATTTTTGGTTGTTTCCTGCCCTTGCGCTCTTGTTATATCGGTGCCGCTTAGTTTTTTCGGCGCCGTCGGCTGTGCTTCAAAAAACGGAATTTTAGTTAAGGGCTCGGATTCTCTTGATAAATTTGCAAAGCTAAATAATATCGTTTTTGATAAGACGGGAACGCTTACAAAGGGTGTTTTTGAGGTTGCCGCCGTTCATCCGCAGGAAGCGGACGAGGAAAATATACTTAAACTTGCCGCATCGGTTGAAAAATCAAGTAATCATCCGATAGCAAAATCCATAGTTTCTCATTATAACGGTGAGGAATTTTACGAGGCGCTTGATGTAAGTGAAATTTCGGGCAAGGGAATTATCGCAAAGGTCAAGGGAAAAGAAGTTTTAATCGGTAACGAAAAACTTATGGACGAATACGGTATTTCTTATAAAGAGTGTCACCGCTTCGGAACAACGGTGCATATTTCACTCAAAGGTGTATATTTAGGGCATATCGTAATTTCGGATACCGTAAAAGAGGGTGCCAAAGAAACGGTTGAAGCCATAAATTCAATGAAAAGACCCCCCGTTATGCTTACGGGCGACGGCGAGGAAACCGCAAAGGCGGTTGCCGAAGATTTGGGAATAAATATTTATAAATATTCCCTTCTTCCCGACGATAAGGTATCGGAGGTTGAAAATATAATTAAGGACGGCAAAACAACCGCTTTTATAGGTGACGGCATAAACGATGCTCCCGTTCTTGCGAGGGCGGATGTCGGGGTTGCCATGGGCGGACTCGGAAGCGATGCCGCAATAGATGCGGCGGATGTTGTCATTATGAATGACGATATAAGAAAAATTCCGCTTTTAATAAAAATCGCCGAAAAATCGCAAAGAATTGCCAGAGAAAACATAGTTTTTTCCATAGGAATAAAGGTTTTGGTGCTTTTGCTTTCGGCTTTCGGTTTACCGTATATTATGTGGCTTGCCGCTTTTGCCGATGCAGGAGTTCTTGTTTTGGCGGTATTAAATGCAATAAGAACACTTAAAATTTGAGGATAAAGTATGACAAAGAAAAAGTATGAAATTTTGGCGCCCGTCGGCTCTTATGAGTCGCTTTTTGCGGCGGTGCGAAGCGGTGCCGATGCGGTTTATTTCGGGCTCAAAGATTTTTCCGCAAGAAGAAATGCCGAGAATTTTACCGAGGAAGAAATGGAACAAGGGGTAAAATACTGCAAACGAAACGGTGTCCGAATGTATTTAACCCTTAATATTGCTATTAAAGATAAGGAACTTAAAAATGCTGTTCAAACGGCGAAAAAGGCATATTTTGCAGGGGTTGACGGATTTATCGTAAGCGATTTGGGACTTGCAAAAATAATTCACGAAACCATGCCCGATATTGAGCTTCATGCATCAACTCAAATGTCGGTAAATTCACCTGCCGCATTACCGCTATTAAAAGAAATGGGATTTTGTCGGGTTGTTCCTGCAAGGGAAATGAGCAAAAGCCAACTGATTGAACTTTGCAACGAGGCAAAACGGCTTGATATGGAGGTTGAGGTTTTTGTTCACGGGGCGCTTTGTATGTGCCTTTCGGGACAGTGCCTTATGTCGTCGGTTTTGGGAGCAAGAAGCGGTAACCGTGGGCTTTGCGCAGGTCCATGCCGACTTCCTTTTTCGGTTAAGAACGGAACGGGTTATGATTTAAGCTTAAAAGATTTATCCCTTCTTGATTTTTTGGATGAACTTATAAAAATGGGTGTTTATTCATTCAAAATTGAGGGAAGAATGAAGCGCCCCGAATATATTGCGGCGGCGGTAACATCCTGCAAAAACAGTGCCGAAAAGGGATTTACAGACGAAAAATCAAGCGAGATTTTGGAGAGTGTTTTTTCCCGTTCGGGCTTTACCGACGGCTATTATAAAAACAGTTTGGGCAGGCAAATGTTCGGCGTAAGAAGTGCCGAAGACGCAAAAAAATCAAAGGAAACTTATACATATTTGCACGGGCTTTACAGAAACGAGTTTCAAAGAATACCCGTAAATATAACGGCGGAAATACTAAAAGATAAGCCGATGAAAATAACAATGACGGCAGGGGAAAACGAGGTTGCCGTCTTTGGCGAAAATCCGAAAGCCGCCAAAAATAAACCGGCAACAAAAGAGGGGATAACCGCCCTTTTATCAAAATTAGGCGGAACGCCGTATATCCCTGAAAGTATAGAAGTTTTGCTTGACAAAGGACTGTTTGTTTCTTCGGGAGAAATCAACGAATTAAGGCGAAATGCCTGCGAAAAAATGGGCGAAATTTTTGGAAAAATTCCAAAAAGAAGATTTATTGAAAAGGAATACAGCAGCGAAAATTTCTGCCGTAAAAAAACGCAGAAAATATACGGAAAATTTTTAAGAAACGAGCAAATCCCCGAAAATATAAGCGATTTTGATTTAATGATTTTACCTCTTGATGTTGCGCAAAATTCGGCAATTCCCCCCGAAAGTTTGGCGGTTGATATGCCAAGGTTTACGGCAAACGAAGAAAACATCATATCCCGACTTAAACGGCTTAAAGAAAAGGGCATAAACAAGGCGTTTTGCGGAACTCTTTCGGCGGTTAAAATTGCCGCCGATAACGGCTTTGAGGTTATAGGCGATATAGGTCTTAATGTTTTAAACGAAATGTCGGCGAATGTGCTTGAAAATTTGGGATTAAATGAAATAACCTTGTCGGCGGAAATGGATTTAAAGAAAGCAAATAACTTTAATGCGGCGGCAAAAAAAGGCATTTTTGCTTACGGACGGCTTGCCTTAATGTGTATGAAAAACTGTCCTCTTAAAAACGGAAAAACCTGCGCGGAATGTGACAAAAACGGAGAAATCACCGACCGTTTGGGAACGAAATTTCCTATAAGATGTAAAGAGGGATACAGCGAACTTTATAACAGCGTTCCTGTTTATCTTGCGGATAAAAAATCGGATTATAAAAATATTGATTTTTTGTTGCTTTCGTTTGTTACCGAAACGGCAAGCGAATGTGAAAAAATTGCAGGAGAGTATAAAAGAACGGCATATCCGCCGAAGGACTTTACAAGGGGACTATACTACAAAGAATTGCTATGATAAAAGAGCGGAAAGAGATAAAACTTTTTCCGCTCTATATATTTATATAAATTTATATAAATAATACTTTCATTTTTGTTGTTACTATGCTATAATGACTATATATGCGAAAAAGGAGGTGTATCCCTGTGAAAAAAGTTATTTGTGCGGTTTTATGTATTGCCGTTTGCTTATGTCTTTGCAGCTGCGGAGTTTATTCGGTTGATACCAATGAACTTTTGTCAACTCCTCGCCTTACCGGCAAAATGTATGATATTGAAAAGGCACTCAAAAAGAGTATTTCGGGAGGATACACCCTTGAATATCCGAAGCTCGGCGAAAAAAGAAGCGCCGTTATTCTTGAAGATGTTGACGGGGATAAAACAAAAGAGGCATTTGTTTTTTACAGCGTTTCGGACCCCGAAAATAAATCTATGCATCTTAATATTGTTGAGGAAGAAAACGAAAAGTATAAATCAAAATATGATTTTAAGATTGTTGCTTCCTCGGTTGAGCAAATTGAGTTTTGCGATTTTAATGCGGACGGGAAAAAGGAAATCGTTGTCGGCTTTGATGTTTTCGGAAACAATGATAAAACCTTGGTGGCGTTCAGATACGAAAACGGAAAGCTTTACGAACTGATGACCAACGAATATACAGGTTTTCTTTGTTGCGATTTGATAGGCAACGGAAAAAATCAACTGCTTATTCAAAAGATTACCGCAAAGGATAACACAAATACCGCAACATTGTTCGGCTTTAATAACAAGGGTTTTTCAAAGGTATCAAGCTGTAACCTTGACGGAAATGTATCGGCGATAAGCAACACCGTTTTGTCAAACCTTTCAACGGGCGAGCCGGCGGTATATATTGACGAGATAAAGGGCGTCGGCGCCATAACCGAGGTGCTTTTTGTCTCAAAGGGTATGCTTGTAAATCCGCTGCTTAATATGGACGACAAAGGCGGAACGATGAAAATGCTTCGTTTGGCGGGAATACCGATTGCCGATATAAACAACGATAAAATCCCCGAAATACCCGTTGCGATGGCCCTGCCGAATGCCGATAAAAATTCAAGTGAAACGCTTGACTATATCAAATGGTGCTCCTTTAACGGCGAAATGCTGACGGTCAAGAGAATTGACCTTGTAAATGTGATAGACGGATACAGTTTAATTGTTCCTGCCCGTTGGGTCGGCAATATTGCCGCCGTAAAGGATATTGATAAGAGGACAAGAACGGTTACGGCTTATGACCCCGCCTTAAAAACCGTCGGAAAACCGATTATTACGGTTAAGGTAACGGACAAGGATGACAGCAGCGAAGATTATGATAAAATTTTTGCCGCTAAAAACGGTGAAAAGTTTATTATGAAGTCGGGCGATTATGAGGGTAAATTAAAGCTTACCGAAAAGGAAACCGAGAGTATTTTTGTTTTTAATAACTTTTAACGAAAGGAGCCGGGAATTTTGAAAAGAGTTTTGATAGTTGAAGACGAAGACGCAATAAGAGAGTTTGAAGCCATAAACCTTAAAAGAGCCGGATATGAAACGGTTGAGGCAAATTCGGGCGAAGCGGCACTTGAAATTTTCAATACCGATGTTTTGGGTTTTGATATTGCGCTTCTTGATATTATGATGCCGGGAATAGACGGTATAACCGTCTGCAAGGAAATAAGAAAGGTTAATCAGTCCATAGGAATAATAATGCTGACCGCAAAGTCGCAGGAAATGGACAAGATAAGCGGACTTATGACCGGCGCCGACGATTATGTTACCAAACCCTTTTCACCTGCCGAGCTTTTGGCGAGGGTTGACTCCCTTTACAGAAGGGTAACCCTTAAAAGCGAAGAAAAGGTTTCGGGGACAAATCAAATCATCCGCGGCGAATTTGTTTTGGATATAAGAAAGAGGACCCTTTCAAGAAACGGCAAAAATATTGAGCTTACTCAGGTTGAATTTCAAATGATGGAATACTTTTTTGCAAACCCCGATATTCCTTTAAGCCGAGAAAAGATTTTGACGCAGGTTTGGGGGCAAAGCTATTACGGTGAAGAAAAAATCGTTGATGTTAATATAAGACGCCTTCGTATGAAGATAGAGGATGACCCGTCCTTCCCCCGTTATCTTGTTACCGTTTGGGGACAGGGTTATAAGTGGAACACTGATTGAATTTGAGAGTGATTTTTAAGAAAGGAGAAAGCAAAATGGATTTTGATTTTAAGTTCAAAAGCATCGCAGTCAGATGGTTTGCAAATATATTTTTGATTTTGGCTGCCGCCGTTATTATTGTTGCCGTTTTGCTTTCGGCATTCCTTTCAACAAGCTATATGGAGAGGGTGCGTTCCCTCGGCAATGATTATGTTTATGATTTTTCCGTATTAAAGCAGACAGATTCGGATAATTTTAAGGATGTTGCCGTTTCCGTTTCCGAATCCTTTGCTTATAAAGATAAAATTGAGGTTCAGATTTTTGATAAAAAAGGCAACCTCTTTCTTTCAACAACGGGAATTTTAGGCGATAACTATACCGCTCCCGATTATGATAAGGCATTAAAATCAAAGGATAATATCGGCTCATATAAGGGCAAAAACTACGGCGGCGAAAAGATTTATGCCGAAACCACCGCCGTTTACGACCAGTCGGGAGAATATTTAGGCGCATACCGTTGGGTCACCTCGCTTAAAGCCACAAACCGTCAAATAACCTTTGATATTCTGCTTATTGTTTTATTATCCATTGTAGTTCTTGCGATTTGCCTTGTTTCGGGAAGATTTTTCATAAAATCCATTGTCCGCCCGATTCGTGATGTCAGCAATATGTCAAGAAGAATTGCTTTGGGCGAATTTGACGAGAAAATAGAAATTGACAGCGACGATGAAATCGGCGAACTTTGTTCGGCTATCAATACGATGGCGGACGAGTTAAAACGAGCCGAAACCATGAAGAACGATTTTATTTCTTCTGTTTCTCATGAGCTTCGCACACCGCTTACCGCCATTAAGGGTTGGGGCGAAACGGCAAAAATGTCGTTAGGCACCGATGAAGAGCTTGTCGGCAGAGGTCTTGATGTTGTTTTAAGCGAAGCCGACCGCCTTTCAAATCTTGTTGAGGAGCTTCTTGATTTTTCAAGAATGCAGTCGGGACGCCTTACCGTCAATACAAGACCTATCAATATCGTTGATATTATTTCGGTTGCAACCGATATGTATACCGAGCTTGCCAAAAAGCAGGGCGTTGAGGTTTCCTATTCAAAGCCCGAGTTTGAGGCGATGGTTTTGGGCGACCCCGACAGAATTAAGCAGGTGTTTATTAACATTATTGACAACGCGGTTAAATATACCGAAAAGGGCGGTCTTGTTCTTGTAACGGTTGAGCCGGAAGAGGGTTGCGTTAAAATAATCATTAAGGATACCGGTGTCGGTATTCCCGCTCAGGATATAGACAGGGTTAAGGAAAAATTCTTTAAGTCAAATAAAACGGTCAGGGGAAGCGGCATAGGTCTTGCCGTTGCGGATGAAATTATGAAGCAACATAACGGGCTTTTGTTCCTTGAAAGCACCGAGGGTGTCGGAACTACCGTTACGGCGGTTTTCCCGAACTATGAGCCGCCCGAGGAGCAACCTATAATGGAAACCGAAGAGGTTATTTTATCAAAAGAGGACGAAATCCCCGAAACCGAAGAAATAAAGGAAGAAACCGATAAACTGCCGGAGGATATTTTTGAAACCGACGGCGAAATTGAATTAAAGGAGGAAGATTGATGGCAAAATATACCGCAATCGGCGGTCAGGCACTTATTGAGGGAATTATGATGAAAAGTCCCGAAAAAACCGCCATGGCTGTCAGAAAACCCGATAAAACCATTGATATTTCATACATTGAAGATAAATCGTTAAGGAAAAAATATGCCTTTTTCCGTCTGCCGATTATAAGGGGAATTGTTGCATACATAGAGTCAATGATAACAGGTTACGGAGCTATGATGAAATCGGCGGATATTTCGGGCTTTACCGATATTGACGACGAGGAAGAATCCGAAAAATTATCCGAAAAGAAAAAGAATGCCATTATCAGTATCGTTATGGTGATAGGAACGGTTTTGGGAGTTGCAATTTCGGTGGCACTTTTTATGTATCTGCCCCGTCTTGCCGTCGGCGGACTTCGCAAGCTTTTTGATACCGATTTTGACCCGATATTAAGGTCAAGCATGGAGCAGTTTATAAAGCTTGCCGTTTTCGTCGGCTATATGTTCGCCGTTTCCTATATGAAGGATATGAAAAGAATTTTTATGTATCACGGTGCCGAGCATAAAACGATTTTTTGCTATGAAAAGGGACTTCCGCTTACGGTTGAAAATGTCCGTAAACAGTCAAGATTTCATCCCCGTTGCGGAACTTCGTTTCTAATCTTAATGATTTTGGTAAGTATTATTTTTTCAACCGTTGTTCAGATTATTTTTCCGAGCGTTTACGATATAAGATGGCTTTGGGTAGTCGTTAAAATTCTTCTTATCCCGATTATCTGCGGCGCAGGTTTTGAGATTTTGAGAATTTGCGGAAAATACGATAACATAATAACGAAAATTCTTTCCGCACCGGGACTTTGGATGCAAAGAATTACTACCAAAAACCCCGAGGACGATATGATAGAGATTGCCATTGCGGCGCTTCGTGCCTGCGAGCCGGAAAATCCCGATGTTGACCGAAGCATTGATAAAGAAGAAACAGTTATTGAGGAAGAGCCGAAAAGTGACGATATTTGAAGCATATAACAACATAAAAAAGGAACTCAAAAATGCGGGAATTGATGACGATGTTTTTGAGGCAAAACAAATTATCAAATATATAACGGGTTATAATAACTCGCAAATTTTAAGCAACTATTCAAACGAACTGACCGAATTTCAAAAGAATAACCTTACCGCCATTATGAAGCAACGGCTTATTCATTATCCTTTGCAGTATATTTTAGGGCGTTGGGATTTTTACGGAAGGTCATATAAAGTAGGTCCCGGAGTTTTAATTCCCCGTCAGGATACCGAAACGGTCATAGATGTTTGTCTTGAAGTGTTAAAGGATGCCGAAAAGCCGAAGATTTTGGATATTTGCGCAGGAACGGGTTGCATAGGTCTAACCCTTGCCGCCGAAACGGAAAATTCTTCTGTTACCCTGCTTGAAAAATATGAGGAAGCGGCAAGATATTTAAGAGAAAATATAAAAAACAACGCTCCCGAAAACGCAAAGCTTATTTTGGCGGATGTGTTTGACGGTGCCGCAAAGGACGAAAAATACGATTTAATCGTCAGTAATCCGCCATATATCAAAGCGGAAGATATTAAAAATCTTCAAGCCGAGGTAAAATATGAGCCCGAAACCGCACTTGCAGGCGGAAAGGACGGCCTTGATTTTTACCGTTTTATAGCAAAAGAATATAAAGAGTGTTTAAGAAGCGGCGGCGCATTGGTTTTTGAAATCGGCTTTGACCAGGGCGAAGCGGTTAAAGCCATAATGGAAGCCGAGGGCTTTAACGATATTAAGATAGTAAAAGATTATTCCGAAAACGACAGGGTTGTTTTCGGGACAGTTAATTAAATAAAATTGTCACAAGGGTAATCCCCTTATACTAATAACTTTGGAGGTTAACAATTATGGCAGAAAAGAAAACAAAGCAGGTAAACGAAACTGCACCAAACGAGGCAAAGGCAAAGGCGCTTGCAACGGCGGTTGAGCAAATTGAAAAGCAATACGGTAAGGGTGCCGTTATGCGACTCGGCGAAAATGTTTCAATGAATGTTGAGCATATAAGCACGGGCTCACTCTCTCTTGATATGGCGCTCGGTATCGGCGGTATTCCGAAGGGAAGAATCGTTGAGATTTACGGTCCCGAATCTTCGGGTAAAACAACCGTTGCGCTTCACTGTGTTGCCGAGGCGCAAAAGCAGGGTGGCACCGCCGCATTTATTGATGTTGAGCATGCTCTTGACCCTGTTTATGCAAAGGCACTCGGCGTTGATATTGACAGTTTGTTGGTGTCTCAACCCGATTCGGGCGAACAAGCCCTTGAAATCGCCGAGCAACTTGTCCGTTCGGGCGCTATTGACATTATCGTTATTGACTCGGTTGCCGCTCTTGTAACAAAGGCGGAAATTGAGGGCGAAATGGGCGATAGCCATGTAGGTCAGCTTGCCCGTCTTATGTCGCAAGCAATGAGAAAATTAACCGGCGCACTTTCAAAGTCAAACTGTTGCGCTGTCTTTATCAACCAGCTTCGTGAAAAAATCGGTGTTCTTTACGGCAACCCCGAAACAACAACCGGCGGCAGAGCATTAAAATTCTATGCATCTGTCCGCATTGACATAAGAAAAATTGAGGTTCTTAAAAACGGCAGTGAGCCGATAGGAACAAGAACCCGTGCAAAGGTTGTTAAAAATAAGGTTGCACCTCCGTTTAAGGAAGCCGAATTTGATGTTATATACGGTAAGGGAATTTCAAAGGTCGGCGAGCTTGTTGATATGGGACTTAAATTTGAAATTCTTAAACGCTCGGGCGCATGGTTCTATTATAATGATGAGCGTTTGGGTCAGGGTAAGGATAATGTTAAGCAGTTGTTTACCGAAAATCCCGAACTTGCAAAAGAGCTTGAAGATAAAATTATGGAAAAATATAACGCTCTTATGAATCATACAGACGAGGAAAACGAGGAAGAGCAGGTAATTGAGACGGTTGACTCAAAGGATATTGAGCCGCAAAAGCCCCGCAAGAATGTAAACATTGATATTGCGGTTGATGACTGATGCGAATAACCGAAAGAAAAAGAGAAAAAGGGCATCTTGTCCGTCTTAAATTTGATTTTGGCGATGATGCCCTTATAGACCTTGATATTGCCGACAGCGAGGGGTTAAGGGAAAATACCGAAATATCCGAAGAAAAGCTTGCTCAGATTAAGGAAACCTCCGAATACGAGAGGGCAAAATCAAGGGCGCTATGGTATTTAGACCGAGCTGACCGCACCGAAAAGGCGCTTTACGATAAACTTGTAGGCGCAAGATTTGACCCGAAAATTTGCGCTCGTGTTTTAGAAAAGCTTGTTGATTTAGGTCTTGTTGACGATAGGCGGTATGCCCTTAATTACAGTCAGCGGCTTTTTGAAAGCAATACTTCAAAGCGGCAGATTTACTATAAGCTTTGCGAAAAGGGAGTCCCCCGAGAAATCGCAAAAGAAACGGTAGCACAGCTTCCCGAGGACGAAGCCGCACAAATAAGAGATTTAATTGAAAAAAAGTATAAAAACAAAATTAAAGACAAAGAAAGTATTAAAAAAGTATATGCATCGCTAATCCGAAAGGGCTTTTCTTTCGGCGGTGTAAGGGCTGTTCTTAAAGAATACGAGGAGGAACTGACATATACTTTTGAGGATTAAAAATGGCAAAGGTAAGCGTTGTATCTTTAGGTTGCCCTAAAAATCAGGTTGATGCCGAAATGATGCTTTATGCGTTAAAAGAGGCGGGCTTTGAGCTCTCAAGCGAGGAAGCCGAGGCGGATGCAATAATAATCAACACCTGCGGTTTTATTGAAGAAGCAAAAAAAGAGGCAATAGAAAACATAATTGAAGCAAGTGAATATAAGAAAAACGGTAAATGCAAGGCGCTTATCGTAACGGGTTGTCTTGCCGAGAGGTATAAGGACGATGTTACCGAGGAAATCCCCGAGGTTGATGTTTGCGTCGGAATAGGCAAAAACGGTGAAATCGCAAAAATAGTCAACGATGCGCTTGACGGCAATTTTAAGAATGTTTATGGCGAGAAAACCGATTTAGACCTTAATGCTCCCCGAATTTTAGGGGGTGCTCCCTATACCGCTTACCTAAAAATAGGGGACGGTTGCGATAACTGTTGCACCTATTGCGCTATTCCCTTGATAAGAGGCAGAATGAGAAGCCGAACTATTGAGGAATGTGTAAAAGAAGCCGAAAAATTGGCGAAAGGCGGAGTTAAGGAGCTTATCGTTGTAGCGCAAGACACAACCGCCTACGGCACCGATATTTACGGCGAGCCGAAAATTTGCGAATTACTTAAAGAACTTTGCAAAATAAAAGAACTTCATTGGATAAGAACTTTATATACATACCCGGAAAGAATAACCGACGAGCTTTTAGACCTTTTAAACAGCGAAGAAAAGCTTGTTAAATATCTTGATATACCCATTCAGCACTGTAACGGCAAAATTCTTAAAAGAATGAACCGCAAGGGTGACGAAAACTCTTTACGGGAGTTAATGGAAAAAATAAGGGTTAAAGTGCCCAGTATTACGCTTAGGACAACCCTTATTACCGGCTTCCCCGGCGAAACCGACGAGCAGTTTTGCGAACTTCATAAATTTGTTAAGGATATGGAGTTTGACCGATTGGGCTGTTTTACCTATTCCGCCGAGGAGGGAACGGTTGCCGGAAATATGCCCGACCAGATAGACGAGCAAATAAAGGTTGACCGTATGGAACACATTATGGAAACCCAAATGGATATATCCGCAAAAAAGAACGAAGAAAAGAACGGCAAAACCCTTGAAGTTTTAATAGAGGGCTATGACGATTATATAAAATGCTATTTCGGAAGAAGCGAATGCGATGCTCCCGAAATAGACGGAAAAGTATTCTTTATGGCGAAAAAACCGCTTAAAACCGGCGATTTCGTCAAGGTTAATATTTTTGATACTATTGAATACGATTTATTAGGAGAGATGATTTAATGAACACACCGAACAAATTGACCGTTGCAAGAATAATTGCAACACCGTTTTTTATGGCAGCCATGCTTTTGGCTTACAAGTTTAACTGGCTTTATATCGTTGCCCTTGTTTTGTTTATCGGCGCTTCGCTTACAGATATGATAGACGGTAAAATGGCAAGAAAGTATAATCTTGTTACCGATTTCGGCAAGTTTTTAGACCCACTTGCCGATAAAATGCTGACCACCGCCGCATACCTCGGCTTTATCAGTATGTATGGCACAAATCCAACCTACCGTTGGCAGGTAACCGCTATTGCGTTTATCGTTTTATTCAGAGAATTTATGGTTTCTTCCATCCGTCTTGTTGTTGTGTCCTCGGGCGGAAAGGTAATCGCCGCTAATATTTGGGGCAAATCAAAAACCGTAAGTCAAATGATCGGTATTATTTTGGCTCTTGCCGCTTATGCCGCTATGTATGTTTGCGACTGTCTTGCAAAATATCAAAACATTTTTGATATAGTAATTATGGTATTTTTCTGGATTTCCGCCGTTTTGTGCGTTATTTCGGGTGTTATTTACCTAAACGGCAGTAAACAGTATATAAATTCATCAAAATAAGAGGAAAACTATGTTTGACCAAATAAGAGAAGATATTGCTGCGGTAAAGGAGAGAGACCCTGCCGCAAAGTCAAGCTTTGAAATATTCTTTTTATACCCCGGTGTTAAGGCAATTCGTATGTATAGAAGAGCCCATAAGCATTTTATAAAGGGGCATTTTTTCAGAGCACGGCTTATTTCTCAAAGAGCCGCCCGAAAAACCGGAATTGAGATACATCCGGGCGCTAAAATCGGCAGACGGCTTGTAATAGACCACGGAACAGGTATTGTAATAGGCGAAACCGCCGAGATAGGCGATGACTGCCTTTTATATCAGGGCGTAACATTAGGCGGAACGGGTAAGGATGTCGGAAAGAGACACCCGACCTTAGGCAACAATGTTATGGTAAGTGCCGGAGCCAAGGTTTTAGGTCCCTTTAAGATAGGGGATAATTCCCGAGTTGCCGCCGGTGCCGTTGTGCTTCACGAGGTGCCGCCCAATTCAACCGTTGTCGGAGTGCCGGCACATGTTGTCCGTCAAAACGGCAAAAAGATAGATAATAATCCTCTTGACCAGATACATATTCCCGACCCAATTCAGCAGGAAATTGATAAGCTTGAGGAACGCATTAAACTTTTAGAAAAGGCAAAAGGTGAATAAAATGAAGATTTTTAACACTCTTACAAGACAAAAGGACGAATTTATCCCCATTAAAGAGGGCGAGGCAAAGATTTACGCCTGCGGTCCTACGGTTTATAACTATATCCATATCGGAAATGCAAGACCGCTTTGCGTTTTTGATGTGCTTCGGCGTTATCTTGAATGGAGAGGATATAAGGTTACTTTCGTTCAGAATTTCACCGATATTGACGATAAGCTTATTAAAAAGGCAAACGAGGAGGGTATAACCGTTCCCGAGGTTGCCGAAAGATTTATAAAAGAGTTCTGGGTTGACGCAAAGGGACTTAATATCCGAGAAGCTACCGTTCATCCGAGAGCCACCGAAAATATTGACGAAATCCAAAGAATTATATCTGAACTTATGGAAAAGGGCTATGCCTACTGTGCCGGCGGAGATGTATATTTCCGCAGTAAAAAGTTCAAGGATTACGGTAAGCTTTCTCATCAGCCGCTTGAAGATTTAGAGGCAGGAGCAAGAATTGAAACGGGAGATATAAAGGAAGACCCGATGGACTTTTGTCTTTGGAAGGGCGCAAAAGAGGGCGAGCCGTTTTGGGAGTCGCCTTGGGGCAACGGCAGACCGGGTTGGCATATTGAATGTTCGGCAATGGCAGGAAGATATTTAGGTAAAACCATTGATATTCATTGCGGCGGTCTTGACCTTATCTTCCCACACCATGAAAACGAAATCGCTCAAAGCGAATGTGCCAACGGTTGCGATTTTTCGCATTATTGGATGCATAACGGCTTTATCAATGTTGATAACCATAAGATGTCAAAATCGCTTAATAATTTCTTTACCGTTCGTGATGTTGCAAACGAATATGGCTATGAGCCGATAAGATATTTAATGATTTCCTCGCAGTATAGAGGTCCTATCAACTATTCGGTTGATATTATTGAGCAGGGCAAGAATGCGCTTGACCGTCTTTATACCTGTCGGGATAATATTGATTTTGCCCTTAAAAATGCAAAAGAGGGCGGCGAAATCCCCGCATTTATTGAACAAAGAAAGCAGGAGTTTATTGACGCTATGGAGGATGACCTCAATACCGCCGATGCTTTGGCGGCTGTATTCTCCCTTGTCCGTGAGATAAACACCGTTATTTCTGACGGTGCAGGAAAAACCGCCCTTACCGCTTGTGCCGAAATATTTGACGAATTAACCGGCATTTTAGGCCTTGTTTATAACAGAAAAACCGAGGGCTTGGACAGCGAAATAGAAGAGCTTATCGCAAAGCGCACCGAAGCCCGTAAGAATAAGGATTTTAAAACTGCCGACGAGATAAGAGATAAATTAAAGGATATGGGAATTGTTCTTGAGGACACACCGAACGGCGTAAAATGGACAAGAGCATAAAGTTATCAAAGCAACCTATCGGGAATAATGTCTATATTTATACATCCCGTCATCACGGCTTCGGCACCGATGCGGTTTTACTTGCCGATTTTGCCAAACCGAAAGAAAAAGACAGGGTTATTGACCTCGGAACAGGTTGCGGAATTATTCCTTTTTTGATGTTAAGGGATAAGAATATAAAAGAATGTATCGGTGTTGATATTTCTTTGGAAGCTACCGAAATTGCCGAAAAAACCGCCAAGGAAAACGGTTTTGATACCTTTTTCCCCATAAACTCCAACCTAATTGACCTAAAAGGCAAGGTGGAGTTCGGCAAAGCAAACCTTATCACCTGCAATCCTCCGTATAAAGCCCCGAATGCGGGGCTTAAAAATCCCGACAATATTGATAAAGCGGCAAGGCACGAAACCGAATGCACTTTAGAGGATATAATTAAGGTTTCGGCAAAGCTTTTGCAAACAACAGGACGGCTTTGTATGTGCCACCGTCCCGAGCGACTTGCCGAACTATTATACCTTATGCGAGAGTATAAAATAGAGCCGAAACGGCTTAGAACGGTTGCTCAAAGAATAGGCGAGGAGCCGTGGCTTGTGCTTGTTGAGGGCAGGCGTTGCGGCAATACGGGGCTTAAAATTGAGCCCTGCCTTTATATAGAAGAAAACGGAGATTTTTCCGCCGAAATGAAGAGAATTTACGGTCCGTATAAAGAAAACCGTTTATAAAATAAGGGAAATCTGATATGGCTAAAAAACATTCTAAAAAAAGGAAACAGAATAAAACCAAATTAACGGTTACCTTGATATCGCTTTTATGCGTTGCGGTAATATGCGGCGGATTTTTATTTGTCCGTTTCGGCAAAAAGGAAACCGTTAAGCCGAAGCCGAAGGAAAATAAAGCCGTTGAGCCAAAACAGGAAGAAATTGAAGAAATCCCCATTATACAGGAAGAAATTGAAGAAAAGCCCGTTATAGCCCCTGCCAAAAAGCTTTCAAGCAGTGAATTAAAGCAGGTTGCCGACGCAAAGCAGGAAAGTGACAAGCTTGAAAAGGACAGTAAAACGGTTGTTGCAGTAAAGACCGAAAAGGTCAATTTTGCAAGTCTTATAAACAGGTCAAAGGTATTAAATGTTAAATATCTTTGTCAAAACCCCGAGCTTCCGACGGGTTGCGAAATAACCTCCCTTACCACCGTTTTGAACTTTTACGGCTATACCGTTACAAAGGTCCAAATGAGCAGTAACGAATATCTTGATAAGGGCTCCGACCCTACCGATTGGCGCGAAAAGTTTTTCGGGGAGCCGAGCGACCCTCATAGCTTCGGTTGCTATGCAAAGCCGATAACAGTTGCGGCAAACAGATATTTATCAAAAAACGGCGGAAAATATATTGCCAAAAATATGAGCGGAAGCAGTTTTGAAAAAATACTTAAAGAGGTTGACGAGGGCCGTCCCGTTGTTTTATGGGGAACATCGGCGCTTAATACGCCTGATAATCAACCGGCGCTTCCTCATAAAACCATAAAACGAACATTCGGCGGTAAGGATGTTTATTGGATAGCGCCCGAGCATTGTTATGTTCTTATCGGTTACGATGTTGATAAAAATATTGCGGTTATTTGTGACCCTCAAAGGGGAATTGTAAGATACAAACTTGATATTGTTGCAAATAGGTATAAGGCAATTTCTTCGCAATGTGTATTTATAGTTCCAAACCCCGATTATAAGGAAGAAGTGCAAGAAATGCCGGAAACAGAAGAGCCGATTTATCCTGAAAAAGAGGAAGAAACGGAAACAGAATACATAGAAGAAGAAAAAGAACAGGAAGAAAGCAGTATTTCGGAAAAAACCGAAGAGCCGTCCGAATAATCGGCAAGGAGTGTGAAAAGTGGCGGGAAAACTTTATGTTGTCGGAACTCCTATAGGAAATTTAGAGGATTTTTCTCCCCGCGCGGAAAGGATTTTATCAGAGGTTGATTTTATCGCCGCCGAGGATACGAGAGTAACCCTCAAACTTCTTAACCGTTTTGAAATTAAAAAAGAGCTTGTGTCGTATTATGAGCATAATAAAGATAGAAAAGAAGATTATATAATCGGAAGAATGTTATCGGGGGAAACTTGCGCCGTCGTTACCGATGCGGGTATGCCTGCGATATCCGACCCGGGTGAAAATCTTGTTAGAGCCGCTTATGAAAACGGTATTGAGGTTGAATCGGTGCCGGGGCCCGTTGCATTTGCAACAGCGCTTTGTATTTCGGGACTTCCGACGGGCAGATTTTGTTTTGAGGGCTTTTTGTCAATGAACCGTATCAGCCGAATGGAGCATTTGGCGCAGTTAAAGGACGAAACGAGGACAATGATTTTTTACGAGGCACCTCACAAGCTGTTAAAAACCCTTGACGATATGTCAAAAACATTCGGCGAGGACAGAGAAATTGCAATTTGCAAGGAGCTTACAAAGGTTCATGAAACCGTTTTCCGCTTTACTTTTGATGAGGCGATTAAATATTTTGAGGAAAATCAGCCGAGAGGCGAGTATGTTTTGGTTGTTCGGGGAAAAGAAAAAGCCGCCGAAACATATACGCTTGACGATGCGGTAAAAATCGCAAAAGAATATCTTGAAAACGGGCAACCCCCGTCCTTTGCGGCAAAAAATGCGGCGGCGGTTACAGGGATTAAAAAGGGAGATATTTATAAAGAATTGATAAAATAATTGATTTTTTATAAGAAATAATTTATAATAACTCTTTGCGGAAATTCTATTGTTAGGGATGGCGAAAATGGGTAAGGATTATCTTGAAGAAGAAGCTTACAGAGAAATCGTTGAAAATTTAAGAAAAAAAGAGGAAGGATTTGAGGATATTTCTTCAAATTCCAACGGTTTTAAGTTAGATACATCAAAAATTGACGAAGCGTTTGATAACGGTAAGCACTCGTATAGAAGAAAAAAACACGGTGCGAGCGGAAAGTTTGATGATTTTAAATTTAAGGTATATAAGTGGTGGAAGTGTATGAAAAAGGGGAAGAAAACCGCGATTGTTTCGGTTGTTTCGGTTTTGTTGGTTATTGTAACTCTTTGTGCCGTTTTCGGTATAACACCGGGCAGAGTTTGGCGAATAATAAACGATGTTAATCAGGACAAAAAGTTCAGTATAAACTCAACAGAAACTATTGATAAGGATGTTGTCAATATTGCTCTTTTCGGTATTGACAGCCGTGCTACCTCGGGACCGGGCGCCTTTACGGGAAACTCCGACAGTATTATGATTTTAAGTCTTAATTATAAGACGAATAAAATTAAGCTGATTTCAGTTCTTCGTGACT
The DNA here is from genome assembly GCA_024404195.1 of Clostridia bacterium. Taxonomy (GTDB): domain Bacteria; phylum Bacillota; class Clostridia; order Oscillospirales; family Acutalibacteraceae; genus UBA737. Next base: position 13,130 of record JAKSQJ010000003.1, on the reverse strand, counting down.
CCTTTGTTCCTATGGAAATTAACGGTAAAACAACCTATAAGAAAATTAACGCCGCCTATGCTTTGGGCGGTAAAGATAACGGTCCCGAAACGGCGGTCAACACCTTAAATAATGTTTTCGGTCTTGATATTAAAGATTATGCAGCTGTTAATTTTTACGGTATGGCGGATATTATTGATGCTGTTGGCGGCATTGATGTTGAGCTTACCAAAAACGAGGTTACCGCAAGAGGCAAGAATAATAACGGCATTAATGTTATGATTGAAGAAGTATGCGCAAAAATGGGGCTGAAATCAAAGGATTATATCGTAACCGAGTGGGGAAAACAGCATCTTAACGGTATTCAAGCGGTTGCTTATTCAAGAATAAGATATTGCAGAAATATTTGGGGCACTTCAAACGATTACGGCAGAACAGACCGCCAAAGATTTGTTATGGAACAGCTCTTTAATAAGGTTCGCAATTTAAGCAAGACAAAATATATGAAGCTTGCCGATGCGCTCCTTCCTTATACCAAAACTTCTCTTGATACAAAAGAAATTATGTCGCTCGGCTGGAATATGCTTACTAAAAAGCCGACCTTTGAACAGTATAGAATTCCTCAAACCTCAAGTGACACCGAAAAGGGCGGCCCCGATATGAACTTCCTTATTTCGCCATATCCGTCGGGCTTCGGCTCCATAGTTTATTATGATATCGGCTATGCCAAAAAGTTAGTAAAGGGCATAGTTTACGATGATATGACTCTTAAAGAATTTGTTGAAAAACATCCTATTGAAAAGAACGATTGGTATAAGGGCGGCTCTTCGGGAAGCTATACAAAATCTTCCTCTAAAGCCACTTCGTCGGTTGCTTCAAAAACAACAAGCTCTGCGGTTACAAGCTCTTCCGCCGTATCGCAGAATACTCAAAGCGAAACCCAAAGCAACACTTCCTCCGAGGTTGTATCTTCCGAAACCGAGAGCGAGGTTGTTTCATCGGGGACCGAAAGTTCACCCACGGAGAGTTCGGAAGTAACCGAAGGGTAATAGGTGATACTCGTGAACAAAGGAAAAACCTCGTGCGAGAGTTGCGCCAATTATATTTATGATGACGAAACCGACACATATTTTTGCGATATGAATTTAGATGAGGACGAAATGGCAAGGTTTTTAACCTCATCTACATATAATTGTCCCTATTATGATTTTTATGATGAATATTCCATTGTCCGAAAACAAAATTAAAGGCGGTAAAGGTTATGATTAGTTTTTATGCCGTTTTATCGGTTGTGATTTTGCTTGTTCTTGATGCCGTAAAAGGCATATTCAGAACGCCTGATTCCTGGTGGATAGTTCCGCTTTTGCTTATCGGATTTTTTATAGGGCTTATTCTTCTTCACCTTTTGATTGTTGCGGTTTCTGTTATTGTGGTAAACCCGAAAAGCGAGAGCGAAAAGGGAAATAAATACTACCGTTTTCTTGTTAAAATTACCCTTCCTTTGCTTTTTAAGCTTTGCCGTGTTGATGTTCAGGTTACGGGGGAGGATTTAGTCCCCGAAAATCAAAGGGTTATGCTTATTTGCAACCATATTAACGATATTGACCCTGCGGTGATTATGAGAGCGCTTCCCGATTTGGAACTCGGATTTATCGCAAAAAAAGAGGTTTATACGCTTTTCCCTTTTGTATCAAAGATAATGAAAAAGCTTTACTGTTTGCCGATTGACCGCGAAAATAACCGTGAGGCAATAAAGACCATAATTAAGTCGGTTGACCTTATTAAAAAGGATAAAGCAAGTATCGGTATTTTCCCCGAGGGTTATACAAGTTTAGACGGCGAGCTTCACGAGTTCAGAAACGGTTGCTTTAAGATAGCGACAAAGACCAAAGCACCCGTTGTTGTATGCACCCTTGTTAATTCCGAAAAATGCTTTAAGAATTTATTTAAGAGAAAAACAACCGTTTATTTTGATGTATTAAAGGTTATTCCCGGCGAAGATGTTGCGACAATGCATACCGACGAAATCGGAAATATCGCTCATGAAATAATGAAGGAAAACCTTGATAAAAGGAAAAAAGAAAACATATAAATAAAGCAGAAAACCGCAACCCGTCAGGGCTGCGGTTTTCTGTGTATGGGGATGAATATGGTTGAGGCGGTAAAAGGGGGATACCGCCTATAAAACCGTTCTGCCTTCAGGGGACAATAAAGACATAACGGGTTTTACCGATAGCTGATTACACAAGCCGAAGTTGTTTGTAGTTTTCCGCCTGCGGTTTTGGAATTCTGACTTTATATTCTATATATTTTTCGTTTTCCGTTCGCTTTGAATATGCTTCTATGCCGGAATTTTGCATTGTAACAATCAGTTTTGACAAACTGTTTGCAAAAAGCCGAACATCGCCGACTGCTGTTTTTTTAGGCGCTTGAGAAATCTGTTCTTCTTTTTCCTTTTGAGGAATATCACCTAAAATATACTGTCTTGCAAGGGCTTTTGCCGATTCGTAGGAAAGCCCATCGCTTATTACGGCATTAAGAAACGAATGTTGCTTATTTTCGCATAGCATAAGGGTAAGAGCGGCATATTTTTCGTCAAGCCCTGCGCCGATAATTCTTTTTCGGACGGAATTATTAAGCTTTAACAGTTTTATTCTGTTCAGAACAACCGATTGCGGTATTCCCAAAACATCGGAGATTTTCGGGTAATCAAGTCCGAAACGGTTTTTGATATTAAGTATTGCTTCGCCTTCCTCAAAAAAATTAAGGTGTGTTCGGTTGGAGTTTTCCGAAATTGAAATTATTAATGCGGTTTGGTCGTCCGCCGATATTTTGATACACGGAACTCGGCGAAGTCCCAAGGACTTTGCGGCGGCAAGCCGTCTATATCCGCAAACAAGCTCAAAACTCCCGTTTTGATTTTTTCTTACGATAAGCGGCTCAATTATTCCGTTGGCGGAGATACTGTCGGCTAACGGCTTAATGTTAAAGTCATCATAAAACCGACGGGTAGGAAAAACGGGGCATAAAATTCGGTCGGGTTTTAATAAGAGCAGTTTTCGGTCTATCGTTTTTTTCATGTCCGTCTTCCTTTTTATTTTCTAAATCCATTATGGGACAAACTTTTAAAAAAGTAAAGCAAAACACATCGTCAAAAACCGACATAAAAAAAGAAAAAGTGCCTTTTTATAGGGCACTTTTTGCTATTTTACCACCCATTCGGGGATATTTTGGAGAAGTTTGCGAAATCTTTTTTGAAACAATAAAGGTTCTTTGTTCTTCTCCCGTTAAAGTTTCGCATAAAATTTTAGGTTGTTCGCAACCTAAAACCTTGTAGGCGTTTTTTGCCAAGTCGGCTTCTTCCTTACCGCTTGACCCCTTCATTGATACGAATAAACCGCCAACCTTAACAAAGGGAATGCAGTATTCGCATAAAACGGGAAGATTTGATACGGCTCTTGCGCAGGCGATATCGTATTTTTCTCGGTAGTCGCTGTTTTTACCGGCGTCCTCCGCCCTTGCGTGAACGGTTTTTGCGTCAAGACCCAATTCGCTTAAAACGGCATTCAGGAAAGTAAGCCGTTTGTTAAGTCCGTCAAGCAGTGTAAGTTCAATATCGGGTCGGGCAATTTTAAGCACCATACCGGGAAAACCGGCGCCCGTTCCGACATCTATTATCTTAGTGCCCTCTTTGATTTTAACATTCTTAAAAAACAAAAGGCAATCGTAAAAATGCTTATATAAAACATCGTTCGGCTCGGTTATGGCGGTAAGGTTCATTTTTTCGTTCCAACTGATAAGAAGATTACCGTAGGTATTTAACCTTTCAACTGCTTTGTTATCAAGCGTTAACCCGAAATCTTCGCATAAAGGAGCGATTTTTTCAATATTAAAATCTATCATTCAGTTTTCACCTTTTTCTATTATTCCGCCGCCTATAACTATATCGCCGTCATAAAATACGGCGGACTGACCGGGAGCAGGGGCTCTTTGCGGTGTTGAAAATTCTATGATTGCATTGCTTTTTGAAACAGGATGTAAAATTGCCGGTTGCTCAGTATGGCGGTAACGAAGCTTTGCTTTTATTTTAAGGTCGCCCGAAAGGTTGTCAAATGGCAAATAGTTTATATTCTTAACAAGAACATTCTTATAAAAAAGATTTTCCTCGTCGCCTAAAATAACTGTGTTTTCGGCGGCATTCTTTTTTATTACAAACTGCGGTTTGCCAAGCGCAATTCCAAGTCCCTTTCTTTGACCTATTGTATAATGAAGCTGACCTTGATGCTCGCCTAATTTTTTGCCGAAAATATCGGTATAAAATCCTTTTTCGGTCGGTTTTCCCGCCAATTCGGCTATGAATTTTGCATAATCACCGTCGGGAACAAAGCAAATATCCTGACTGTCCTTTTTGGTTGCATTTATAAATCCGTTTTCTTCGGCTAAATCTCTGACCTCTTTTTTTGTAAGTTCTCCCAAAGGGAAAACCGTCTTTGAAAGCACATCTTGCGAAAGCCCGTATAATACATAGGTTTGGTCTTTTGATAAATCGGTTGGTTTTGCGAGTAAAAATCTGCCGTTTTGGTTTATGATTTTCGCATAGTGCCCCGTTGCAACCGCTTCGCCGCCGTTTTGAAGAATATTTTGAAGCATTGCGCCGAATTTTATCTTTTCGTTACAGACAATACAAGGGTTGGGAGTTCTTCCGTTTTCGTATTCGTTTATAAAATCGGCAATAACGGTATTCTTAAATAATTCGGTAAGGTCAATAATCCTATGCGAAATCAAAAGCCGTTCGCAAACTGCCTTCGCATCTTTATCAAGGTCGCCCCATAGCTTAAGGGTAACTCCCGAAACCTCATATCCTTTGTTTTTAAGTATCAAAGCGGCAACGGAGGAATCAACTCCGCCGCTCATTCCAAGTGAAATTTTCATATATTTAATTACCTTTTCTTCGGTTTATGGATATTTCTTATGGTCTTTTTCTTCTTTTGCGGTTTATTTTGCGGATTGTTTGAAATTTCCCGCTTGTCAGGGGCAATAAGACAGTTCTTGCCCGTTCCGATTAAATCGGTGCGGTGCGCCTTTTTAAGTGCCGACATAACAAGTTTTCGGTTTTCGGGACGGTAATACTGCAAAAGCGCCCTTTGTTGAGCTTTTTCTTCCGCCGTTTTCGGAACATAAACCTTTTCCATGGTATATGGGTCAAGTCCCGTATAAAACATACAGGTTGATACCGTTCCCGGTGTCGGATAAAAGTCCTGCACCTGCTCGGGATGAAGACCCTCTTTTTTTAAGAAAAGCGACAATTCAATGGCGTCGTTTATCGTGCTTCCCGGATGAGAGGACATAAGATACGGCACAAGATACTGCTTTTTGCCGATATTTTCGGTTTTTCGGTAAAATTCCTTTTTGAATTTTTCGTAAACCTCTATTCTCGGCTTGCCCATTCTTTTAAGAACATTATTTGAGCAATGCTCGGGGGCAACCTTTAACTGACCGCTTATATGATGTTTTACAAGCTCGTCAAAAAATTCTTCGTTTTTGTCGGCGATAAGGTAGTCAAAGCGAATACCCGAGCGGATAAACACTTTTTTGACCTTTGGAACTTTCCTTATTTTTCTTAAAAGCTCAAGATAGTCGCTGTGGTCAACCTTAACGGCAGGGCAAATATCGGGAGCAAGGCACTTTTTATCGGGACAAAGTCCGCTTTTTATCTGCTTGTCGCAGGATGGAAATCTGAAATTGGCGGTCGGGCCTCCGACATCGTGGATATACCCCTTAAAATCCTCCATTTCGGTTATCTTTTTTACTTCGCTTAAAACGGAATCGTGGCTTCTTGAGGTTATGGCTCTGCCTTGATGGTATGCAATAGCGCAAAAATTACAAGCGCCGAAGCAACCTCTGTTATGTATAACCGAAAATTTTACTTCTTCAATGCCCGGAACACCGCCAAGCACCTTATAAGAAGGGTGGTAATCCCTCATAAACGGCAGGGAATAAACCTTGTCCATTTCTTCTTGCGAGAGCGGCGCAGTCGGAGGATTTTGGACTACTATTTTGTCTGCGTGGCGCTGGATAACCCGTTTTCCGCTGACGGCGTCGTGCTGTTCTTGCTGTATTTTGCAGGATATTGCATACTGCCTTTTGCCCTCGTCGGTAGGGGTGCGGACAAGCTCAAAGGAGGGACATTCTTTGGCGCTTTTCGGTATATAATCTTTAACATCAACCGTATAGCAGGTGCCCGAAACATCGGTAATATCCTTAATGTTTTCGCCGCCGTTTAGTCGGTTAGCAAGCTCTGTTATATGCTTTTCTCCCATACCGAACATAAGCAGGTCGGCGCCCGAATCAATAAGAATTGACGGACGCACAGAGTCATCCCAATAGTCATAATGGGCAAAGCGGCGAAGCGATGCCTCTATTCCGCCGATTAAAACGGGCGTATCGGCAAATAGCCGTTTAAGAGTTTTTGTATAGACGATAACCGCTCTGTCGGGACGCTTTCCTGCCTTTCCGCCGGGGGTATATGCATCGTCACTGCGCTTTTTCTTTGCGGCGGTATAGTGCGCCACCATTGAGTCAATGTTTCCGCTGTTTACAAGAAAGGCAAGACGGGGTTTGCCGAGGCGCATAAAGTCATTATCATTTTGCGGTTGAGAAATTATCGCAACCTTATAGCCGTTTGCTTCAAGAACACGGGAGATAATAGCCGTGCCGAAGGAGGGGTGGTCAACATAAGCATCCCCCGTAACAATAATAAAGTCGGGACATTCCCAACAAAGCGCTTTTATTTCGTCAAGAGAAATCGGTAAAAACGGCATATTTTCCCGCCTTTCAATAATATAATGTAATTATACCATATTATATATAATATAACAATAAGAAAGGGTATTTTTATGGAAACGCAAGAAATTAAGGTAAATCCGTTTTTTGTAAGATGTATTGTCGTTGAGGCGGTAACGGTTATAATTTTGCTTTTATCGGTCTTTATTATAGGACTTTTCAGCAAATCCTATAAGAAATCTCTTAAAAAATGGTATGTAAAAAATATTCTTGACGATACGAAAATTGAGGAGGTTTTGGGAAAGGACGGAAAATATGAGGTTTAAGTTTTTCGGCACTGAAATTTATATATCTTTTCTGTTTTGCGCCGTTATTTGCTTTATGCTTGCGACCGATAGGACGGGATACTGTCTGCCGACACTTTTTGCGGCGCTTTTGCACGAATGCGGACATTTATTTTTTATGTGGGTGTTTGAATGTCAGCCGAAATCCATTCGGCTTGTTCCTGCGAGTATAAGCATTACGGGCAGCTTTCCGAGGAAAAAGTATGGCGAATTTTTCGTTTCTTTGGCAGGGCCGCTTGTTAATATATTTTTGTTCGTTTCGCTTTACATAAACTATAAAATTACAAAAAGCAATGTTTCCTTAAACTTCGCCGCCATAAATCTTGTAATCGGTATTTTTAACCTTTTGCCCGTAAAGGGTCTTGACGGCGGAACCTTGCTTTTTATAACCCTTAAAAGCAGAATAAACGATATATTAAAATGCGAGAGGATAGTGAAAATTGTTACATTTTCGGTCGGAACGGCGGTTACGGCTTTAGCGATTGTTCTTATAGTAAACGGAAGATTAAACCTTACGGCACTTATTGTTGGAATTTACATTTTAATATGCGGTCTTTTAAGAGAATAGTCCGAAAAAAGCAAATCCGCACTCGTTTTTACGAATGCGGATTATATTATTCATATAAATCAACCGAAATGTTTTGGTCGTAGGGCGGAAATTTAACCGAAATTCTCTCGCTTTTTGAGGTAGGCACATTTTTGCCGACATAGTCGCCTCGTATCGGAAGTTCTCTATGCCCTCTGTCAACCAAAACGGCGAGTTGTATTGCCGAGGGGCGCCCTTGCGATATAATTGCCTCAATGGCCGCCCTTGCGGTCCTGCCCGTATATATAACATCATCAACCAAAATCACCTTTTTGTCGGTTACATCAAAGTTAAGAGCACAAGGTGAGCAAACAGGGTCTTTTGAAACGGTTGATAAATCGTCACGGTAGAAGGTTATATCAATATGCCCTGTCGGAACATCGGTATTTTCAATTTGTTTAATGTTTTTGGCGATGATTTCGGCAATGGGAATACCGCGGCTTTTAATTCCGACAATGCAAATATCCTCGGAGCCGTTATTTTTTTCAACTATTTCGTGGGAAATTCTTTTAAGGGCCCTTAAAACCGAAAGCTCGTCCATAATCGTAGATTTATACGCCGACATAAAACACCTCTTAAAAAGGGATTTTGTTATATTGAGTATAACATATATATAAGCGGTTGTAAAGCGGCGCTTAATATTACAAAGCGAAAAAACAACCGTATAAAAACATAAAACTACTTAATTTTGTAGAACTGAACAACTTTGTTGACAAATTTTGACAAAATGTATGGAAATATAGAGGTTACAAAGTTGTAACAATTTAATATTTTGTAACCTTTTGGGCGTTTTGCACAAAAACACCCCCTATTTTGCGTTTGACACATCGTCAATTTGTGCATATACTTGTATGCAGACCTGAGATACGGCGCATAATAAAAATAAAAACGCCAACATTCAAAAGGAGTTATTTAATGAGTTTTTACGGCAAAAAAAGCAAAAGAACCATTCAAAAGAAAATAGACGATGCATTGATGGCAACAAAAGAGTTTGTCGTTAAATACAGCCGACCGATATGTGCTGTTTTACTTGCATTTGTAACGGTTCTCACTTTAAGTTATTTTGGTGTTACTGTCAGAAGATTTAATATTTTTGACGGTAAGACAACTAAAACCGTAACGCTTTTAAACGGAGATGTTAACAAGGCACTGTTAAAGGTTAACATTACCGACGGTTTTGAAATTATCTCTACCGAAAAGCAGGGAAGCACTACCAATGTTTCCATTGAATATACCTTCCCCGTTACTATTGAAATGGGTAAAAACCGACTTGTTGTTGATACTACCTCGGCAACGGTTAAGGAAATTATTGATTTTGCCGGTATTTATATGGACGGCGACGATGAGATTGAGCCCTCGCTTGATACCGTTATTGATAAAGCTTCAACAATCAAGTATTATGATGTTGAATATGTAACCGGCAGTTATAACGAAATAATACCGCATAGCACAAAAACGGTTTATTCTTCTTCTCTTTCAAAGGGTAAGACAACGACCGTTAAGGGCGCCGACGGAAAACAAAAGGTCACCTATACGCAAAAGAGAATAAACGGCGAGGTTGTTGAAACCTTTGTTAATAATAAGCAGATTCTTACTACCGCAGTTGACGGAAAAAACATCATAGGAACTGCCGCAAAAAAGAGTCAGGCGGTTATAACAAGCAGCGCCGTTAAGTGCATTTCAACACTTAAACCCGCAAAACCCATAGCATTAGATGCAAAGGGAGTTCCCGTAAATTATAAAAAATCAATGACCGTTCAGGCAACGGCATACACTTATACAGGTCATAGATGCGCTACCGGTGTTACCCCTCAACCGGGATATATCGCCGTTAACCCGAAGATTATTCCTTACGGAACAAAGCTTTATATCAAATCATCTGACGGCAGATTTATTTACGGTTACGCAGTCGCTGCCGATACCGGCGGATTTGTCAGAACAAGACCTACAAATGTTGATCTTTTCTTTGCAACAAGAAGCGAATGCAGAAGCTTCGGCAGAAGAAATGTTCAAATTTATATTTTAGAATAATTTTAACTTGATATTTTAGGGCGGGCTTTAATGCCTGCCTTTTTATTGCCTTTTTTGGAATAATATGGTATAATAACTTTTATGTTAATATGAGGAGGCGATAATTTGATACTTGAAGTAATCTTAAACGGAATAGTTGAAATACTTCGTAAAGTTAAAAAAGTTTTTCTTAATAGACATTTTATCAAATTTTGCCTTTTCGGAATAATAAATACGCTTGATACGGCTATCTTTTCCGCCCTCTTTACTTTGCTCGGCGTAGGGGATACTCCTGCCGCATTACTCGGTTATATATTTTCCTTGCAAATCGCATTTTTCCTTACATGCAAATTTATTTTCCGTGTCGGGCCGACATTTTTAAAGTATAAAAGGTTTATTTTTTCATACCTTCCGAGCTTTATAGTTTATGCGATGCTTCACGGCGCTATGGGTAATTTTGAATTAAATCAGTTTGTTAAGGCGCTCGTTGCGGTTATGTTGAGCGGACCGTTGACATTTTTTATTGTAAAAATTTATGCCTTTGGAAAAGATAACAAGAAAAAGGATAAATAAATGTTATGATAAACATTAAAAAGTATCGGTTTTTTGAACTTGATTCAACAAATTCTCAAGCCAAAAGAATGGCAAGTAAAGAAAAAGAGGATATTTTGATAATTGCCGAAAGGCAAACCGCCGGCAGGGGAAGAATGGGACGAAGCTTCTATTCCGACGAGGGCGGTATTTATATGTCCTTGCTTCTTCATCCGTCATTTTCCTGCGAAGAAACCAACAAAATAACAGTTATGGCGGCGGTTGCCGTTTCAAGAGCCATTGAAAAAACATTTTCCGTCAGTCCCGAAATCAAATGGGTAAACGATATATTTATCGGTAATAAAAAGGTTTGCGGAATTTTAACCGAGGGCGCTTTCGGCAAAGAAAAGGATAAGTATGACTATGCGGTTTTGGGTATCGGAATAAACCTTTTTGAGCCGAAAGGCGGTTTTCCCGAGGATATAAAGGATATCGCAGGTGCCATACTTAAAAAAGACGGCAATTTTGATAAAGAAATTTTAATAGATACCTTTCTTGAATGCTTTTATGATATATATTCGGGCGGCGGCGAATATATGAAAGAATATAAAGCCCGTTCAAATGTTTTAGGCAGGAAAATTGAATATATTAAAAACGGCGAAATTAAAAAAGCCGAAGCTTTGGATATTACCGATAAAGGTTTGCTTGTGGTTAAGGATGAAGTCGGCATAAGCGAACTTTCAAGCGGTGAAATAAAAATTATTGTTAATTCATTAAAATAAGGAGATACCAATGAGAACAAAACAGTTTAAGTCAGAATCAAAAAAACTTATGGATATGATGATAAACTCTATCTATACCCATAAAGAAATCTTTTTAAGGGAGGTTATTTCAAATTCCTCCGATGCTATTGATAAGCTTTATTTTAAGTCGCTTACCGATAATAATGTCGGCATAAAGGCGGACGAATTTAAGATTTATATTGAGCTTGATAAGGATAACCGCACAATTAAGGTGACCGATAACGGTATCGGAATGACCGAGGACGAGCTTGATAAAAATTTGGGAACTATCGCAAAAAGCGGCTCCTTTGATTTTAAGAGCGAGAACGGTAAAGAAGAAAATGTTGATATAATCGGTCAGTTCGGTGTCGGTTTTTATTCAACCTTTATGGTAAGCAGTAAGGTTACGGTTGAAACAAAGGCGTTCGGAAGCGATACGGCATATATCTGGACTTCAAAGGGTGCCGACGGTTATACGATAGCCGAATGTGATAAGGAAACTGTCGGAACAACCGTTACGATGTATCTTAAAGACGATACCGATGACGATAAATACAGCGAATTTTTAGACCAATATACCATCAGTAACCTTATTAAAAAGCATTCCGATTATATCCGTCATCCTATCGTTATGAACTTTGTTACCAAAAAGCCCGTTGAGGGTAAAGAGGGCGAGTATGAGGACATAACCGAAGTTCGCACCCTTAACAGTATGATTCCTATCTGGAAAAAGTCAAAAAGCGAGGTAAGCGACGAAGATTATAACAATTTCTATAAAGAAAAGTTTATGGATTTTGAGGACCCGATTAAGGTTATCCATTCTTCAACCGAGGGAACGGCAACCTTTAAGTCGCTTATGTTTATTCCGAAGCATCCGCCCTTTGATTACTATACAAAGGAATTTGAAAAGGGCTTACAGCTTTATTCAAAGGGCGTTCTTATTATGGATAAATGCGCCGATTTACTGCCCGATTATTTCAGCTTCGTTAAGGGACTTGTTGACAGCGAGGATTTGTCACTTAACATCTCAAGAGAGATGCTTCAGCATGACGGACAGTTAAAGCTTATCGGCAAAACTCTTGAAAAGAAGATAAAGAGTGAGCTTGAAAAAATGCTTAAAAACGAAAGAGAATCCTATGAGGAATTCTTTAAGGCGTTTGGTATTCAGATTAAGTTCGGGGTTTATAATGACTACGGTATGCATGCCGAAACCTTAAAAGACCTTCTTATCTTTAAGTCGGCAAAAGAGGGCAAGTTTATTACCCTTAAAGAGTATGTTGAAGCAATGCCCGAGGGTCAGGACACCATTTATTACGGTTGCGGTGAAACAACCGAGAGAATTGACCTTTTGCCCCAATGCGATGCCGTTAAGGATAAGGGTTATGATATTCTTTATCTTACCGAAAATGTTGATGAATTTGCCGTTATGATTTTAAGGGAGTATGACGGCAAGAAGTTTATGAATATCTGCGATGAAAACCTAAACCTTGATACCGATGAGGAAAAAGAGGAACTCAAAACCGCAAACGAAGACGCAAAGGATATGTTTGAGGTAATGAAATCGGCATTAGGCGAAAAGGTCAATGCCATTCGCTTTACAAATAAGCTTAAAAATCATCCCGTTTGCCTTACAAGTGAGGGCGGAATTTCGCTTGAAATGGAAAAAACCCTTAATTCAATGCCGGGCGCAAACGAAAATGTTAAGGCGCAGCTTGTCCTTGAAATTTCAAGCACACATAAGATTGCCGAAAAGTTAAAGGCACTTTATAAGGACGATAAGGAAACACTTAATAAGTATGCCAAGCTTTTATACGGCGAGGCATGTCTTATCGGCGGAAAATCCATTGATAACCCTGCCGAGCATACTGCCCTTGTCTGCGAGCTTATGACAAAATAAGAAAATTAAAACTATTTTCAAAAAAACCTTGAAAAACAATTATACTTGTGTTAAAATACTATGGCGGTCAGAAACCGCCATAGTGAATATGCGCTGATAGCTCAGTTGGATAGAGCATCTGCCTTCTAAGCAGAGGGTCGGGGGTTCGAATCCCTTTCAGCGTGCCAAAGCGAAAATCCTATCGCGAAAGCGGTAGGATTTTTGCTTTGTATTATTCA
>JAKSQJ010000029.1 GCA_024404195.1 Clostridia bacterium | reverse complement strand
GAATTCAAATCGGAACACATCGGTTGAAAGCGCTTCATCAATATTAAATGAATCGTAAGGAATCTTTACCCAACCCTCAAATCCTGCAGAAAATTCCAAATTACCGAGATTACCGCCTACAGAGCTCACGGGGGTAATTCTCTCCTGCCATTCGGTATCGCCGTTAAGCAGATAATAAACCTTTTTATTGTTACCTATTTGTATCCACTGTTCTTTACCGTATTTCTTTACATCTCCCCTGTTTGATGCAACCATCTGGAAAAATAATTCCTGTTTTGCAGCATCGGCGGGAAGCTTGGCATAGAACATAATTGCATTATCTTTTTTGAAGGAATATACCTTTTCGGTTGAGTTACTGTTTTCCGTTGCAACATACATATATTGCGTTGTATTGTTCTTGGCAACTGAGCCGGTCCAAGCATAACTCAATGTCATTGCCTTAATATTCGGATTTATATTAACATCCTCATATTTCATACTGAATGACGGGTCACTTGCGGCAATACTCGGCATATCAAGCTTTACGGCAGTATATGAATCCTTTGATGCCAAAACCGATATTTCGGGAACAACAAACGATATCGCTATAACGACCGCTAAAAGCTTTACGAATATTCCTTTGTAAAAATAACTCTTCGCTTTCATTTTTTCCTCCAAAAACAGTATTACGGTTTTATTACCGTATAAGATAACGGCTCAACAACGGCGCCGTCAAAAGCGGCGGATTTCTCACCGTAATTGCAAACAATTTTCCAACCGTTTTCATATTCGGTAATGCTTAAATTACCGTCTTTTATGTTTTCAACTATACATTTATTATAAAGAACCGAATGGATTTCATTATAATCGTTTGAGAATTTTTCTGATTTTTTCAAATTATATTTCATATCGGCATTATAAAGGAAATTAAGCTTGGTATCTTTAAGAAGATATCCGTCGCAACCGGCAATTTTGAATGTTGAGGAAACGCCCTGCTCAAAAGCATTAAGCAAAAACGAATCACTGTCGCTTTCATCGTTTACCGGAGTTGAAGATATATCCTTATAGCCATGGAAAACCATAGTATAAAACGGCACCGAATAGCTTTCAACTTTCAAGTTGCTTGAAGAAAGCGGGACCTCATGAATTTCTTTTGCCGATGATACCGAATATAAATTACCGTTTTCAAAGCTTAAATTAAATCTCTTTGCACGGCATTTTGAGAACACCTGACGATAAAAGCTTAAAAAGCCGTCACGGTTCATCGTTTTTGATACTGAAAAGTCGCTCGGTAATTCCTGACCCATACGGGACAAAATAATATTTGAATTAACACTTGTATTCTTAAATAATTTTGAAAAATATTTTTGTTGCTTTTTTATGTTGTAATATTTATAAGAACCTAAATCGGTATCCCATTTTCCGTTTGCCGGATTCTTATAATGATGCTCAGCTGCCGTTTGATTTAGGCATTTTATATAATCGTTAGACCTGCAAAAATCAAAGATTTTACCGTATGAACACATAATATCAAAAGCGGTATAAACATTCTTCTTTCCGGCAACCGAAAGGAATTTTTCGTAACCTTTTTTTCCGCCGAGTTTACGAAGATATCCGTCATCTGTTACGGTTTTGCCTTCGTAACCGCCGTCAAAATAACCGTAAAGATAATATCTTGCGTTTTTTATTCCCGACCTATTTACTTTCTTTTCAAAATCGGTTAACTGCTTAAAGGTTGTTGCATAAACCATTTTATTGAATTTTATACCCAAAAAGGTGTTAGATTCCGAAGCAGCGCCGAAAGCTTCAAACGAAGCCGCAGGTGTTTTGTTCTTAACTTTTTTGCTTATAACCTTTTTATTCAAAAGATAATCACGGTAACACCGCGCCATACCGCTGTATGAAGCGTCATTACCAAGAAGGAAAAAATAGTTTATAACCGGATTTGTCTTAACCTTTTGCTTTTGAACTATGGTCATTGTTCTGACTCCGCCGTCACTTTGCTGGATACCGGTCAAATCAGACTCGTGACAAATAAAAGACGGATAAACCGAAACGGTATTTTCCGAAATATTTGCATTAACGAAAGCAAATTCATCGCACTTTTCAATTATACCGAAAATTGCATTTTTAGCGTTTTTTGCACCGAAAACCGGCAATAAAGCCGTTTTCATTTTACCGTTTTCGTCATATATCAAATTTTCGGACGGGTCATCGCCGTAAATCCTGCCGCAATACTTCATTCCGTCCTTTGATATTATGTCCTTATAATCAATAATACTTCCGCTTCCGTCGGGAATAAAAGCATAGCCGTCATCGGAGAATTTGCCCATACCAAAATACGGATAAGGCGAAATTTCAAGAATTTTACCGGCGCCTTTTTCCACTATTTCATTGTATATAACCGTTATTCTTATTGAATCTTCTTTCAGTTCGGTCTTAACGGGAATTTTGAATTTTGAATTTTCAACATTAAAAATGAAAACCGTTTTTATGCCGTTGTCAAGCTGATAAAGTTCAAAGCTTACATCCGGAGAATCGGTATCCTTTTGAATGGAAAGATTATTTTCACCGCTGTATGCAATATTAAGAAGCGACCTGTTACTGTCAGAAACGGCAGTCCATATCTTTCCGTTTCTTTTATCCGTAACATAAAAATCGGCAGTATAGGTATTTACAAAAAGAGATAAGTTTTTATTTTCGCATATTAAAACATATTCGCTGTCACCGTCTGCAAAATCGCTACTATCGTTGTCGGCAAAAACCGAAAACGATAAGCTTCCGACAAAAACGGTAATACACAGTAAAAAAGCAATAACCTTTTTCACACTATCTCTCCTTTCACAAAAATCACACCGATTATAGTCTTCTGACGACAACTTCACGGATAATATTCAATAAAAAGCTATACATTTGCTGAAAAATACTTACGAAAAGCATTAGTAAAAATACGAAACAAAGGATAATCAAAAGTGTTCCCAAAACAGACAGAACCGTTTTAAGAACGGTATATTGATGGACAACCATCAGCCCCAAAAAGACAAGAATCAAGGTCCAAAGTGTCCCTAAAACACAGAAGAAATTATAAAAAACGGCTTCGGAGCTTGTAAAGAAATACGACAGTGCGATTGAAAGAGAATGAAATATGATATACGGCACCAAAGAATAGGTCACCGCAATCCATATATCCCCCATTGAGCCCTCGCCGTCAAACAATGTGCAGGTTGCCCAGTTGCACAAGGTCCAAACAAGAAGAATTCCCGCAGCGATAAATATAACCGAAAACATATCTATACTTTTGGCATCTTCTTTATTAAATAAATATCCGGTAAACAACTTTTCAAAAAGCCGCAACAAAACAAATAATACAGCAAGTGTATTGGCTATTCTGAAAGACGCTTTTTTCTCATATTTCAAATCATTAAAGGTTTCTATCGGATGAGTAAAAAGTCTGAAGGGGTAAATGAGCATAGATTTTTCAAAACCGTTAGTTACTGTAACATTTTTTCGGTCTTCAAACTTATATTTTAACGATTTGAAAAACAACTTAAGATTACTCAATTAAGTTCTCCCCCTTTCTATTTTGACAGTAAAAATTTTTTGATTTTTTTAACTGCAAAAACAAATAAAACAACAAAAATTATTATTCCGAAAAGCAAAACCGCGAAATGCTCTTTAACAAATTCCTTTCGGTATTCGTTAAGCGCCAATGAATAAAAATATGTATCTCCGCCGGTTTTCAAGTATTTCATTGAAAGCTTGTAATTTCCTAAGTGATACTGTGTTCTGCCGAGACTCTTATAAGCAAACGGGAAATTACTGTTTTTATCAAGAATACTCTTCCAAATTTCCTCACATTTATCATATTCGCCGTTTTGATAGTAATTAAGAGCAACAATCACCTGACGCATATAGGAGTTCGGAGATAAAACGGTTAAAGTTCCATTTTCACTGTCAAGAATCAAGTAGTCATCATCAAGCTTTTCTATTGCGCTGATTGACGAAAACTGACTCTCGGAGTCGCCGCTTCCGCCGAATATGGAAATAAGGTTACATTCTTTATCATAAAGGAACAGTTTTTGAGTTGCGCTGTCCGCCGCTAACATATATCCGTTCTTATCGCAATGAATATCGGCGAAATTTATTTTGGTATCATCCGCTTCATAGTCACCGAAGGTCTGATTTTCTTCAAGTGCCGAAGAATAGGCAAGAATGTTAGTGCCGGAGGAATTTAACTTTTTGATATTCTGTCCATCTTTCACATTTTCAGCGATAGCATATACGAAATTCTCATTATCAATATAAAGGTTACTGTATGGCGACGGCAGATTCTTTTGCAAGCTTTCCTTTTGCGCATCGGTAAACAACTTTTTCAGTAACGATGTTACAAAGGTCGCAAATCCCGTTTCAACCTGATTAGGAGCAAAAAACGCCTTGAATTTGTCCTTACCGTCAAAACGCATAATACCTTGATATACAGCGGTTGAAGCCACTAAAATATTACTGTTTGAATCAACAACAACCTTTTCGGGCTTAAACACAAAGTTTTTATTCACAGACATTAAATCCTTGCCCTTAACAATCCTTACAACATTATTATTTGAGTCAATGGATATAACCCTGAAATTACCCGTATCACAGATATATACAAACCCGTCTTTGGCGAATACACCTTTAGGGTCGGAAAGCTCGTTTTTCTTGTCGGGAGAAGAAACGGATTTGATGATACGGATAAGCTTGTAATCACTGTTTAACACAACAATACGGTTATTACCCGAATCGGCTATATAAATGTTTTTATTCTCGTCAACAAAGATATCTGACGGTGTTGTAAGACCGTCAACACCCATATCACGACCGTATATCACCCTTGAGGCAGTATATGTTTTAGGGCCGGGGATAGAATGAAAATTCTCATCATACTGATAATCATCGGTTTTCGTAATTGCCGAAGCATTTATTCCCAAAACAAACGAAAATATCAAAACAAATACAACCGTAACCGAAATAAATTTCTTTATCATCATAATTCCCCTGCCTTTCTTTGAAAATTTTTAAATTATTATTCCTTAATTCCCGAATATGCCATTGTTTCAACAACCTGACTCTGACTGAGGATAAACGAAACCATCGGCGGAATCATAAGAATAAAGGATACTGCTGCCGCTACACCTGCACGGTCTATTCCGGCAGCGGTTATCTGATTCATCATGGTTGGAAGAAGTTTTAGTGACTCGGTAAAAATAACCTGCGTTCCGGTAGCATTCCAGTTTGCAATAAAGGTAAGAATTGCAAGTGTTACCCAAGCCGGTTTTACCGAAGGAAATACAATCTTAAAGAACACGCCGAACTCCGAGCAACCGTCAATTCTTGCCGCTTCAATAACATCGTCAGGGAAAGCCCCGATAAACTGCATTACAAGGAATACTCCGAAAGAGCTTCCGAGCGCAGGAAAAATCAAGGCACAATAGGTATCAAGCATACCGGTTTTGGACATTAGAAGGTATTGCGGAAGTGCGGTAACCTGAGTGCTGAAAAGAATGGCAAAAACTATTAGCTTATGAATAAATTCCTTGCCCGGAAAATTATGCTTTGCCAAAGGATATGCCGCAAGACAGGCAAGGAAAACATAAATAACAGTCGTTGCAACGGCAACAAAAACCGTATTAAAGATATATCTTTCCATCGGAACGGTTGCCTGCGACTGTAAGGCGATAATATCCTTAAAGTTATTAAATGTAGGATTATAAACGACAAATCTCGGCGGGAAAAGATATAACTCGCTGAGCGGTTTAAAGGCGTTAATTATTGAAAAATAAATCGGAAATGCCGTAAACAAGCCCATAATGAGCAAGAACAGTATAACAACGATATTTCCGCCGGTGGAACGGTTAAGTTTGTTTTGTTTCATACACTTAATCCTTTCCAAGCGAACGAACGCCCTTATTTATTACAAACCAAGTAGCAACCATTATGATAAACAAGATAACGGCGGCAGACGAAGCATAACCCATTTCAAGACGGGTATTTCCGTAATCTTCAATGTGCAAAATAAGAGTGTGCGTTGAATAGTCGGTGCTGGGGTTTCCGGTAAGAGCAGCAGGAACGGCACCTACGGCAAAAGATGTTGAAATCGTAAGCACGGCGCCTATTAAAAGCTGGGGCACCATTTGAGGAAGCGTAATATACCAAAGCTCCTGCCAACGGTTTCTTATTCCGTCAATGGCAGCCGATTCAAAAAGGGATTTATTAAGGGACTGCAATCCTGCAATAAAAGCCAAAAAGCTTGTTCCCATACTCATCCAAAGAATAACAACGATAACTACATAAAAGTTATAATTGGTATCGGTAAGCCACTGTATCGGCTTTTTAAGAATACCCATATTCAAAAGTGTGCTGTTAAGCAAACCGTAAGAGTCATCACTGAAAATATAAGTCCAAACAACATAAATACTTCCGGCGATTGACGGAGAATAGAATAAAACTGTTAAAAACGGTCTTATACCTCTGCCGGT
The DNA here is from genome assembly GCA_024404195.1 of Clostridia bacterium. Classification (GTDB taxonomy): domain Bacteria; phylum Bacillota; class Clostridia; order Oscillospirales; family Acutalibacteraceae; genus UBA737. The sequence continues at coordinate 9,286 of JAKSQJ010000029.1, read as the reverse complement.
TTCGTTGATAAACCAAGCAATTATAAAGGAAATCAAATACCCGACGGGACCTGTAATTACAGCAAAAAGCAAGGTATTAGCAAGCGATTTCACAAATATTTCATCGTCTAAAAGCAAACGAATATAATTATTAAAGCCGACAAAATGCGGTGTTTGGAGCATATTATAGTCGGTAAAGGAAATTACAACCGAAATACCTATGGGAATAAGAGTAAAAAACACAAAAAATACAAACCAAAAGCCAAGCATTAAATAACTCTCGGTATATTTAAGCAAAGACGGTCTTTTAGTCTTTTTCATATTCAATCCTCCAATCCCAATTCTTCTCGTTTTCGTGTCAGCTCCTCATTGATATCACCGTCATAGCGGTAAATAACATCACGGGGGCTTTCATAATTATAAACGACCTTTCTGAAAGCGTTGTTTAAGTTTCTTGTAATATAATAATGTATAGGCGAAATCGGTATTTTCTCCACCGATTTCCACTGTTCTTTAAGCGCCGAAAGTTCTGCGCCCGACCATGAAATCTTATCCATAACATTCAAATTTGCGGTTTGAACTCTCGCCGAAATACCTACTCTTATTTCCGAATAGAAGGAATATTTCTCCTGAACACCATCGGTTGTAAGCCAATCGGCAAATTTCATAGCGCCCGAATAATCGGATGATTTTTTGTTTTTCTTTTTAATTATTGCAACACCCGTTAAATTGATTGAATTTTGCGCCCTGCTCAAGCTTCCGTCCTTGCGAAGGGTTCCGGGAATAGGCGCCATTGCAAATGAATTTTTAATTTCGGGAGCGCTTATGGAAACGGTTTTATAAAATGTATAATCATTGATTACAAGCGGCATTTGTCCCGTTCTGAAACGGTTTACCGCATCGTAGGATTTCGGAATACCGTATTTGGTAAACAGCTCTGTCCAGCTTGTAAAGGCATTAACTGCCCTGATATCCGTTAAATTCGTTTTGGTGACTTTGTCATTATAAAGCGAAATGCCGGATTGAAGCAAAAACATATTAAATGTTTCTTCGGTAATACCGATACCGAGCTGCATACCGTCATTTTGCATTAAATTAAGAAGCGCATAGGTTTCTTCCCAAGTTTTCGGGACCTTATATCCGTATTCCTTGAAAATATCCGTGCGGTAAAACATCATTTGATATGATTGCGTAAGGGGCAAGGCGTAAACCGAACCGTTATACTTAAGAGCCGAGGTAGCGGAAGAATGAAATCTCGGTAAAATTTTATCGGTATCGCAAAGCTTACTCATATCCACCAATGCGTCTCGGTAATAAAGGTCGGCAATATTATCACCCGTAAGATAAAGGGCAACATCCGGAGCCCTGCCGGAAGCTATGGCGGTCATTATATTCGTTGTAACAAGCGAAAGCTTGACATTTATGCCCGTTTTTGCGGTAAAATCCTCTTTAATGAGCTGATTTAATACCTGCGCTTGGTCACGGCCTAAATTTATCCATGCATCAATGCTTTCTTCACTGCCGTTACTGATGGAATTGTATTCACCCGTAAAGGAGTAAAGAAAAGATAATGCTCTGAATTTAACATTGTCAAAGAAACTTGCCTTTTTATGTTTTACCTTACTGTCACATGGAACAAACTTAAAATAATCAAGTTCAAGGGGCTGAGTTTTCATATTGGAAAGAACGGCCGCAAGGTCATACAACTGACTTCTGAAGTATTCCATTTGCCCCGCAATATCGTTTGGCTTCTCGGACATTTCAAAAAGCAGGCGCGCCGATTCCTTGATTCTCGCAATTTGAGAGCCCTCGGCTTCATCGCTCTTTAATTTCTTTATAATATCCTTAAGACCGTCCGATGAATCCTTTAAAGTTTTTGACAAATCGGGTATGGCATCGGAAAAATTATAGTCACGGTTAACATCGGCGCTTTCACCGATAATAACATTTATTTTACTTGAAAGTTTATTAAGGGTATCAAGTATATTTTCAAAATCAAGGATTATATCCTCTAATGTATCAAGCGTAACCTCAAATTTAACGGTATGCTTGCCCTTTGAAAGATATATTTTATAACCTTTTTCACCGTCACCTAAAGTATAATCGGTAAACTTTGCCGCAGAATCAAAGCATACACAGTTGAGTTCCTCAAAAGGAACCTTGTCATCAATATAAATCTTTCTTCGTGAGGTAATACCGTCAATGGTGCGCTGTCGGTATCTTAAATTAAGATAATAAAATCCGCTTTCCTTAACATCAACTTCATAGGAAATCCACTGACCCGAATGTAACCAAGAGCCGCCGCCGATTATGTTATACTTTATTACTTCGGGACTGTTGGGACTTATATCGGGATATGTTCTATCGTAATTAACCGCAATTTCCAGATGACTTTTTTGATATAAAAGCTCGGCTTCCTTGAAAATTTCTTTTGAAGCATTATTGACCTTGCCCTTTTGCGCGGCAAGATATTCCGAATAGCTTATTGTCTTATCTGCTTTGACAAGAGAAACGCTTAAAATGCTTATTCCCTCTTCAAGCATTAAAATATTTACCGTATGGTTGCCTTTTGCCAAAATATATCCTTTTTTGCGGTTTTCATCCTGAGGATAAATCAGTTTTTCGCAGGGAACAAACACCTCTTTGGGTGACGGCGAAAGCTCGTTGCCGAAATCATCGGTCTTAAATCTCTTTCCCTTTCGCACATCGGACCAAACTCTTGAAAATTCAAAAACATCCTTTTGGTCGCCTGAATATGCCGAATCAACCGTTACAGCCGCTTTTGGGGAAACACTGCGACCGCTGACGGCGATATATTCAATTTTAATAAAATATCCCGCACTTTCTTCGGCAACAAGATTATATGATGCGTTTTCGCCCTCTTTAACCGTCCTTGAACCGACACCGTCTGCCGTTTCGGCAAAAACGGGAACAACAAGGACGCCGACAAGCATTACCAAAGAAAGCACAACCGAAATCAGTCGTTTCATTATCTTCCCTCACTAAAAACTTTTATCCTACAAGTCCTGAATTTTCAATACTTTGAGAAAACCATTTTTGTATAACAAGAAACATTATCAGAAGCGGTAAAATAAATACCAAACAGGCGGCTAAGGTTTTCGGAATAATGTTATATACCGTTCTGTCGCCCGTAAGGCCCAATCTGTTATACAGCAGTTCATAAATTCTTTGAACCTGCAAAGCCATCGTCTTCCATGTAGGAAGATAAATGAGCGCATAAAAATAGTCCGTCCAATACCATACTACCGAAAGAATTGAGCAAAGCAAAAATGTGTTGGATAAATTCGGAACCATAATCATAAAGTAGGTTTTAAGAAAACCGCAACCGTCAATCAACGATGCTTCCTCTAGCTCTACGGGAATGGAAGCATAAAACTGCCTGAATATCAAAATCAGCAAGCCCGACCTTATTCCCATACCCGAAACGGCAGGTAAAAAGAATGCCCAAACCGAATCAAGAAGATTTATTTTTGAAGGAGCGCCGCTTAATGCCCCGATAATTCCGAAAATATCAAAGTTCTTAACAAGAAGATAGTTGGCAAGATTCAAAATCTGAGGAGGAACAACTATTGTAAAAATAACTATACCGAACAGTATATTTGAGCCCTTGAACTTAAATCTTGCAAAGCCGTAACCGACTGCGGAACAAACAAAAATTTCCGCTGCAGCGCAAACAACCGTAATTAACGCCGTTCTGAACATCGGCTTTTCAATACCGAGTTTTGTAAGAACATACTTAAAATGCTCAAATGTAAAGTTCTTCGGCACCCAAACAACCGTAATATCATAGAAGTCCGAGGTTGAACGAAGTGACATACTGAACATATAAAAGAGCGGATATAGAATTACAAATGAAATTGAGATTAAAAACAACCATCTAAGGAGTGTGGAAAGTGATTTTCCGAGATAATAAGCAGGTGAAATTTCAATACGCCTGCTATTGTCGGAAACCGTTTTGCTTTCTTTTTTCAAAATATTCACCCTCCCCCTACTCTATACGGTCTTTTTGAAATACAAACGGCCTGAAAATCAAAAAGACAATCAATATGAAAATAATCGCAACCGCAAAGAAGATTAAGGACATTGCGGCGGCCTTTGAATATTCAATTTGCGTATTGGAAAATGAAACTATGTAACTTAAAACCTTATTATCAACATTGGTAAAGGAGTCAATTATCGTGTAGATAGTCAATGCAAGGACATAAGGAGTAACCGTTGGGAAAGTAACCTTCCAAAAGGTTTCCCATGCCTTTGCACCCTCAACCTTTGCAACCTCATAATAGGATTCGGGGACACTCAAAAGCGCAACAAGAAAAACAAGAATTTGCAAAGCGCTTCGCCATACAAGGTCGGAAACATTGACAACAAGCGTTGAGATTACCTCGATGAGCCCTTCGGGCAATCCCGTTGACAACAGTAAACCCGTTAAGCCCTCGGTATTAAAGAATGACAGTTCATCACTTGAGGTCATCATTATTTCGTTTGTTCCGTTTTGTATCACATTCATAATTAGACCGCAACCGATTACGATAGGCAGGAAGAAAATAAGGCGCATTGCGGTCCTTCCGTGAAATTTCTTATTCAAAACCGAAGCCGAAAACAAGCTGAACAAAACAATAAAAGGAACTTCATAAAAAAGATTTCCGAAGCTTGTAAACAGATATGTCGGAAAATATGCGTCACCGGCAAAGGCATACTTAAAGTTATCAAAAATATTTTTGAGCGGTTCAAGGACATAGCCGACACCCTGACCGAACTTCATATTGGTAAAGGCGAGTTTAATAAGCAGCCACATAGGTTGAGCAAAAAACACAAGCAAACCAACAATAAACGGCAAAACAAACAAGAATCCCGCTATGCTTCTTTTTTTCTTATAAGTCAGCTTCATTTTTTTGTTCACCTCTCTGAAAATAATCGCATTTTTTACGGAAAATAAATGCCCGAACAAATCGCCGACCGGCAACCATAAATGCATTAAATTTATATATAGGCACAGTTAATCTATTATCTCCACAATAATTATAACACCCCTGCCCGTTCCACACAATTTTACTTTTTTAATATTTCATAATAAAAAATAATGTTTTTTTAATCTGCGTTTTTTATAAAAATGTATATTTTTTACATATCTTATTAACATTTTCGGCAATAATTACCAAAATTAGTTATATTTTTTCAAAAACTACACTTGAAATTATGATAAAAAAATGATACACTTATATTGCTGAAAAGCATACTTTCTCAAAACCGAAAAAACAATTAAATTTAAGGAGTAAATTTAATTATGCCTCGTCCTTTTTTTAAAGCAGAGCCGGACCTTTGGCACTATAATAAGGAGCTATCCGCCGATAAGATGCCTGCCTCTCATTTCCATCCGACATACGAAGTTTATTACCTCATTTCCGGAAAGCGCCGATATTTTATTAAGGATAAATCCTATGAAATCCGTCCGGGCGATTTGGTAGTTATCCCTCCGCAGGTTGTGCATAAGGTTTCAAATTCAATAGAAAACCAAGAAGGAGATTATCATGAAAGATACCTGCTCTCCTTTTCGGAATCTTCGCTTAGTCCGAGTCTTCAAAAGCGCTTTACAAAATGTCACTACCGCCTTAACGAAAAAGACCGTCAATATCTCAAAGAACTTATGGAAAAAATGCGAGATGCCATAAAAAATTACGATGATTATTCTCTTCAGCTTTACAATGCTCATTTGACCGAACTTGTAATCTATATATTACGCAATGACTCCCAAATTGATGATGATACCGCAGACAGGTCAAAAACCCGTATCAATCACATTTTAGATGAAATTGCGCAGTATATTTATGCCAATCAGTCCGATAACGGTTTAAGCTTATCGCTTATTGCCGAAAAATTCGGTTTTTCAAAGGAATACCTGAGCAAGAAATTCAAGGATACCTTTAAATGCGGATACAGCGAATTTCTCACCAACACACGATTATCAACAAGCATAAGGTTACTGACTATGACTTCACTTTCGGTAAAGGAAATTGCCGTAAAATGCGGTTTTAGCGATTCAAATTACTATAATGCCGTATTCAAAAAGAAATTAGGCATTACACCGCTTGAATATCGCGCATCGGTAAAAGACGGAAATATATGAATATATAAAAATATCCACTCGCCTATGGTGAGTGGATATTTCTTTGTTAACTTATTAAAAAATTTACTTTCTTTTTGATTTCACCGCTGTCCTAACAAGAAATCCTATACATTTGAAACGATTATTTCCGCTTTACCCGAAATTTTCACCTCAAAATCGGCAGGAACAAACACACTGCTTCCCTTTTTCAGTTCCAGTGTTTCGTTTTGGTAAGATAGGTTTGCCTTACCGCTTAAAACAAGAAGCGAAACAAAGCTTTTTTCATTTTTAACCGTTGTTGCACCGTCAAGGTCAATAAGATTTGCGGTAAAGAATTTACATTTTGCAAGTTCGGTTAAAGTTCCGAATGAAGTAGTTTTTGCGGTCGCTTTTTTGTAGGGTGCGGTCGGTTTTTTATCAATTACTTCGCTTGCTTGTTTTTTATGCAACTGTCTCGGCTTACCGTCGGCGCCGAGGCGACCGTAATCGGAAACCCTATAAGTAGTATTGGAATTTTGCTGAATTTCGGCAATAAGTATTCCCTTTCCTATTGCGTGCAATGTTCCCGACTTAATAAAAAACACATCGCCCTTTTTAACGGGAACAAAATTGCAAATATCGGTTATGGTATCGTTTTCTATCTTTTCGTTAAGTTCATCCTGCGTTACCTCTTTATTTAAGCCGTAAATAAGCTTGGCATCTTCTTCGCAGTCAACAATATACCACATCTCGGTCTTGCCGAATTCACCCTCGTTTTTAAGGGCATATTCATCGTCGGGGTGAACCTGAACCGAAAGCTTATCCTTTGCGTCAATAAGCTTAATAAGAAGCGGAAAATACGGAAATTTCTTTGTGTTTTCACCCAAACAGTCCTGACCGAAAACCTCTATCGCTTCGCTTAAAGTTTTACCTTTAAGTTTTCCGTTTAAAACTACCGACTGACCGTCCTTATGGCTTGATAACACCCATGCTTCGGCGATTTTTTCTTTATCGCTTGTAAAACCAAATTCATCTTTTAATCTGTTTCCGCCCCAAAGGTAATCCTTTAACGGCGCACTAAGTAATAACGGATACATAACTAAAAACCACCTTAAAACACTTTTGTTTATTTTAACATTTAACATTTCATTTATCAAGTTATTTTGTAAATTTACTCACCCGATTTTTTTGCAAATCATTATTTAATTTCAGATTTACACCTATACCGAAGTATTTAATCACGAACCAACCCAAAAATGGCGGTTTTAGGTGTCTTTCATCTCATTGTCTCACACATACAATCTCCTTATGTGCTTCGCTTAAGCATAGCACACAAATACGAACCCGATTTTGACGGGTAAATATTGTGTCTATGCTTCGTTAAAATACTCGTTAATCCGAAAGGATTAACTCCGTTTTTGCCTTGCATAGTCTCAAATTTACTTCCGACAAAATTCTGCGACCTGAAAAGAGTGGGTTTTTGAGCAGAATTTTGTGCGAAGGATGCAGGCGGGCTGTCGCCCGGCAAAGACGACAAGCAAAAGTATGCCGAAAACACGCCGTTTCAGGCGAGTTCGTATCTGTGTGCTATGCTTAACCAAAAAATATATTGGAAAATCATAAGTTATATGATATATTTATTACAGAAATGAATTGCGTATAGTTGCTTTTCAAGATGTATTTCGTATTATTGTCACACATAGGCCGATTGGAGGAGTATGTAATGCGATTCTTACAAAAAATCGGTAAATCACTGCTAATGCCCATTTCTTGTATGCCGATATGCGGTATTCTTATGGGTATCGGTTATCTGCTTTGCCCTGCCGGAATGCAGGGCGGCGATATTGTCGGAGTTGCGGCAAAGATTGGATTTTTTCTCATCACTGCCGGCGGTGCGATTATCAATCATATGCCGTTACGGAGTAGTGAGAATAAAATTATCAAAGAAATATCATACGACTGCAAAATAAATAATAAATAACAATAGAAAGGGTGCTTTAATTTGAAAACTTTTGATTATCTTATCACCGACGAATTGGGAATTCATGCCCGTCCGGCAGGTTTACTTTGCAAGCTTGCAAAATCTCTTGACAGTAAAATAACCATAGAAAAAGGCGAAAAAAATGCCGACGCATCAAGGGTTATTGCCCTTATGGGATTAGGCGTTAAAAACGGCGACAAAATACATATAACCGTTGAGGACGGAAACGAAGAAAATTCCGCAAAAATTTTGGAGGATTTTTTCAAAGAAAATCTGTAAAAAGGTCGGTATTTAATAATGAAGAAGATTACTTCAACGGCTATTTCCCCCGGCTTGGCATCGGCAGAGCTTAAAATAATAAAAACTTCTGATGCTCCGACAAAAACGGAAGAATTTACAACCGCCGAAAACGAATGGCGCCTCTTTAAGAAAGCGCAAAAGCAAGCCGTTTTTGAATTAAACGAACTTGCCTTAAAGGCGCAAAATGACGCAGGAAAAGATTTTTCCGCTCTGTTTGAAACCCATGCTTTAATGGCGGAAGACCCCGATTTTGAAGATGCCGTAAAAGACGGGATAGATATGTCTTCCCTTTCGGCTCGGTCGGCGGTTTTAGAGGCAGGAAATAGTTTGGCTCTTATTTTTGAAAGCATGGACGATGAATATATGCGGCAGCGCAGTGCCGATATAAAGGATGTTGCTCAAAGAATTGCATCTGTTATTTGCGGCGATAAAGGCAACATTTTTGATTTTAACTCGCCCGTTATAATAGCCGCAGACGATTTAACACCCTCGCAAACAATCACGCTTGACAAAGATTTGGTTAAGGGTTTTATTCTTTTTAAGGGAACTAAAAACGGTCATACCGGAATACTTGCAAGAAATTTGGGTATTCCCGCCGTTATTAACCCTGTTGAGCGATTTTTAGATACAGATGACGCTAAAACGGTGCTTTTAGACGGCACGACGGGCGAAATCATTTTAGAGCCGGACAGAAAAACCAAAGCGGAATTTCAAGAACGCATCAAAAATGCCGTTCTTACTCAAAAAGAACTCAATAAATATAAAAATGTTCAAACGAAAACTACAAACGGAAAAAGCATAAAGCTATATTGCAATATCGGAAATCCCAAAGATGTTGATGATGTTCTTGAAAACACGGGCGAAGGCATAGGACTTTTCAGAAGTGAGTTTTTGTATCTCGGGACAGACGATTATCCCGACGA
>JAKSQJ010000028.1 GCA_024404195.1 Clostridia bacterium | reverse complement strand
AGTAACCACCCGGCATACAATGCTTTTACCCTTGATAAATAAAACTTTGAAACATTATCTTTTCTTAATGACCCGCCGTATTTATTATTTATAAGAGAAGTTATTCCGAAGCCGGAGGCAACAAAAAATATGGCGCACCCCTGCTGTAAACAGGCAAAAAATCCGGCGATATTAAACATTTGCTCGTAATGAACCAAAATCACCATAAGCATTGCTATACCTTTGACAAAATCAATGCTTTTGAATCTTTTTTTACTTCCCGGTATTGAATCTATTTGTTTGGAAACTGAATTACGCATATAAAATCAACTCACATACTGTTTATTTTTTTCCATAAGTGCGACACACTCAACATGGCTCGTTCTTGCGAAAAGGTCAAACGGGGTATATTCCATAAGCTTATATCCCTCGTTTTCAAAAACCGCTATATCTCTTGCGAGGGTTGAGGGGTCGCAGGAAACATAAACAACCCTTTCGGGACAAAAATCATTTGCAACGGTTTTTATAAGTTCGCTGTCGCAACCCTTTCTCGGAGGGTCAAGAATTATTACATCGGGCTTTAAGTTTTCTGCCTTTAATTCGTTTGCCGCCTTTAATGCATCGCCGCAGATAAATCTTGCATTATTTATGCCGTTGCTTTCGGCGTTTATTTTTGCGTCCTTTATGGCTTCTTCTACTATTTCAACGCCGATTATACTCTTTGCTTCTTTTGCCATGGTAAGTCCTATCGTTCCCGTTCCGCAATAAAGGTCTAAAACCGTTTTACCGCTCGGGTTTGCATATTCCTTTGCCTTATTGTAAAGAAGCTGTGCCATATTTCTGTTGACCTGATAAAAGGAGTTTGGCGAAAGGCGGACTTTTATGCCGCAAATAGTATCGGTAATAAACTCCTTACCGTATATTAGAATATTCTCTTTTCCCAAAATGACATTGTTATTTTTGGTATTGACATTAAGATAAACCGAGGTCAAACTATCGCCCATATTACCTTTAAGAAGCGAAACAAATCTCTCTTTTTCGGGGATTTCTTTGCCGTTTATAACAAGAACGACCATTATTTCCTTATTATCGGCACTTGCTCTTATGTATAGGTGGCGGACAAGTCCGCTTCCCGTTTCGCTATCATAGTTTGAAACATTGTTTTCGCTCATCCATAGTTTTAGGGAATTTGCCGCAATCCCAAAAATTTCGGGTTGCAAAAGGCAGTCGTCCTGCGGTGTAATCCTATGCGAATGGGGAGCATAAAAACCGACCGTTCCATTTTCGCCTACAGGAAACTGCGCTTTATTTCTATACCTTAAAATGTTTTTATCGGAAACAATAGGGTTTGGGCTTAAATCTATTTTGGCAATACGCCTTATACAGTCCTCTGCCCTTTTTTGTTTAAGCTTTAATTCGCTTTCGTATGTAATATGGCGAAGGGTGCAACCTCCGCATTTTGAAAAGCAGGGGCAATCGGGGATTATTCTGTCGCTTGAGGGGACAAGAATTTCCTTTAACTTGCCGATACAGTAATTTTTATTGACTTTTATAATTATTGCCGACACCCTATCGCCGACGGCGGTTTGCGCAACGAAAACAACGGTATTATCTATCCGACCTATACCGCTTCCCGTATCGGTAATATCTATAATATCAAGAGTAACAACATCATTCTTTTTCATAAACCTTTTAAACTCTTTTACTTTGCAACAACGGTATATTGCTTGTTGTTTGCCTCAATCGTATTATTATACTGAACGGCGGCACACTTGCCGTGGACAACATAAGAAAGAACAAAATAAGGCAGGATGAAAACAAGGGGTAAAACGAGTAAAGACAGGATAATATAACCTATCATACTGAAAACCAAAACGATAAAGTCCATCTTTGTTCTTCTTGAAATAATTGCGGACATAGACAGCGCTCTGCCGGGCATTATCTCATCATCGCAAATGAATAAATAAACCGACAAGTAATACTTTATATTGAAAAAAGCGACCAATGCTATTCCGAGTATTTTCAAAAATTCCGCAGCGGTTGAAAGAAGCGGAGTCCAAATGGGAGCGGATATATTCATTCGGTTATAAAATTCGGCATTCGCAAACACACGAAGAATTGCGGGTATAATAAGGGCGGCAAATGCGGAAATAAGAACAATAAAGAAAATACCGGAAATAAATCCCAATGCCCTTTTATATTCGTTTTTGCCCGAGAAATAATAAAACATATCAAAAAGGTTGACTTTTTTTCCTTCAATGAGCAGATTAAAAAATCTGACCAAACCGAGCGACAACGGCATAATAATTAAATAAATTAAGACAAACTCAACAATTTTCGGCAGTATGGCTCCTATGACCGACGATAGTCCCAAAGCCAAAAACCAAACCGCAAAACAAGAAGCCAAAAAGATAAAAGAAACAACAAAAAACAAAGCAAAATTATCTTTATAAATTGCTCTTGCCGCTTTTTTTATTTGACCTGCATCAGGTAACATTTATATCCTTCCTTTCAAAAACTTAAAGAACGGTAAGTTTAGCATAATTAGCCATTATTTTTTTAGTTCCGACATCGTTAAAAGCAATTTCAAGCAGGGTATCGTTTGACATCTTTGTAACCTTAACTATCATACCCTCACCAAAGGTTTTATGGGACACCGACATTCCTGCGGTATATTCAACCTGCGGTGCCGACGGTTTACTTGAAGCGGCCGAAAATGACGAAGTGATTTTCGTTTTCGGTGTTCTGTCAAAGGCGCTCTCGTTAAAGGCGTAATCATCTTTATAACCGCCATAGGAACTGCGGCTGCCGTAACCCGAAGAATATCCGCTTTGACTGTTTACCTTTGCGGTTTCAAGCAAATAATCTTTTGGAATTTCGCTTAAAAATCTTGACGGCAAATTTCTCGTTGTTGAGCCGTAAAGCATTCTCGTTGCGGCATTTGTTATATAGAGTTTTTTCTTTGCTCTTGTAATGGCAACATAAGCAAGTCGCCGTTCTTCTTCCATTTCTTCCATACCGCCGTAGATAGTTTGAGAGCCGGGGAAGATACTTTCCTCCATACCGACAAGGTAAACATTCTTAAATTCAAGTCCCTTAGCGGAATGAACGGTCATCATAACCGATTTATCGGCATTTTCGTCCAATGAGTCAATATCGCTTACAAGGGCGATTTCTTCAAGAAATGCCGAAAGGGTCGGCTCGTCGGTATCCTGCTCAAAGACCTTAACGGTAGAACCTAACTCCTTAACATTTTCCGCTCTTTCGGCGGATTTCGGGTCGGTATCAATAAGCAGCATATCAAGATAACCCGTTTTTTGAAGGACCTCATCGTAAAGCTCACTGATAGACAAAATCTCGGATTTCTCTAAAAGGTCATTTATCATATTGCAAAATTCTTTTAATTTTGCGGCGCTTCGGCTTATTGTCGGATAATCTTCGGCATTATCCAAAACCTCAAACAAGGATATTCCGCACTGCTCTGAAATAGACGAAGCATTGTTTACCGTCGTATCGCCTATTCCTCTTTTCGGCTCGTTTATTATCCGCTTTAAGCGAAGATTATCGTTTTTATTGTTAATAAGATGAAGATATGCCAAAACATCTCTTATTTCCTTGCGGTCATAGAAACGGTTGCCGCCGATTACCGAATAGGAAATACCGCTTCTTGCAAAGGCATTTTCTATTGCCGCCGACTGAGCATTCATTCGGTATAAAACCGCATTTTCCGAAAACTTACCGCCGTTTCTTACATCCTCTAAAATCTTTTCGGCAACATATTTTGCCTCGTCCCTCTCATCAAAGGCGGTATGAAGGTCAATAAGCTCTCCGTCGCCTTTATCGGTCCATAGGGTTTTGCCCTTTCTTCCCTTATTGTTCTTGATAACCTCGTTTGCGGCGGCTAAAATATTGCCGGTTGAACGGTAGTTTTGTTCAAGACGGATTACTTTTGCGTTATTATACTCGTCCTCAAAGCTTAATATATTCTCTATTGTTGCCCCTCTGAAACGGTATATACTCTGGTCATCGTCACCGACAACGCAAATGTTACCGTGAACACTCGCAAGCATACTTACCAAAACATACTGCGCATGGTTAGTATCCTGATACTCATCTACCATAATATAGCGGAATTTATGACCGTAATAGTTTAATATTTCTTCATCTTTCTTAAAAAGCTCAACGGTGTTATTTATCATATCGTCAAAATCCATGGCATCGTTGGATTTTAACTCATTGCTGTAAAGTTTATATAGTTTGGCGACGGTTTTAAGTCGGGGGTCGTTGCCGATACTTTTCTCATATTCTTCGGGGGAAATAAGCGAGTCCTTCGCCGAAGAAATATTGTTTAAAACACTACGGACGGGGAACATTTTTTCCTCAATTCCGTTATTCTTCATAATGGATTTCATAAGCCGCTTCTGGTCATCGGTATCATAGATGGTAAAATGGCTTGAATATCCTATAACTTCGGCATTTCTTCTTAAAATCTTACCGCAAACCGAATGGAATGTTCCCGCCCAGATATCATTTGCGTTTTCGCCCAATTTTGCGCTTATTCGGTCTTTAAGTTCACCTGCCGCCTTATTTGTAAAGGTTATGGCAAGAATTTCCCAAGGTTTCGGCGCATCAACACTCCAAATATCGCTATTCAGCTTATCGGTTTTGCCCTCTAAATAGCAAAGGGCATTATCAATATCCTCTGCCGAATAAAACGGCTCAAAATCGCTATTATAACCGTCGCCGTATTTACAAAGGTTGGCAATTCTGTTTACAAGAACGGTAGTTTTACCGCTTCCCGCACCGGCAAGAACAAGCAAAGGTCCGTTTACGGTAGTTACCGCTTCAAACTGTCTATCGTTCATTCTGCCGAAATCTTTTTCAATAAGTTTTTTTCTTATATCGCAAAAATTCATTTATTTTTATCCTTAAATTAAGTAGAGTCCCGATTCAAGCAAAGCATAACGCTTATCGCCGTATTTAACAAAGGAATAAACACTTTCGGAAAATTCCTCCTTCGGCTCAACAACATAGGAATCAAGATTAACCTCAATTAGTTTATTGGAGCCGGAATTACTTACCGTTGCAACATTTCCGTCAACAAAAATATGGCAGGGATTATTAAAGGGAGAGTTTGTTCCGCCGATACGAAGCTCCTCACGCATAGTTGTAAGATTAAAGCGAAGAAGAACTCCCGATTTTTGATAACAAGCCCAAATACTGTTCTTATATGCGGCTATGCCCGAGGGGTGTTCACCCTTATAGTCAAGGTCGCCGCTCCAAATCGGCATACCCGTCTGGTCAACCATATATGCCTTTCCCGTATCGGCAACAAGACATAAAACACCCGAAGCAAGCTCAGCGGTTTTTGCCTTAACATAGTTACTGCAAAGCTCGCTTGAATTTCTGTAATTACTTCCGAACTTTGAAAGCAAATAGATGTTTTTTGCAACATCGGTAGGCTCCGGATTATCCTTGCTTATCATTTTATAGCCCACCAAAACGGCACTCTCGTTGGCACTTTTACAGTATGTAAAAACAAGATTTCCGTTTTGACAAATCATATCATAGATTTCCCCGTCAAAAACTCTTTCCATTTTCGTCACTATCCTTAAATTTTATATTATTTCTTCATTCATCATAGTATTTGCGGCAAGTAAAATACCTACCTTTGCGCTATGAAAATTAAGTCCGCCCTGCATCCAAACGGCGTAAGGGTCTCTTAAAGGTCCGTCCGCCGAAAGCTCTATTGAAGCGCCCAAGGTAAAGGCGCCTGCCGCCATAATAACCTTATCGGTATAACCGGGCATATCCCAAGGCTCGGGAACAACAAAGGAATCAATGGGCGACCCCGATTGAAGGCCCTTGCAAAAGGCAATAAGCGCCTTATCGCTTTCCAGTATCAGCGCCTCAATAATATCGGCTCTTTTTTCGTTATATCGGGGCGTGCATTCATACCCTAAAAGTTCAAAAAGCGCCGAAGTATAAACGGCGGTTTTAAGCGCTTCGCCGACAATATGAGGAGCATTGAAAAAGCCCATATAAAGCTCTCTGTTATGACCGAGTGTTGCGCCTACCTCCCTGCCGACAGTAGAACAGGTCATTCGGTTTGCGCACATTTCTATATACTTTTTCTTTCCTGCAATATAACCGCCGCAGGGGGCTATTCCGCCGCCGGGGTTTTTAATAAGCGACCCTGCCATTAAGTCGGCTCCTATCTCGGTCGGCTCGGTTTTCTCAACAAATTCACCGTAGCAGTTATCAACCATTATAATACTTTCGGGCGACACCTCTTTAACGGCATCGCAAACGGTTTTTATATCCTTTACCGACAAGCTCGGTCTTAAACTGTAACCTCGGGAGCGCTGAATATAAACCATTTTATAGTATTTATTTTTTAGTTCTTTTTTAATAGCATCAATATCGGGCAAGCTCTCGCCGTTTAGTTCGGTTTGATTATAACGGACACCGAAATCGGCAAGTGAGCCGTCGGTTTTTTTGTCAATACCGAAAACACCCGTAATTGTATCATAGGGCCTTCCCGTTACGCTTAAAACGCTGTCCCCCGGTCTTAAAATACCGAAAAGGGCAACCGTCAAGGTATGCGTTCCCGAAGCAAAACTATGCCTTATAAGCGCATCCTCGGCGCCGAAAGCCCTTGCGACGATTTTATCAAGTGTATCTCTGCCTATATCGCCGTAGCCGTAGCCGGTTGAAATACCCAAATGCGCCTCACTGACACGGTTTTCAATAAATGCCGAAAGCACCTTTTGCTGATTATATTCCGCAATTTCCTCTATACCCTCAAAATATGGCTTTGAAAGGTTAATTGCTTTTTTATCAAATTCTTTTAATCTGTCACTTATTTCAAAAAACGACATTATTTCCTCCAATATCCTGCTTCATACTGTTTTACAAATCCGTTTTTTTGGTAAAACGGCGTAACGGGGGGTTTTGCGCAAACAAAGACGGTTTTATTCGGTGTTTTTGACATAACACCTTTTAGACATCGGCTTCCTATCCCCTTCATCTTATCAAGGGTTGCAATTCCGTTTATCAAGACATAATCCGTTCCTATCGTAAGGGCAACGGCGGTATTCTTAATACCGTAATAATGAAGCCGACCTTTATTTAACCTTAAACAGTAATCGGGAGCAAAGGTATCATATTCGGGGAGCTCAAAACCGCCGTTTTTAAGAAGAAAATGCACTTCCTTACTTGAAAGCTCATCAGAGCCGTCCGATACTTCTTCGCCTGAAATTTTAGTTAAAACATTAACGGGCAAAAACTCTCCTAATCCCAACAAGTTAAGATTATCGGTATTTGAAAAAACACTTTCGGGGTTTATCATACAAATAAAGCTTTTAAGTTCTTCTATATCCCCTATTTTCCCCGAAATAACCATATTGCCGTCAAGCATTGATATTACGGTATTGCTATTCTCCTGCTCCCAAAAAAGAGCAACATCCTTATAGCACATAAAAAACTCATAAATCTTTATTCCCTCGGCGGTATTTATATCGGGCTTCGGATTTTTTGTAAGCTTTATCATTCTATACTACCATCCGCTATGGCATTTATCATATATTCGCAAAGTTCTCTTGCGCTTAAAATATCATTCTTATCGGCAACCGAACAGGCAGAATGAATATAACGGCAGGGAACGGATAAAGCAACGGTTTTTACCCCGTCTCGTGAAAGATGGATAACCGACGAATTATTTCCGCCTGCAACGGCAGATTTCGGCTGACACTTTATATTTGAATTAAGCGCAAAATCATAATAAGGGCGATAATATACCGCACCTTTATCCATAAACGAAACGGCAACACCGTTACCTAAAACGCATACCGTTTTATCAGAAGGCACATCGGCAATATCTGCGGCGGTAGTTCCCTCTAAAACAATGGCGCTGTCGGGGTTTATGCCGAAGGTTGCAACCTTTGCCCCTCTTGCTCCTACTTCCTCTTGCACCGAGAAAACACCGTAAAAATCATATTCGTCATAGTTTTTTATTAAATCAATTAAAACGGCGCAACCGATACGGTCGTCAAGCGCCTTTGAAATAATCTTATCGCCGTTTTCTATATATTCACTGCAAATTACCGCTCTGTCGCCTACCGAAACTAACTCCTGCGCCTCTTGTCTTGAAGAAGCACCGATATCAATATATAAATTTTCCTCTTTCGGAAGCTTTTTTCGCTCGTCGGCACTTGACAAATGAACGGGTTTACAACCGATAACACCGTTTATTTCGTTTTCAATAAGCACTCTTCTTGAAAGCATAACCGAGGTATCAATTCCGCCGACAGTTTGGAATTTAAGATAACCGTCAGGCGTTATTGCCTTAATAATAAGTCCGACCTCGTCCATGTGAGCATCAAGCATAATTTTCTTATTCGGTGTCTTTTTGCCTTTTTTGAAGCAAATCAAATTGCCGAGATTATCGGTTGAACATTCGCAAAAATCCTTAACCTCTTTACAGATAAACTCTCTTACCGCTGTTTCGTCGCCCGAAGTGGCATCAATAAGGCATAAACTTTTAAGGGTTTTAAGCATTCTTGACACCTCCCGACAAAATATACCTTTCCAAAATATCGCAGGTTGACTCTAAATCTTTAAGGTCAATGATTTCGCAGTCATTATGCATATTGCGAAGCGGTATTGAAATAAGTCCCGTTTTAACGCCGTTTTTGCTTACCGAAATAACATCGCTGTCGGTGCCGGTTTTTCCGCCCATTACCTCATTTTGGTAGGGAATATCATTATCAAAAGCAATGGTATTAAGCTTATCGGTTACACTTTTGTCAAGTATAGGGGACACGCCTATCATAGCACCCTTACCCAAATAACCGCCCTCGTCGCTCGTAACATCGGGAGAAATGCCGAATGTAACATCTATTGCGACGGCTTCATCGGGGGAAATATCAAAGGTTGCCGGAATAGCGCCCCTCATTCCGAGTTCCTCCCCGTCAACAACCGAAAAGCAAACATTTATCGGAAGTTTTTTGCCTTTAAGCCGTTTGCCGAGTTCTATAAGGCAGGTAACTCCGGCTCTGTCGTCAAGGGATTTACCCGTAACCCTGCCGTAAGACAGTTCACAGGGTTTTATATCATAGGTTACAATATCGCCCGGCGAAATTAAATCTTTTGCGCCTAAACAGGTATCTATCTTTATTTTTGAAATATCGTCAAAGGTTTGCTCACCGTCAAGAAGATGAGGCGGAGTGCTAATAAATACACCCTTTATTTTTTGCTTACCGTGAATTAAAACCTGCTTTGCGGGAAGCGTTCTTAAATCAATACCTCCGCAATTTGCAACGGTTAAAAAGCCGTTATCGTCAATATTTGTTACGGTAAAAGCAACCTCGTCAATATGAGCGTCAAGCATCAGAGTATAATCGCTTTCGCCCTTCATAACACCGTAAAAGCTCATATTTTTATCGCTTTTTACACATTCTAAGTATTTTGATAACTCGTCAAAAGCAAATTCGCTCGCTTCGCTGACTTTTCCCGAAGCATAAGAAGCGGACAAAGAAAAAAGAGTATCCTTTATATAACTCATAACTTGTTTACAATCTCCTTAAAATGATTGCCACGGGCGACAAAGTTAGGATATGCATCAAAGCTTGCACAGGCAGGACTTAAAGTTACGATATCGCCCTTTTCGGCAGTTTCTCTTGCCTTTAACACCGCTTCTTCAATATTTTCTACACGGATAATTTCGGGACTTCCGTCATACTCCTGATAATCTCTTAAGGTTTGCTCTATTTTATCGGCGGTATTTCCGCAAAGATAGAGAGTTTTAACCTTTTTAACGATATAAGGCATCATCGGGTCAAACGGAATATGCTTATCATATCCCCCTGCAATTAAAATTACTTTTTGGTCAAATGCTTTAAGACCTGCTATCGTTCTTGTCGGAGAAGATGCAATAGAATCGTTATAGTATTTTACCCCGTCAAGCTCACGGACAAACTCAATTCTATGCTCAACGCCCATAAACTCCCTTGCAACCTTTTTAATGGAGTCAAGCGAAACATATCCCCAAACGGCGGTAATGGCGGCAAGATAATTCTCAACATTATGGTCGCCTATAACCGCAATTTCCTTTCGGTCAATAACGGGAACATCAATTCCCCTATATGCCATATGGAGAAATCCGTTATTATCAAGCCAAGCGCCGTTATGAAGCTTTCTTTCCATACTAAATCCCAAGGACTGACCTCGCACAAATTTACGAAAGCCCTCGGTTATATCGTTATCTCTGTTAAGAACAGTTCTTGAAAATGCGTTTTGGTGGAGAAGGACATTCTTCTTTGCCTCAACATATTCATCCATATCCTTATGAATATCAAGATGATTCGGCTCAACATTTGTTACAACCGCAACATCGGGACTCTTTCTCATTGAAATAAGCTGGAAAGAGGAAAGCTCAACAACAACAAAATCCTCGGGTCTTATATTTTCAATTTCGGGAAGTAAGGGTTTGCCGATATTTCCTCCGACAAATACCTTTTTGCCGTCGGCTTCAAGCATTTTTGAAATAAGGGTTGTTGTAGTTGTTTTACCGTCCGAGCCGGTTATGGCAAAAATCGTTGCGGGGCAAAGGTCAAAAAAGACCTCCATTTCGCTTGTAACGGCGATACCTCTTTTTCTTGCCTTTTCAAGCTCGGGTAAATTAAAGCTCATTCCCGGCGTTCTGAAAATGATATCAACCTCAAGGTCATCAAGATAGTTTTCACCGAGTTTAAGTTCTGCACCTGCATTTTCAAGCTTATCGGCAAGCTCGCCTATCTGCTCCCTGCTTCGTCTGTCACATGCAAAAACCCTTGCGCCCTTTTGGAGAAAACTTAAAATAAGCGGAGTATTGCTTATTCCTATTCCGCACATGGCGATTTTTTTGCCGTTTAATTTATCAAAAAACTCTTTGCAATCCATTCTTGCTTCCTCCTAAAAATTATCAAGGGATATTTCCTGTTTTATATTGTTCTTTTCTAAATATTCTTCCAAGCAAAGCCCCAATTTATTTATCTTTCTTGCATTTTCTATTCCGACAAAGCGCCAATGCCAAGATTCGTAAATAACACCCGTTTTATCCTGCTTATCCTTCGGGTAACGAAGAATAAATCCGTAGTTTTCGGCATTTTCGCACATCCATTTGAACATCGGCGTTGTTTCAAACTTATCGTCTGCCATATTAAAATCGGCGCAAATTCCGGTATTATGCTCACTTGTTCCCGGACGGGCAACAACCGTTGCCGCCTTTATTTCATCACCGCCGCACCTATTTACCTGATTTTGAAACAAAACCTGCTGGTCGGCATAGCTTCTGAAAGGCGACCAAACTTTAAGGTCAACGCCGTCATTTTGAGCCGCCTTCACCATAGCGGTTATATAAGGGTAAACCGTTTTATGAATTTTTGTAACATAGTTATTGTTGCGAAGCTCGGCATCTATTTCAACCAAATCGGCTCTAATATCGCTGTCGTAATTTTCGGGCAGAGCATTTTCGCCGTTTACAAGTATAAGATTTCCGTATTTTGCGTCAAGTCCGTCGGGAGCATCAATAACCTCTTCCGGCTCTTCTTCTTTTATTTCGGAAGCGGTTTTTGTCGGTTCGGTTTTTTTAGATAAGTCGGTATCTTTATTATCCTTCTTACCGCCGAAATAAATAACACCGACAATAATACCGATAACAACCAAAACGCAAACAATAACGGTCGCTATAAATTTTCTTCTTCGCTTAATTGCTCTTTCTCGTCTTGTTGACATAAACAAAATCCTCTTTCTTATTCATCAAGCTTTAATACTGCCATAAATGCATCCTTCGGCACCTCAACGGAACCTAAACGGCGCATCTTCTTTTTACCCTCTTTTTGCTTTTCAAGAAGCTTCTTCTTTCTCGTTATATCACCGCCGTAGCATTTTGCAAGAACATCCTTGCGCATTGCCTTAACCGTTTCTCTTGCGATAACCTTTCCGCCTACGGCAACCTGAACGGGAACTTCAAAAAGCTGTCTCGGGATATATTCCTTTAACTTTTCGGCTATTCTTCTCGCTCTTGCATAAGAATTAGAAGAATGAACGATAAACGATAATGCGTCAACCGTTTCACCGGCTAACATAACATCAAGCTTAACAAGGGAGGATTTCTTATATCCTGCCGGCTCATAGTCATAGCTTGCATATCCCTTTGTTCTTGATTTTAATGCATCAAAAAAGTCATAAACTATTTCGCCCATCGGCATAATATAGTGAATATCAACCCTATCGCCCATATATTTCATATCAATATACTCGCCTCTGCGCTCCTCGCAAAGCTGCATAATCGTTCCGACATAGTCACTCGGCGAATAGATATGAACATTTGCAACAGGCTCCAAAGCTTCCTCAACCGTTGCAGGGTCGGGATAATTTGTCGGGTTATCAACAAACACCGTTTCGCCGCCTTGCAGCTTAAACTCATAAACAACCGAAGGGGCGGTGGTTATAATATCAAGGTTATATTCTCTTTCAAGCCGTTCCTCAATTATTTCCATATGAAGAAGCCCCAAAAATCCGCAACGGAAACCAAAACCCAATGCCTTTGATGTTTCGGCTTCAAACAAAAGCGAAGCATCGTTAAGCTGTAACTTTTCAAGGGCTTCACGAAGGTCGGGATATTTAGCTCCGTCGGCAGGGTATATTCCGCAGAAAACAACGGGTTTTACATTTTTATAACCGGGAAGCGCCTCGGCGGCTTCGTTTTCGGCATGGGTTATCGTATCGCCGACACGGGCTTCCGAAACGGTTTTGATTGATGCGGCAAGGTAACCTACCTCACCTGCTTCAAGCACATCACACGGAACAAGCTCGGTTGCGCTCTTTCTTCCGAGTTCAACAATATCAAAGGTTGCCCCCGTTGCCATCATTTTGATTTTATCGCCCGTTTTTATCTTTCCGCCTACGACCCTGAAATAAACGATAACACCCTTATATGGGTCATAATAGGAGTCAAAAACAAGGGCTTTGAGCGGTGCCGTTCTATCCCCTTTCGGAGCGGGAACACCGTTTACGATAAGCTCCAAAACTTCCTCTACATTAAGACCCGTTTTGGCGGAAATAAGCGGCGCCTCATCGGCGGGAATACCGATAATATCCTCAATTTCGCCCTTTATTCTTTCGGGCTCGGCGCTCGGCAGGTCAATTTTGTTTATTACGGGGAGAATTTCAAGACCGTGGTCAACCGCCAAATAGGTATTTGCAAGGGTTTGCGCCTCAATACCCTGCGAAGCGTCAACAACAAGTATTGCACCCTCGCAGGCGGCAAGAGAACGGGAAACCTCATAGTTAAAGTCAACATGTCCCGGAGTATCAATAAGGTTAAGCTCATACTTGACCCCGTTCTTTGCGGTATAATAAAGCGTTACGGCGTGGGCTTTAATGGTAATACCCCTTTCACGCTCCAAATCCATACTGTCAAGTATCTGCTCCTCCATATCCCTTGTTGCAACCGACTCCGTAAGCTCAAGCAAACGGTCGGCAAGGGTTGACTTACCGTGGTCAATATGGGCAACAATACAAAAATTTCTTATATTTTCAAGCGGAAATGACACAGTTTTTTCTCCTTAATTTTAAGTATTGGTTTTTAACACAAATATTCATAATAAATGATACCATATATTTACTATTTTATCAAGTATATATAATAAATTATATAGAAATTTTTTGCAAAAAAATAAACCCCCTTTTCGGAAGTTTATCTTTTCTTTGAATCTTTGTAAATTTTGTTTATAAAATCAATGATTTTTTCAACATCGGAAGTTTTAAGCCGGCGGACAATGCGAATTGCATTTGACTCGGTAACCGTAAGCGGCAAAATATCATGGTCCCTATGGTTTTCCAATGTTAAAGGCGGGATATCGGGGAGTTCGTCATCCGCTTTTTGGTAACCGCGATAACCGTTATCGGCGCCATACAAAAGCGTTGCAACCGAAACTCTGTAAAGCTCGGCAATCTGTTTTAATTTTTCGGGCGAGGGATTGCCGTATTTCTCCATTCTCGCATAGGCGCTTCTTTTCATATTAAGAAGATTTGCCGCTTGTTCCTGCGTAAAACCTGCAAGTTTGCGGTAACCTGCGATACGCTGATTAACCGTATTATTATCAAAATCCATAAATGTCCTCCAAAAACTCTTGACTAAACCGAAACTTAAATGTATAATGTTAGTTGCTTGCTGAAGTGGCTCAGATGGTAGAGCAGCTGATTCGTAATCAGCAGATCGTGGGTTCGAGTCCCATCTTCAGCTCCATAAAGCACCTTAAAACATCCTTTTGTTTTAGGGTGTTTTTTTATTGTATCACAAAACTATAGCGATGTCAAATATTGTCATTTATCTGCGATTGTTTCTATCGTTATATGGAATATATCTTACTTTTCTTTTCTTTCTTCTGCCCTTATTAAGACGGATAACGGCAACGAAAAACAGAATTATCAAAACACCTATTACGGCATAAACAAACATCATATACTTTGAAAGCAAAAAGTTTTTTATCAAAACAAAAACATATATAAAGTTGCTTCTTTTAACATTTTGCCCTGCAACAAGCTCAACCGTTCCGACCTTTTTTCCTGCATATTTTATATCGGCAGTTCCCATTTTTTGCCCCTTTTTAATCGGAGCATCAAAGGATTTTTTGTCAAGATGCGGAATAACCGAAACGGTGGAATTATCGGCATTTTTAGGCAAAACCGTCATTAAATTTTTTTCTATATAAAGCGGTATCGCATCGGTATCGTTTGAATAGTTTACCTTGGCTTCGCAGACGGGATTTTTAGTATCCGCAACCTGCTTATATTCAAAGTTGTTAAATGCCCATTTATAAAGGGCTTTACTGTCAACAAATTCATGCCTTTTATAAGGGTCAACGGGGCACTTAAAAAGAATACAAATATAATTATAGCCGTCATAGGAAGCAGTTGAAACAAGGCATCGTCCGGCTTCATCGGTGTATCCTGTTTTAACGCCGCTTGCATAAGAATAAAAGTAATTTGTTGTTGTATCCTGCAAAAAAACCGTTGTTGAAAGAGTTCTTGCTCTTGACATATTTGTTGCCGGCATCTGATATCTTGAAGAGCCGCAAACCTTCTTAAAGGTTTCATTTTGAAGGGCATATTTTGTTATAATCAGGGTATCGTTTGCAGTTGTATAATGACGGGCATCATGAAGACCGACGGGGTTTACATAGTTAGTATCCTTCATTCCGAGTTTTTTTGCCTTCTCGTTCATCATAGCAACAAAGTTTTCAACACTTCCGCCATAATAAATTGAGGCAAGATAAGCGGCATCGCCGAAGGATGACATCAATACAAGATAAACAAGGTCAAGCTGACTTACGACCTCTCCTACCCTCAAATTTGCAACCGAGCTTTCCGTTCCGCTTATTAAATCCAAAACCTCTTTTGTCATCGTAACCTTGCCCGAAGGGTCGTATTTCTCGCTTTCAAGCATAAGCATAACGGTCATTATCTTTGTTATTGAGGCAGGGTATATCTTTTTATTTGCATTCTTTTCGCATAAGACCTCGTCTGTATCAAGAGATGCAAAAAGATAACTCTCGGCGGTTATATCAACTCCGACCGGCTCATAGGCGCAAACCGGCACCGCAAGAGGCATAATAATTATCGTAACGCAAAAAATCATTGCAAGTAATTTTTTAAGCATAATATCCTTCTTTCAAAACTTACATAAATTTATTATACAATAACTATTGACAAATTAAAAGTATAAAAATACAATATATTTAAGTATTTTTCAGAATCGGGTGATTTTTACGGTTTACATTACGGGTGATATGCACGGCGACATAGAGCGTTTATACGATAAAGAGTTCAGAAAATTAAAAA
>JAKSQJ010000027.1 GCA_024404195.1 Clostridia bacterium | reverse complement strand
CTTCTTCAGGGAGACTTCTCCAGTGATAATGCTAAGACTCTTCAGGTTGGCGCACAGAATGCAGATGCACAGGTAATCACTATTGATATTAAGTCAATGAGTGCAGGAAGCCTTGGAATTAATTCAGTTGATGTAACAACTCAGTCATCTGCTAAGTCAGCAATTGACCTTGTTAAGTCAAGTGCAGTTTTAGAGGAAAAAGCCCTTGATGATAAGAAAGAGACGGCTGCTAAAAAACCTGCCGCTAAAAAGACAACATCAACCAAGTCAACAACCGCTAAAAAACCTGCTGCTAAAACTACAACAGCAAAGAAAACAACTACAACAACCAAAAAGGCTGCAACTAAGAAGACTGCCGATAAATAATTACGGTTTAGACTTTTTAATTTAAGTCAATAATAATTATAAAGGGGTCGGAATGAAGTATTGCTTTGTTTCGGCCCGTTTGAAAATATAGGAGGTATTTTTATGGATATGAGTTTAGTCCCTTATGTAATTGAACAAACAAGCAGAGGGGAGAGGTCTTATGATATTTTCTCCCGTTTACTTAATGACCGAATTATTATGCTTAATGACCAGGTTGATAATGCAAGTGCAAGTGTTATTATCGCTCAAATGCTTTATCTTGAAGGTCAGGACCCCGATAAAGATATAATGTTTTATATCAACAGTCCCGGCGGCTCGGTTACCGCAGGAATGGCAATTTACGATACAATGAATTATATAAAGTGCGATGTAAGCACTATTTGTCTCGGTATGGCAGCAAGTATGGGTGCATTTTTGCTTGCCGCCGGTGCAAAGGGCAAAAGATATGCGCTTCCAAACAGCGAAATTATGATTCATCAGCCGTTAGGTCAGACCGAGGGTCAGGCCTCGGATATTTTAATACATGCAAACCATATTAAAAAGACCAGAAATACCCTAAACAGTATCCTCGCCGATGCTACGGGCAAACCTCTTGAGGTTATTGAAAAGGATACCGACAGAGATAACTTTATGTCGGCTGCCGAAGCCGCCGAATACGGTCTTATTGATAAGGTTATTACTAAAAGATAAGGGAGAAATTCCGCTTTGAAGAATGATGAAAAGGAAATTTGCTGTTCCTTTTGCGGCAAATCTCAGGACGAAGTAACACGGCTTGTTGAGGGTCCCGGCGTTTATATCTGCGATAATTGTATTGATTTTTGCAGTTCGCTTCTTTATGATGACGAAACAAATGCCAAAAAGGACAAAAAGAAAAGCAAAAAAGAAGAGTTTAAATTGCCGAAACCTGCCGAAATCAAGGCAAAGCTTGACGAATATGTTATCGGTCAGGACGAGGCAAAAAAGACGCTTTCGGTTGCCGTTTATAACCATTATAAACGAATTAACAACGAAACCGATGTTGAACTTAATAAGAGTAATGTTTTGATGTTGGGGCCTACCGGTGTCGGCAAGACTTTACTTGCTCAAACTCTTGCAAAGGCGCTTGATGTTCCAATTGCGATAACCGATGCTACGACTCTTACCGAGGCGGGTTATGTCGGCGAAGATGTTGAGAATATCCTGCTTCGTCTTATTCAGGCCGCCGATTATGATATAGAGAAAGCCGAGCATGGCATTATCTATGTTGACGAGATTGATAAAATTGCGAGAAAATCGGAAAATGCGTCAATTACCCGTGATGTCAGCGGCGAGGGTGTTCAACAAGCACTCTTGAAAATCCTTGAAGGCACTGTTTCAAATGTTCCGCCTCAGGGTGGAAGAAAGCATCCGCAACAGGATTTTATTCAAATAGATACAACCAATATCCTCTTTATTTGTGCAGGTGCATTTGACGGTATTGAAAAGGTAATAGAGCGAAGAATCGGCGGTAAATCCTTGGGATTCGGTGCCGATGTCCGTTCGCCTAAAAGCATTGAGGCGCAGTCATTATGCGAGGTTGCAACACATCAGGACCTTGTTAAGTTCGGTATGATTCCCGAGCTTGTCGGACGGCTTCCCGTTATTACTGCCCTTAAAGGTATGGATAAGGAAACACTTGTAAAAATTATGACCCAGCCGAAAAACTCCATAATAAAACAGTATGTTGCGCTTTTCAAAATGGATAATGTTGAGCTTGTCTTTAACGATGATGCTCTTCAAAAAATTGCCGACCTTACAATAGAAAGAAAAACGGGGGCAAGAGGTCTTCGCTCAATTATTGAGGGCTTGCTTCAAAACATAATGTTTGAAACTCCGTCGGATAACGAAATTAAAAAGATTACCATAACCGCCGAAACGGTTGAAAACGGTGTTGCGGTAATAGAAAAATAACATTTTTAGGACATTTTCTCTATATGTGAAGATGTCCTATGTTGTTCTGTGTGATTTTTTATGATTTTTCGAAAAACACATTGATAAGAAAATATCAATGTTGTATAATGTTAACCTATCATAAGAAGGAGTGGTATAAATGATAGACAAAATCATTGGCTTTTTACCGTTTATTACCCTTGCGGGAGCGCTTATTGCCATAATTTTCGCCGCTGTTAAAGCGTTTGGCATTATGAAGTTCAGCGAGGGCGACGATAAGATGAAGAAGATTTCCGCATCAATAAGAAAGGGTGCTAATGCTTATCTTAAGCGCCAGTATTCAATTGTTGCCGTTTTCTTCGCTTGTATGTTTGTTATTCTTTGTGTTATGGCGGCTTTCGGACTGCTTACCTGGTTTGTTCCTTTCGCTTTTGTTACGGGCGGATTTTTCTCGGGACTTTCGGGCTTTGTCGGAATGAAAATTGCCACCGCCTCAAACGCAAGAACGACAAATGCTTGTAAAGAAGGACTTAATAAGGGCTTAAAGGTCGCTTTTTCGGCAGGCTCCGTTATGGGCTTTACCGTTGTAGGCCTCGGTCTTCTTGATATTTCGCTTTGGTTTATTATTCTTAAATTCGGTTTTCATCTTGAAGCATCAAAGATAACTTCCGCTATGCTAACCTTTGGTATGGGTGCTTCTTCTATGGCGCTTTTTGCCCGTGTTGGCGGCGGTATTTTCACAAAAGCCGCCGATGTCGGCGCCGACCTTGTCGGTAAGGTTGAAGCCGGTATTCCCGAAGATGACCCAAGAAACCCTGCCGTTATTGCCGATAATGTAGGCGATAATGTCGGCGATGTTGCCGGAATGGGCGCCGACCTTTATGAGTCCTATGTCGGCTCAATTATTTCGGCTTCCGCTTTGGGCGTTGCCGCTTTCGGTAAGTTTGAAGCAATGGCGCTTCCTATGGTTCTTGCCGCTCTCGGTATAATTTGCTCTATTTTCGGAACATTTCTGGTCCGGACTAAAGAGGGTGCTACTCAAAAGCAACTTCTCGGCGCTTTAAGCCGTGGAACAAACACGAGCGCAATTCTTATTGCCGTTCTTGCCTGTCCGCTTACAAAACTCATTTTAGGCAGTTACAAATTTTATTTTGCAATTCTTGCAGGTCTTGTTGCCGGTGTTCTTATCGGTCAGGCAACCGAATTTTTCACCTCCGACAGTTATAAACCGACTAAAAATCTTGCCGATACTTCAAAAACCGGCTCCGCAACAATTATTATAGGCGGAATAAGTTTGGGTATGCTTTCAACGATTATTCCGATAATTATTATAGGCGCTTGTATTTTGGTTGCTTTCTTCGTTAGCGGCGGAGGAATAGCAAATGTCAATGCTTCTAAAGGTCTTTACGGTATCGCTCTTGCCGCCGTCGGTATGCTTTCAACCCTCGGTATTACCCTTGCAACCGATGCTTACGGCCCCGTTGCCGATAACGCAGGCGGTATTGCCGAAATGTCGGGACAGGACCCGCAGGTTCGTGAAAGAACAGATGCGCTTGATTCGCTTGGTAACACAACAGCCGCAACGGGTAAGGGCTTTGCCATCGGCTCTGCCGCTCTTACCGCTTTGGCTCTTGTTGCTTCCTATATTGATAAAATTAAAGAGGTTGCAGAAAAAGCAGGGGAAAAGGTTGCCGAAAGCTTTAATCTTATGAATCCCGTTGTTCTTGTCGGTTTATTTATCGGCGCTTGCTTGCCATTTGTATTTGCCGCAATAACCATGGATTCCGTCGGCAAAGCCGCTCAATCGGTCGTTGTTGAGGTTCGCCGACAGTTTAAGCATATCAAAGGACTAATGGAGGGCGAAGCCGACCCCGATTATGCTTCCTGCGTTGACCTTTGCACAAGGGCAAGCTTAAAGGAAATGATTTTACCTACCGTTGTTGCTATTGTTTCTCCTATAATTGTCGGTATGCTTTTGGGTTATCAGGGTGTTGTCGGACTTTTGGCAGGCGCTACTGCAAGCGGATTTTTAATGGCAATATTTATGTCAAATTCCGGCGGTGCATGGGATAACGCCAAAAAGTATATTGAAGGCGGTGTCAACGGCGGAAAGGGTAGCGACTGTCATAAAGCCGCAGTAGTAGGCGATACAGTCGGCGACCCGTTCAAGGATACTTCGGGACCGTCAATAAACATTCTCATCAAGCTTTTGAGTATGGTGTCTATCGTGTTTGCCGCTTTGGTATTCAAATTCAGTTTATTAGGATAAAAAATTGCTCTGCTTTTGCAGAGCTCTTTTTTTGTAAAAACACTTGAAAAAAAGCGGTTATTCCTTTATAATATATTTGTAAAATTGTGTCTTTAAGAGGTGCTTTATGAATAAAGAACTTTATGATTTTATCGTTGATAAAAAACACCATGAATTCCGTCATACCGTTGACTGGAATTTAGGCGAAGAATATCAAAAAAACAATTTATCACCTGTTGAGCGTATGGCTGATAGATTTGAGCGTATGTGTAACGAGGAAAAGCCGGTTATTTTAGAGGGCGAACAAATAGTATTTTTAAGAACGGTCGCCAATTTGCCCGACTGCTTTACCGAGGACGAATGGAAGGATATTAAGGATAAAAATTATATCCACGAGCTTGGTTATATGTCTAACCTTTCTCCGAATTATTATGATACTATTTCAGTAGGTCTTTTGGAAAAGAGAGAAACCGCCGATGATTACGGTAAGCGAGCTATTGACAATATCATTATGCTTTCCGATAAATATTTGTCAGAGGCAAAAAAGCAGGGCAGAGAGGATATTGTTGAGGTTTTATCGCAGGTTCCCCGTTATCCTGCCCGAAATTTCCGTGAAGCATTGCAGTTTTTCCGTATTCTTCATTATGCTTTATGGCTTGAAGGAAACTATCATAACACCGTAGGAAGATTTGATAAATATATATATCCCTATCTTAAAGCCGATATGGATAAGGGTGTTTATACCTATGAAACCGCCCTTTCGTTGCTTGAAGATTTCTTTCTTTCGTTTAATAAAGACAGCGATATTTATGTCGGTGTTCAGCAGGGTGATAACGGTCAAAGTATGATGCTCGGCGGTCTTGACGAAAACGGCAACGAGGTCTTTAACGAGCTTTCGGAATTATGCCTTAAAGCAAGTTATAACAATAAACTTATTGACCCTAAAATAAACCTTCGTGTTTCAAAGAAAACTCCGAAAGAGAGATTTACCCTTGCAAGTCATTTGACAAAGGCAGGGCTTGGTTTTCCACAGTATTCAAATGACGATATAGTTATTCCGGCTCTCCAAAAACTCGGTTATGAGTATAATGATGCGGTTAATTATACCGTTGCGGCTTGTTGGGAATTTATTATTCCGAATGTCGGCGGAGATGTTGCGAATATTGCCGCTATGTCCTATCCGAAGGCAGTTGATACCGCTTTTCGCAATTCTCTTTTAAAATCCGAAACATTTGAAGAGTTTTTTGAATGTGTTAAAACGGAAATCAAATCCGCTTGTGATGAAATTAGAGCAAATATAAATAACTTATGGTTTGTTCCGTCGCCATTTATGAATGTTTTGATGGACTGCGATATTTATAGCGGCGGAAAGTATAATAATTTCGGTATTCACGGAACGGGAATTTCAACCGCCGCCGATAGTTTGGCCGCAATTAAAAAGTATGTTTTTGAAGAAAAATCAATAACTAAAGAAGATTATATAAAAGCCGTTGAGGAAGATTTTGCAAATTCGCCCGAGCTTTTGCATAAGCTTCGTTTTGAAACTCCGAAGGTCGGCAATAATGACGATTATGTTGATTCTATCGTTGTTTCTTTGCTTGACTGCTTTGCCGACAGTTTGGAGGGCTATACGAATTGCCGTGGCGGTAAATACAGAGCCGGAACGGGCAGTGCTATGTATTATTTATGGCATGCTGACGAAATCGGCGCTTCCCCCGACGGCAGAAGAAAGGGCGAGCCGTTCGGAACTAATTTCTCGGTTAGCTTGTTTGCCGATATTAAAAGTCCTATCGGTGTTATCGCTTCAATGTCCAAACCGCATTTTGAAAGGGCAATAAACGGCGGTCCTTTAACACTTGAATTCCATCAAAGCTTGTTTACCGATGAGGAAAGTGTTGAAAAGGTCGGTATGGTAGTTAAGGCATTTATTGATAAGGGCGGTCATCAGCTTCAGCTTAATACCGTCAACCGAGAAACAATGCTTGATGCTCAGATTCACCCCAAAAATCATAAACAGCTTGTTGTTCGTATCTGGGGTTGGAGTGCTTACTTTGTTGAACTTGATAAGGAATATCAAGACCATGTAATCGCCCGTCAGGCATATTCGGTTTAATATGCTTGGAACTGTTTTTGATATTAAAGAAATGGCGGTGCATGACGGTCCGGGACTAAGAACAACCGTTTTTCTTAAAGGTTGTCCGCTTCGCTGTATATGGTGCCATAATCCCGAGGGTTTAATCACAAAACCGCAGCTAATGTATAAGGAAAACCGTTGTGTTCACTGCGATTTATGTAAAAAGGAATGTAACCACCCCGAATGTAAACCGTTTGGAAGATGCCTTCATATTTGCCCCGAAAACTGTCTTGTTGTTTCGGGCAGGGAAGTTGAAACCGAAGATTTGGTAAAAGAGCTTAAAGCGAGTGCCGATGTTTTGGGCGACTCTTTTGGCGGTTTTACCTTTTCGGGCGGCGAGCCGTTTGCTCAAAGTAAATTTCTTATTTCCTTGCTTGACGGCTTAAAGGATTACCATAAATGCATTGAAACAAGCGGTTATGTTGACAGTGAAATCTTCAAAGTTGTTATTGATAAGCTTGACTTTGTTATTATGGATATAAAAATTGCCGACAAAGATAAACATATTAAATATACCGGCGTTGATAATACGCTGATACTTAAAAACTTTGAAATTCTTAAATCAAGCGGTAAACCGTTTATCATTAGAACTCCGCTTATACCGAATATTACCGATACCGACGAAAACCTTACAAAAATTAAGGAAATTATCGGTGACAGCACTTGGGAGAAGATACCTTTTAATGCTATGGCAGGAGCAAAATATAAGATGCTTGGTATGGAATACCGACTGAAATAAATTTTATGTTAAGAAAATACTTGACAAAACTCTCTTTTGTGGTATAATACTTGTTGACAAAGAAGAAGAATGTTCCGTTCTCACCTTAACGACGATTAGTTGTAAGGTTAATAAAATTTTCATTTTTTTGATTGTTTTATTGCGCGGACTTTTTCTGTCCGCGTTTTATTTTTACCAATTACGGAGGTGCTTCACAATCAGCAGCAAAGAATTAGCAATTAACGAAGGCATTAAGTTCAAAGAAGTTCGTGTCATCAGCGATGATGGCTCTCAGCTCGGAATTTTGCCTATTGACAAGGCAATTGAGGCGGCTTATGCCAAAGACCTTGACCTTGTTAACATTTCTCCCAATGCCGTTCCGCCCGTTTGCAAGATAATGGATTACGGTAAATACCGTTTTGAACAGGCAAAAAGAGAAAAGGACGCTAAAAAAAATCAAAAGGTTATTGAAATCAAGGAAATTCGTCTTATCGGCGTCGGAATTGATACTCATGACTTTGAAACAAAGGGCAACCATGCCGTTAAGTTCTTAAAGGCAGGCAATAAGGTTAAATTCTCTATTCGTTTCAGAGGCCGTGAACTCGGTCACCCCGAAATGGGATATGATATTATGAATAGATTTGCCGATTATTGCAGTGAGGTTGCAACAGTTGAAAAAGCTGCGAAGATGGAAGGCCGTAACATGCTTATGTTTATGGCTCCGAAATCAGGTAAATAAAACAAAAAAATATTCAGGAGGATATAAAAATGCCTAAAATCAAAACTCACAGTGGCGCAAAAAAGCGTTTCAAACTCACCAAAACCGGTAAGGTAAAAAGAGCTCATGCTTTTAAGTCACACATTCTTAACAAGAAAACAACCAAGCGTAAGAGAAATCTTCGCAAAGTAGTATGTGCCGATGTAACAAATGTTGCAAAGGTAAAGAAAATGATTCCGTATAAGTAATTCGGAAAAATAATTAGTGGAGGTTACTCATAATGGCTCGTGTTAAAGGTGCGTTAGCTACACGCAAAAGAAGAAAGAAAACATTAAAACTTGCCAAGGGTTATTTTGGCGCAAAATCTAAACTTTTCAAAACTGCGAAAGAAGCAGTAATGAAATCAGGTAATTATGCTTATATCGGTCGCAGACAGAAAAAGCGTGATTTCCGCCGTTTATGGATTACCCGTATTTCTGCCGCTGCAAAAATCAACGGTATGAACTACTCAACATTTATGAACGGACTTAATAAAGCAGGTGTTCAGATTAACCGTAAGATGTTAGCTGATGTTGCAGTTAATGACCCGAAGGGTTTTGCTGCTCTTGTTAAGACCGCTCAAAAAGCATTAGATAAATAATTCTTTTCGCCCGAGATTATTTTCTCGGGCGTATTTTGGTATTTAAGAGGGTAAAAAATGGCTGTTTTTTCGGAAATTTCATCAAAGGATAATAAATACTTAAAGTATGTTTCAAAGCTCCAAACATCCGCAAAATTCAGGAATACGGAGCAAAAATTCGTTATTGAGGGACTTCGCATTTGTTTAGATGCGATGCAAAATCACATATCCTTTGAAGTTACTCTTGTGTCCGAAACCTTTTATGATAAATTTAAGAAAGAAAGCGAAGTTTTTTTTGCAAATTCTCGGCTTAATTTCAAAATTAAGGACTCTTTATTCCAAAAAATAAGTGATACAAAAAATCCGCAGGGCGTAATAGCCGTTGCCGAAATTCCCGAAAATAAGTTTGTTTTTGATAAAAGTAAAAAGTATGTTGCCCTTGATAATATCGCTGACCCTTCAAATTTAGGTGCTGTTTCAAGAACTGCCGAGGCGCTCGGTGTCGGCGGAATTGTTTTAACGAATGACGGTTGCGACCCTTATTCGCCGAAGGTTTTAAGAGCGTCTATGGGAACGATTCTTCGTATGCCTATTTTTGTTACCGATAATTTGCCTATGCTTATTAAATCAAATAATATCCGTGCGATTTCCTGCGTTGTTGATGAGGGCGCCGAAAAAATCGGCGATATTAAATTTAATAACGGCGATATGATAATTATCGGCAACGAGGCGAACGGCGTTACAAACGATGTTAAAGACGCTTCGGAAATTTTAATTACAATTCCGATGACGGGCAGAGCCGAATCGCTTAATGCCGCCGCCGCTGCCGCAATAGCAATTTATGAATTGACAAAATAGCCGGTGAGATTATGAATGATTTGTTGCTTAAAAATCTGATTCTAATCCAGCATCTTTTCGGTGCAGGTTCAAAAAGAGCTTTTACGATTATGCAAAAGCTTAACGATAACGGTTTGCTTGATAAAGATTTTGCCTTTACGGCAAATAATACAAATTTGCAAAACAGCATCAGATTAATACTTGCTTCGGCTGATTACTCGGTTGCCGATTATATTATCAAAATGTGTAATGAATGTGATATAAAAATCATTACATATTCCGATGATATTTATCCCGAAAGTTTAAGAAACATTGATGTTCCGCCGATAGTTTTGTATTATAGGGGAACTTTTCCGGATTTTAACAATTTGCCGTCTATTACCATTGTCGGTCCGAGAAAAGCAACCGATTTCGGTATTAAATCGGCTTACAGTTTGGGCTTTCGCTTTGCAAAATCGGGTATGATAGTTGTAAGCGGAGGAGCAAGGGGTTGCGATTTTGCCGCTCATAACGGATGCTTTAAGGGCGAGGGTGTTACCTGTTTGGTTTTGGGTTGCGGTATTGATAACGATTATCTTCCCGAAAACAAACCGTTAAGAGATACCGCTCAAAACAACGGTTGTATTTTAAGCGAATATCCGCCGAAAACTCCCGCCACAAGATTTTCTTTTCCTATAAGAAACAGAATTATGGCAGGTTTAAGTCAGGCGACGGTTGTTGTTGAGGCAGGAATTAAGAGCGGTTCGCTTATAACCGCCCGTAATGCGATTGATTACGGCAGGGAAGTGTTTGTAATTCCCGGCAATCCAACCGATAAAAACTACAAGGGCTCAAATGCTCTGCTTCGTGACGGTGCTAAACCGTTACTTGATGCCGGCGATGTTTTTAATGAATATATTTTGAAATTTCCGTCTAAAATTGATATAAATAGGGCGTATGAACCGCCTAAAAAGGATGTAACGGAAAATAATACAGAAAAAAATAAAAAAATATCGCAAGAAACTCTTTCAAAAGAGGCAAAAATGGTATATAATTATTTGGATAGGCAAATATTCGGTTTTGACGATTTAAGCGAACTTGAATTATCAACCGATGAGTTACTTTCCGCTCTTACCGAGCTTGAACTTGAAGGTTTGATTTCGGCAATTCCGGGCGGAAAATATAAGGTTATTTAAAAAAGGAGTATTTTGATGTCTAAACTTGTTATTGTTGAGTCTCCGACAAAGGTAAAAAGCATTAAGAAGTATCTTGGCAACGATTATGATGTTATGGCTTCTATGGGCCATATTCGTGATTTACCTAAGTCAAAGCTCGGTGTTGATGTTAACAACAATTTCAAACTTGAGTATATAAATATGCCCGAAAAGAGAGAACTTATAAAATCTCTTAAGGAAGCCGCTCAAAAAAGCGACGGTGTATTACTTGCAACCGACCCTGATAGAGAGGGTGAGGCGATTTCCTGGCATTTGGCAAAAATTCTTAATCTTCCGCTTGAGGACACTAACCGTGTTACCTTTAATGAGATTACAAAAACCGGTATTTCGGCAGGAATTAAGGCGCCGAGAGCCATTGA
This sequence comes from Clostridia bacterium, assembly GCA_024404195.1. Lineage (GTDB taxonomy): Bacteria > Bacillota > Clostridia > Oscillospirales > Acutalibacteraceae > UBA737. The sequence continues at coordinate 4,788 of JAKSQJ010000027.1, read as the reverse complement.
CCTTAATTTAGTTGATGCGCAACAAGCTCGCCGTGTTCTTGACCGTATAGTAGGTTATAAGCTTAGCCCGTTTCTTTGGAAAAAGGTTAAAAGCGGACTTTCTGCCGGCCGTGTTCAGTCGGTTGCATTAAAGCTTATTGTTGACCGTGAAAGAGAAATAGAGGCATTTAATCCCGAAGAATTTTGGAGTATTGATGCTAAACTTTTAAGCGGTAAAAAATCCTTTGATGCAAAGCTTTACGGTTTGCTTAAGGATAAAAAGCCGATTAGTATAACAAACGAAAAAGAAGCATTGGCTATTGTTGAGGCGCTCGGTAACGCCGAGTATGTTGTTGACGGTATCAAAAAGGGTGTCCGCAATAAACAACCCGCTCCTCCGTTTATTACCTCAACATTACAGCAGGAAGCATCAAGAAAGTTTAACTTCACCGGTCAAAAGACCATGCGTATTGCTCAACAGTTATACGAGGGTGTTGATGTTCCGGGTTACGGCGTAACCGGTCTTATAACCTATATGAGAACCGACTCCTTGCGTATTTCCGATGAGGCAAGAACCGCCGGTAATTCTTTAATTGTTTCAACCTTCGGCAATAAGTATTTGCCCGATAAGCCCCGTTATTATAAATCTAAAAATAATGCTCAGGATGCTCACGAGGCAATAAGACCTACCATTATTCCGCTTACTCCTGCCGAGGCAAAGGCATCGCTTACAACCGACCAATATAAACTTTATAAGCTTATTTGGGAAAGATTTATCGCTTCTTTGATGGCGGCTTGTGTTCAGGATACCGTTTCGGTTGATATTGCCGCAAATGATTATTTGTTTAAGGCAAGCGGATATTCTGTCCGCTTTGACGGTTATACTGCTCTTTACGAAGAGGGCACCGATGAAGCAAAGGACGATGAGGGCACGCTTCCTCCTATGGAAAAGGGCGACTCTCTGAAACTTAAAAAATTGCTTCCCAATCAGCATTTTACTCAACCGCCTGCAAGATATACCGAGCCGACTCTTATTAAAGCGCTTGACGATAACGGTATCGGCAGACCTTCTACCTATGCTCCGATTATTTCAAATATTCAGCAGAGAACTTATATTGAGCGTGAAAAGAAATCCCTTAAACCGACCTCTCTCGGTATGGTTGTTTCCGACCTTATCGGTGAGCATTTTAAGTCAATAGTTGATGTTAAGTTTACTGCCGGATTTGAAAAGAAACTTGATAAAATCGGTCTTGGTGAAGCCGATTGGATAAAGATAATTGACGAGTTTTACGGTGATTTTAACTCCCTTTATGTAAAGGCGGAGAAATCGCTTGACGGTAAACATGTTAAAATTCCCGATGAGGAAACCGATATTGTTTGCGATAAGTGCGGACGCAAAATGGTTGTTAAAAACGGCCGTTTCGGTAAATTTCTTGCGTGTCCCGGTTATCCGCAGTGTAAAAATACAATGCCTGTTCCCGAGGACGAAGTAAAACAACCCTGTCCGAAATGCGGAAGCAAGCTTGTTAAGCGCATTTCCAAAAAGGGAAATAAATTTTACGGTTGTTCTAATTACCCGAAGTGCGATTTTGCATCTCCCGGTGTTCCTACGGGTGAAGTTTGCAAGGAGTGCGGTAATTATATTATAAGCGGTGTTCGTGGCAGAAAATACTGTATGAACTCCGAATGTCCTTCAAGGCAAAAAAGTGATAAGAAAGCCAAAAAGTAATGGATAAAATTACTGTTATCGGCGCCGGTCTTGCAGGTTGCGAGGCGGCAAACACCATTGCAAATATGGGAGTAAATGTTGATTTGGTTGAAATGAAGCCGATAAAACATTCTCCCGCTCATAAGACGGATAATTTTGCCGAGCTTGTTTGTTCTAATTCTCTTAAAGCCGCAAGGGTTGACTCTGCGGCAGGACTATTAAAAGAAGAAATGCGAAAATTCGGCTCCGTTTGTTTAAAAGCCGCCGATAATTCAGGCGTTGCCGCAGGTGGCGCATTGGCGGTTGACCGAAATTTATTTTCGCAGTATATTACAAACTCCATTAAATCTAACGATAGAATTACCGTTATTAACGATGTTGTCGGTAGTTTGCCGCAGGATAGAATTGTCGTTGTCGCCACAGGACCTCTTACCGATGACGGATTGGCTCAAAGTATTAAAGATTATTGCGAAACCGACAGTTTGAGCTTTTATGATGCGGCGGCGCCTATCGTTACAAAGGACAGTATTGATTTTAGCGTTGCTTTTTCCGCTTCAAGATACGAGGAGGACACTTCGCAAGGCGACTACATAAATTGCCCTATGAACAAAGAGGAATACGAAATATTCTATAATGAGCTTATCAATGCCGAGTCGGCAATAGTTCATGATTTTGATGTTTATGAGGGGTGTATGCCGGTTGAGGTCTTGGCAAAACGGGGGATTGACTCCATTCGCTTCGGTCCCTTAAAGCCGGTCGGTCTTAAAGACCCGAGAACGGGGCATAGACCTTGGGCGGTTGTTCAGCTTCGCAAGGAAAATAGCGAAGGCACGATGTTTAACCTTGTCGGCTTTCAGACAAATTTAAAATTCGGCGAACAAAAGAGGGTATTTTCTTTAATTCCCGGTCTTAATAATGCGGAATTTGTCCGCTACGGCGTTATGCATAGAAATACCTTTATCAATTCGCCAAAGCTCTTAAACCGTGATTTATCCCTTAAAAAGAACAAAAATATTTTCTTTGCGGGACAGCTTTCGGGTGTTGAGGGCTATATGGAATCGGCATCAAGCGGTATAATCGCCGGAATAAATGCCGTTAAAAAACTAAAAGGCGAAAAGCCGCTTATTCTATCTAACTTTACGATGATAGGCGCTTTGCTTAACTATATTACCGATGAATCGGTTACAAATTTTCAACCAATGGGTGCAAATTTCGGAATACTTCCGCCACTTGAAACCCATATTCGTGATAAAAGAGAACGATATATGGCTTTGTCTTGCCGTTCTCTTGAGTTTTATGATAAGGAGATGGATTTATGAGGGTTGTTGTTGATGCTTTCGGCGGTGATAATGCTCCGCTTCAAATAGTTATCGGCTCCGCTATGGCGCATAAATCTCTCGGCGTTTCCGTTACTCTTACGGGTGATAAGGAAAAAATTGAAAACATAATTAAGGAAAATTCTCTTGATTTCGGCGATGATTTAATAATTGTTGATACAAAAGAGATTATCTCAATGCATGACGACCCGACCTCAATTCTTAAAGCAAAGTCAAATTCTTCAATGGCTCTTGCGTTTAAGGAGTTATGTGATGATAGGGCAGACGCCTTTGTTTCGGCGGGCTCTACCGGTGCTATCGTTGTCGGCGGAACTCTTTTGGTAAAGAGAATAAAGGGTGTTAAGAGACCGGCGCTTGGCAGTATGCTTCCTTCTCCCGATGGTTATTATATGCTTATGGATATGGGTGCAAATGCCGATTGCCGACCCGAAATGCTTTTGCAGTTTGCCGTTATGGCAGATGCGTATCTTAAAAAGGTTGAAGGTATAGATAATCCTACAATAGGACTTCTCAATATCGGCGCCGAAGATACAAAGGGTGACGAATTACATAAAGAGGCATATAAGCTATTAAAAGATTCTTCTCTTAACTTTATCGGTAATGTTGAATCCCGTGAAATGCCGAAGGGCGTTTGCAATGCAGTTATTACCGACGGCTTTACCGGTAATATCGCCCTTAAACTCATTGAGGGAACTTCAATGACCTTATTAAAAATAATTAAGGGCATTTTCCTTAAAAACTTAAAGAATAAAATTGCCGCACTTTGCATAAAGGGTGATTTATCTTCGGTTAAAAAGATGATGGATAGTTCAGAAGTCGGCGGTGCGCCTTTGCTCGGTGTTAAAAAGCCGGTTATTAAAGCGCACGGTAGCTCTGACGCAAAAGCAATTATGAACGCAATAAAACAGGCAGTTAAATTTACCGAAAACGATGTAATAGGTTTAATATCTGAAAATTTGGAGTAGAGATTATGGATTTGCTTGAAAATTCAATAGGATATAAATTTAATAATAAAAATTTGCTTAAAAATGCTCTTTATCATTCGTCTTATGCCAATGAAATGAAGAACGGCATAACTTCAAATGAACGCCTTGAATTTTTGGGTGACAGTGTTTTATCTTTAATTGTTTCGGATTATATTTATGCAAATTTCAAGAAAATGCCCGAAGGTGAGCTTACCCGTCTTCGTGCGGCTCTTGTTTGCGAAAAAGCCCTTTGTAAATATTCAAGAGAAATAAATTTAGGCGATTATTTAATGCTCGGTAAGGGCGAGGACAAGCGTGGCGGCAGGGAAAAGGACTCTATTTTAGCCGATGCGTTTGAAGCCGTTCTTGCGGCTATTTATCTTGACGGCGGTATTGAACCGGCAAGAAAGCATGTAATGCGCTTTGTTCTTAACGAGCTTAAAAACAATTTTGAAGTTGATTTTCAAAAGGATTATAAAACCGAGCTTCAGGAGATTATTCAAAAAAATCCCGAAGAATCGGTTACATATATTTTAAAAAGCGAATCAGGTCCCGACCACGATAAAGTGTTTACGATTCAGGTTTGCCTTAACTCCAATGTTATCGGCGAGGGGACCGGTAAATCAAAAAAACAAGCCGAGCAAATGGCGGCAAAACAGGCGCTTAGTTTAATGGGTGTAAACTAATGAGCGGTATTCATTCCAATATATCTATCTTTGTGCCGCATATCGGTTGTCCTAATATGTGTTCTTTCTGTAATCAAAGACGGGCCGTCGGAAAAAAGAAAGTTCCTTGACAT
>JAKSQJ010000026.1 GCA_024404195.1 Clostridia bacterium | reverse complement strand
TTGCTGAAAAATGGAAGGAAAAGCACGCAAACGATGAAGAAGTATTTCCGTTAGGCTTTTTCAAACAATGTGGAAAGTTTGATATTTCGTTAATATCTTTTAATTAAAGGTTGACTCTAATTTTTGCTTTCTAATAAATAACGAATGTGTCGCCTTTGCGACAAAATATAAAAAAACCGCCGTTCAGTAATAAAAAAACTGTTCGGCGGTTTATTTTTTAATAAAAATATGATTTTATAAATCGTTATTCTTTTCGGCTCTTCTGAGCATAAACCAAGTTGTTGAGTTAAGCTCTTCAACCGTATGTTTTTTTATTGTTTCAAAGCCGAAGTGGGTGTAAATTGCGGCGTTGCGTTCGGTGTTTGTGAAAAGAAAAACATCTCTGTCCTGACTGTCAAGTTCTTTGAAAAGCTGTCGCATCAGTTTTGAAGCGAGTTTTTGTCCCTGACGGGGCGTTTGAACTGCAAAAGCTTCAATATAAACCGTGCCGTCTCTGAATTTTAAATCTTTTTCGTCTTCACCGATATACTGCATAATTTCGGTAAGGTTATCGCCGACTTCCCTTGATTCAAGCTCGGCAAGCTTATTTCCAAGCTTGACCACATCAACTTCAGCCGCGCGGTCAACAGGGGTCAGAACCATAACGGCGGAATAGTCCTCGTTTGTTAAAACAAGTCCTACATCCTGAGCATTGTCTATCCACGCTTCCGAAAAATCATAAAAGATTTTCATAAAAGTTGAGTGTGATGCGGGAAGAGACGGAACAGGGTATTTGTAATCTGCAAATGCTTGGGTTACGGTAAGGGATGCCAATTTGTGGTCAATTTCGTTTTGGACAAGGCGAAATCCTTCCGGTAAGTTTTCAAATAAATTTAAGTTATTCATAATGCTTCACCCTTTTTTGTGATATTATACAGTTATTATATTTGAAAGCGGAAAATATTTCAAGTGTTTTTATTTGCACAATAACATCAAAAAAACTGTTCGGCGGTTTAATTTCGTATTGATTTGGCAAGGCACATTTGGTATAATGTTATAAAAGAATCCGAGAGGGAAAAAAATGAAAGATTTAGGCAAGGTTTATATTTTAGGGGACAGTTATTCAACCTTTGAAAATTGCATACCACAGGGCTATGACTCATGGTATTTTTCGGTTTGCGAAGAAAAAACCGATGTAAACAAAAAAGAGCAAACTTGGTGGTATCGGCTTCTTGAAAATACAAATTCCGTTCTTTTGCTCAATGACAGTTTTTCGGGGACAACCGTTTGCAATACGACCTACGGCGGTGCTTTTTGTCCCGATACATCCTTTTTGGGAAGAATGGACAAAAGATTAAAGGATAACTTTTTTGAAGATAATGCTCCCGATACTTTTTTTGTTTTCGGGGGAACTAACGACAGCTGGTCCGATGCTCCTATCGGAAAAATAAAATACGGCGAATGGAATGACGAAGAATTAAAATGCGTTCTTCCGGCTTTTTGCTGTTTGTTGGATAAAATCAAGAAAAATCTTGAAAAATCACGCATTGTTGTTATTATCAATACCGAATTAAAAGAAGAAATTGAGAACGGGTTTATTGCGGCTTGTGATTATTTCGGTGTTCAATATATAAAGCTTAAAAAAATCAGTAAAACCTCGGGACACCCGAATAAAAAAGGTATGAGAGAAATTTTTGAGCAGGTTATTGATAAGCTTTGATTTTAATTAGTATAAAATTTTGAAAATTCAGTAAAGTCGGCAGTATAAATATCAAAATGCCGACTTTACTTTTTTTAATTATTTGGTATAATAGTATAAAAATACATTCGGAGGAAGATTTTATGAAGAAAATTATTTGCGTTTTACTTACTTTTTTGATGGTTTTATCACTTTTTTCGGCTCTATCGGTTGTGACTTTTGCGGATACGACCCTTTCGCTTGACGGAGCGAAATACTCGCTTAATACCGAAAAGAAAACCGCCGTTTTGACGAGCGGAGCTTCGGTTGTCGGTAATTTTACCGTTCCCGATACGGTTGAAAAGGACGGCGAAAAATATACCGTTACAACAATACAAGAATATGCTTTTGACAGAAACACAAACCTTTCTTTTATTGATATCGGCAAGGTTACCAAAATCGGCAGTTATGCTTTCAGAAGCTGCAGTCAACTTTTGTCGGTTAATTTAAGGGGAATTACCTCAATAGATAACTATGCTTTTCAGTCGGCGGGAATTATATACTTGGAATTCCCTAATACCCTTAAAAATATGGGCATGTATGTTATGACAAACTGCAAACAATTGGTATATGTCGGCTTTGAAGAGGGCGCCGAAATCGCAGGACTTGACGACAGGGACCTTTGGACTTGCAGTGCGGTAAACACCATAAATGTTGCGCAAAGTGAGATAGAAAAGTATAAGGGGATTTTTACTTCCTATGAGGGAAGCGTTATCCACACCGAAACTCTACCCGATAGCATTATTAAGGATTTCACCGGCAAGGCAAAATCTTACGATAAAAATGTTCGGACCGATAAGGGCAGAGTTTTGGCTATGCTTACCTTACTTAACAACAATAATTATGATATTTCCTCGCTCGGCATTGATTTATCGGAATACGGAATTAACCCGAAAAAGGACGAGCAACCCGCCGAGGAAAAAGAAGAAACAACAGAAGAAAACGATAAAACCGCTTCGTTTTTCAGCGGTAATAATATTTGGATGATTATATCCTTTGCATTTATAATCCTTACCGTTTTGTTTGCCGCTTTGTATATTGCTCAAAAGAAAAAACAAACCAAAAACAATTAAAAACAAGCAGGTAATCAAATGAAAATTTCCAATATATCGGCTTTTGGCGAAAATAATCAAAACCTTGACTGCAAAAAGGAATACCGTATCGTTAAATCGGGGATTGTTAATGCGGTTTATGTTGATATAGAGGCAGAGTTGGCGCTTAGCAGCGAAATTGCCGCCGCTATTGACTTTAAGGTTACGGATGCAAAGCGCTTTATGGCGAATTGGCGCCATAAGGAGTTTTGGTGCAGTCCCGCATTCGTAAAAAGCGAAAAGGATATCCCAAATCAAACGCAGGGGTTATTTGCAGAACTTTCAAGCGGCGAATATACCGTTATGCTTCCCGTCGTCTCCGAAAATTATAAATGCACTTTTATAGGAACCGACGACGGCTTTATCCGTGCCGAGCTTGTTAACTGGTATAAGGGAATGACGGAATGTAAATGCCTTGCTTTCCTTTTTGCAACGGGGGATGACCCTTATAAGCTGATATACGAATGCGCAAGAGTCGGTGCCGAGCTTTTGGGAAACAGGGTAAAGCTTCGTAATGACCGCAAATACCCCGAAATTTTTGAGTATCTCGGTTGGTGCAGTTGGGACGCTTTTGAAATTCGTGTTGATGAGGAGTCCTTCCTTAAAAAATGCGATGAATTTTCTAAAAAGGGGATTCCCGTTAAATGGGCAATTCTTGACGATATGTGGGGCGAGGTCCATGATTTTTACGGTGCGCCGTATAAAACAAGGGACGAAATGTTTGACCTTATGCATTCATCGCATCTTTATTCCTTTAAGGCGGACCCGAAAAGATTTCCGAACGGCTTAAAATCCCTTATAAACAAGGCGAACGACAAGGGTATTCGTGTCGGAATTTGGCACCCGACAACGGGATATTGGAAAGGCATTGATAAATCGGGGGATATTTATAGGGACTATAAAGATGTTCTTATTGATACCTACGAGGATGTTTGCATAACCTCCTTTAAGGAGGAAAAAGCATATAAATTTTACAGCGGTTACCATGATTATTTGGCGTCCTGCGGAGCCGACTTTGTTAAGATAGACAATCAAAGTATGACAAGAAGATACTATAAGGGCTTGGCTCCCGTAGGTCAGGTTGCAAGACAGTTCCACAGTGCTATGGAGCGCTCGGTTAAGGAACATTTTGACGGAAAAATGATAAACTGTATGGGTATGGCTAACGAGGATATGTGGAACAGAAGCGACAGTCCTCTTTCAAGATGCAGTGATGATTTTCAGCCGGAAAACCGCCCTTGGTTTGCAAAGCATATTTTACAGTGCACATATAACTGTCTTGTTCAGGGTCAGTTTTATTTTGAGGACTTTGATATGTGGTGGACCGATGACGGTCAGGCAAAGAAAAACAGTATTTTAAGGGCGGTAAGCGGCGGACCCATATATGTAAGCGATAAATTGGATAGGAGCAAAGCAGATATTCTAAAACCGCTTTGCTTATCCGACGGAAGAATACTTCGCTGCGATAATCCCGCCGTTCCGACAAAGGACTGTCTTTTTTGCGACCCGACTTTAAGCGGTAAGGCGTTTAAAATCAAGAATACTGCTAATTCCTGCGGAATTTTGGCTATATTTAATCTTGATAAGGATAATAAACCCGTAACCGCCGAGATAACTCCCAACGATATTGAGGAACTATTGGGCGATGAGTTCGGCTTTTATGAGAATTTAAGCGGCGAACTTAAAATTATCAAAAGGGACGAGAAAATAACCTTAACTCTAAACAGTAACGATGATTTTAAGCTTTATAATATCATTCCGCTTAAAGACGGTAACGGAATAATCGGACTTACCGATAAGTTTATCAGTCCTTTGACATACGATACCGATAAATCGGGGAATATAACTTTAAAAGAAAACGGCAAATTCGCAAAAATTGAAAACCGAAAACTAATAATCAAATAACAAAAAGCGGCACTCAAACGAGTGTCGCTTTTGCTTTGTTTAAGGGCTATTTTTTAAACGATTTTTTCAAACACCATAGTTGCCTGAATTCTGTCTCCGCCCATAAGACCTTTGCTTCCGCCGTTCGCTGTGGAAATGGTATGGAGTCTGTAACCCTTTGCGGCTTGTGCGTTTATACAATCTTCAAGCTGGGAAAGATTACCCGAGCCGGTGCCGATAAGCTTTTCTTTGAGGGTTACCTGTAAAACAACATAGTGTAATCCGTTTTGTCCGGATGCCGTTGAATAGGTTGATTGTTCTGCAAAATTCATAAGATTTTCTCCTTTTTAATTAAATATAACATCCTAAGATGTTTATTAACCTTATTTATAAATTATTCTGACCGAATTTATTATCGGTTGTTCGCTTTTGGGGATAGTGCCGTTATTATCGGTAGGTCTTGCGCTTTCGCATACCTTATCAACAACCTCTATACCCTCGGTAACATAGCCGAAGCAGGCATACTGACCGTCAAGAGAAAGATGGTTATCTTGGCTTTCCTTATGAACTATAAAGAACTGCGAGCTTGCGCTGTTCATATCAAAACCGTTTCGTGCCATAGAGATAGCGCCTCTGTTATGCGGAAGCGGATTATTTACTCCGTTTTGCTTAAATTCGCCCTTAATGTTTTTACTGCTGCCTCCCGAGCCGTTGCCGTTCGGGTCGCCGCCCTGCATCATAAAGCCATACATAATGCGGTGGAATGTAAGTCCGTCATAAAACTTGCTTTCGGCAAGATTTATAAAGTTTTCAACCGTAATAGGTGCATATTCTTTATATAGCTTAACGGTTATTTTGCCGTAATCTTTAATATCTATAACGGCGTAAGGGCCCTTGCCGTCGTCGGCAGGAACGCTGAAAGAAGATGTGCCGCCGTCAGTTGTCTGATTTTCGGAGGATTCGGGGGTGTAATCACCTAAATCGCCGTCCTCGTTATCCTCACCGCAACCCGAAAAACCGATACACATCAAAGAAAGAGCCGTAATAATACAAATAAATTTTATCAGTTTGTTAAATTTTTTCATAGAACATTTCCTCCTGTCCTGCTAATAAATATAACATATAATTTTAACTTTTTCAAGATTTGTTATCTTGAAAAAACAAAAGTTTTAGTGTATAATATACTATGTATAATTGTATAGGTATGCGTAATTTTCGGTGGTGACGGTAAAAATGGTTGAAAGAATACATAAAATTCAGGAAAAACTTGATTCTTTTGAGGGCGCAATAATAAGAAGTGACGCCAACCGTTTTTATTTGACCGGCTTTAATTCAAGTGCGGGAATCGTGCTTATTTTCAAAAACTCGGCATATTTCCTTATTGATTTTCGCTATTTTGAAATTGCCGAAAAAACCGTTTCGGGCTTTGAGGTTATTCTTCTTAAAAATACCTTTGCTCAAATAAACGAGCTTTGCAAAGAAAATAATATAAAAACGCTTTATACCGAATGCGATAACATTGACTTTAACAGTTTTTTTAACTATAAAAAAAGTTTAGAATCTGAACTTTCCGGCGATAATAAAATCGGTGAACTTTTGCTAAACCTGCGCTCTATTAAGGACGAAAAGGAAATTTCTTTAATAAAAAAAGCGCAGGAAATAACCGATGATACCTTTAATTATATACTTAATAATATTTCGGCGGGTTCAACCGAAAAGGAAATCGCTCTTAATATGGAATTTTATTTAAGGAAGCAGGGGAGCGAGGGAGTTTCCTTTGATTTTATCGTTGTAAGCGGTAAAAATTCCTCTCTGCCTCATGGCGTTCCGACCGATAAAAAAATAGAAAAAGGCGATTTTATAACAATGGATTTCGGCGCCGTTTTTTGCGGTTACAGAAGCGATATGACGAGAACTGTTTGTGTAGCAAATCCGACTGACGAACAAAAATATGTTTACGATACGGTATTAAAAGCGCAAAATATTGCCTTTGAGAATATAAAACCCGATGTAAAATGTCTTGATGTTGATAAAGCGGCAAGGGATTTTATTGAAAGCAAGTTTGAAGGTTGCTTCGGGCATGGGCTCGGGCACAGTGTCGGAATTGAAATCCACGAAAACCCGTCGTTTAATACAAGATGCGAAACGCCTTTGCAAAAGGGTATGGTTTTAACCGTTGAGCCGGGAATTTACCTTAAAAATAAGTTCGGAGTTCGCATTGAGGATATGGTTGTTATTACCGAAAACGGTTTTGAAAATATTACAAACAGCCCTAAAAATTTAATTATTTTGTAAGGAGAATTTATGTTATTCAGTTTAATAAGAAATGCATTGTCGGGCGGTAAACTTGATTTTATGACCGTTTTGCTTTATATAGTATCTTCTCTTATCGTTATATTTTTATGTTTGCCCGTTCATGAGTTTGCTCATGGATTTGTTGCCGTAAAGCTTGGCGATAATACCCCTAAATATCAAGGACGGCTTACCCTGAACCCCTTGGCGCATATTGATTATTTGGGTGCGCTCTCCATACTTGTTTTCGGCTTCGGTTGGGCAAGACCCGTCGGCGTTAATATGCGAAACTTCAAAAACCCGAAATTGGGTATGGCGATAACTGCCCTTGCAGGCCCCGTTTCAAATATTTTGCTTTCGCTTATTTTTATGATAATTATGAAGCTTATTATGCTTTATGTAACGGCGGTTACTCTATATCAGTATCTTATTTTGGTTTGCTATGTTACAATAAGCATAAATATTTCCCTCGCGGTATTTAATCTTATCCCGATACCTCCGCTTGACGGCTCTCGGCTTCTTAATGTTATTTTGCCCGATAGGATTTACTATAAAATAATGCGTTATGAGCAGTATCTTATCTGGGCGGTTTTCGCTCTTATATGGATAGGCGTTTTGGATAGACCGATTTCTTATTTAAGCGATTTGATTTTTTTCGGTTTAGATAAACTGACATTTTTGATTTTCGGAGTATAAAATGGAAGAATTATCCTATAAAATTCAGGACTTTGAGGGTCCTCTTGACCTTCTTTTGCAGCTTATTGCAAAAAACAAAGTTAATATTATTGATGTCAATTTGTCTGACCTTGTTGACCAGTATTTAGAACAAATTGAGCATTTCAAAAAGGAAGAAATGGATATTTCAAGCGACTTTTTGACCATGGCTTCAAGGCTTTTATATATCAAAACGGTCAGCTTACTGCCAAAGCATGACGAGGCGGACCAGTTGGTTGAGGAATTAAAGGGCGAGCTTATGGAATATCAGATTTGCCGTCAGATGGCTGAAAAGTTAAGCCGTATGACCGTCGGCTTTGACCGATTTATAAAGAAGCCCTGCGAATATGATTTTGATAAAACCTACGAGCTTACCCATGACCCTCAAACAATGCTTGACGCCTATATTTCTGCGGTCGGCAGAGGCAAAAGAAAGCTTCCTCCGAATACGGCGCCTTTTACCAAAATCGTTGCGAGAAAGATTTTTGCCGTATCTTCAAAAATCGTCTTTGTTATGCGAAATTTAATGCGTGGCGGAAAGAAGAAAATGTCCTCTTTATATAGCGGCGCCAAAAGCCGTTCCGAGCTTGTCGCAACATTTTTGGCGATTTTGGAGCTTTGCAAAGCCAACCGTGTTACCATAACGGGAAACAATATGGAAGAAACCGAAATAGAACTTATCAAGGAGCATAAGAAATGAATAAAGAACAAAAAATAAGTGCGCTTTTTTCGGTGCTCTTTGCCTGCGGAGAGCCTGTAAGTATTGACCGACTTTCAGAGGTTTTTGAGGAAAAGCCCGAAAAAATAGAGGAAACCGCAAAGGAACTTAAAAACCGCCTTCAAAATCAAAAATCGGGTCTTATGCTTTTGGAGCTTGATAATACCTATCAGTTGGCGACCGATGAAAAGTATGCCGAGTATATAAAAAGGGCGCTTGATATGCGAAGAAGAACACCGCTTTCTCCTGCCGCTTTTGAGGTTTTGTCGGTTGTGGCTTACAATCAGCCGGTAACAAAATCCTTTGTTGAGCAGGTCAGAGGTGTTGACTGTTCGGGTGTTATGACAACCCTTGTTGAAAAGGGTCTTGTTGAGGAAAGGGGCCGTCTTGAACTTCCCGGAAGACCGCTTCTTTACGGAACTACAAAGAACTTTCTTCGCTGTTTCGGAATAAGCGATTTATCGGAGCTTCCGAAGCTTCCCGAGGAGGAACCTGCCGTCAACGATGTCGGCGAGCAGTTATCCATTGAGGGAACGCAAGAGGTTGAAAGCCAAGAATGACGGCCGTTTATATTATTGTCGGTTTAATACTTTTATTAGCGGTTTTGCTTTTAATACCCGTTTTTGTTTATGCTGAATTTTCGGGCGAATTTTCGGCAAAAATAAAGTATGGCTTTATAACCGTTTTTGATACCGAAAAGAAAAAACCGAAAAGACAAGATAACAAACACGAAAAGCAAAATAAGCCGAAAGAAAAACCAAAAAGCAAAAGCAAAAGCAAACCTTCGCTTTTGTTTGAAAAAAAGAAAAGTGAACTTGGTTTATTCGGCGCAATAAAGTATTTTCTTGATATTCTGAAAGATTTATTGGCAAGGATTTTATGGCTTGTTAAAAGGATAGATTTTAAGCATTTCAAACTTGATTTAACGGTTGCAAGCGATGATGCGGCAAAAACCGCCGTTACCTACGGCGAAGTTTGCACCGCCGTTTATCCAATATTGTCCCTACTAAACGCAAACACGAATTTATCCTTAAAACAAGTAAACATTTCCGCCGATTTCAATAAAACCGCCATAGATGCAGAAATCTCGGTTATACTGAAAACGAGACTTATATATTTTGTAATTATGGGCATTAAAACCCTTTTTGCTTATAAAAATCTTATAAAGGAAGTAAACGATTATGAGTGAAAATAAAATAAACGGAATTATGGATACAACCCTTAATAATCTTCGGACAATGGTTGATGCCGATACCATAATAGGAACCCCCCTTACGGTTGACGGTATTACCCTTATTCCCGTTTCAAAGGTTTCCTTCGGACTTGCTACCGGCGGAAGCGATTTTCCGAATAAGAATAATGCGCAGTTGTTCGGCGGCGGCGGCGGAGCAGGAGTTTCCATAAACCCCGTTGCGTTTATTGCCATTAGTGACGGTAATGTTCATATGATGCCGATTTATAACGAGCTTAATACTCTTGATAAGGCGATAAATATGGCGCCCGAGCTTATGGACAAGGTTAAATCCCTTTTCAAAAAGGATAAAAATAAAACCGATATGGAATAAGATTTTTTGCCGTTTCATAAAGTTTTCTTTAGGGGGAATTTTATGAAACGACTTATTTCACTTATACTGGTTTTTTCGGTTTTCGGTTTTTGCTTTTCTTTTAATACTTCGGCTCTTTCGGCAAGGTCGGCGGCGGTAATTTGCGCCGATACGGGAGAGGTTTTATATTCTTTTAATATGAACGAAAGGCGGGCAGTTGCAAGCACCACCAAAATAATGACGGGACTTCTTCTTTGCGAAAGCGGAAACCTTGATAAATGCGTTACCGTAACAAGAAAAACGGTTGCGGTTGAGGGAACGGCTATGGGGCTTACTGTCGGCGAGAGGATAAGCCGAAAGAATTTGTTATACGGACTTCTCTTATGTTCGGGCAACGATGCCGCAAACGCCATTGCCGAATCGGTCGGCGGAAGTTATGAGAATTTTGTTTCTTTAATGAACAAAAAAGCGGAAGCTTTGGGACTTAAAAACACCCATTTTGAAACCCCCTCGGGTCTTGACGGAAAAAGCCATTATTCTTCGGCTTATGATTTGGCGATAATAACAAAAGAGGCAATGAGCAATAAGGATTTTCGTGATGTTGCTTCAACAAAATCGGCTGTTATTACATACGGCGTTCCGCCGATAAAAAGAAAACTTACAAACCATAACAAGCTTTTGTTTTTATATGACGATATTATCGGCGTAAAAACGGGGTTTACCAAAAAATCGGGCAGATGTCTTGTTTCAATGGCGAGAAAGGACGGCAAAGAGGTAATAGCCGTAACGCTTAACGATAAAGACGATTGGGCTGACCACAGAAAACTGCTTGATATGGGACTTTCAAAAATAAATGTTAAGAAAATAGACGGCATTGATGAAAATATCCCGTTTGAGACGGGGGAAAATAAGGTTAATGCCTTTTTGGCAGGGCAAAATATTTCATCAACCGACCAAAACGAAATAACGGTAAAAATTTTTCTTCCGCCATTTCTCTATTCCCCCGTATTTAAGGGCGAAACCGTCGGGAAAGCGGAATATTACTGCAAAGCGAAAAAGGTCTGCGAAAAGCCGATAAAATCAAATAAAACGGTAAAAAACAAAGAGCAGGATAAATTAAAGGTATTTTTCAGTATTTGTCTTGCGATTTTTAAGGAGTATAGATGAAAGACAATAAAGAAAGATTACAAAAATTCCTTTCGGAATGCGGTGTGTGTTCAAGAAGAAAGGCAGAGGAGCTTATCCTTGAAGGCAAGGTAAAGGTAAACGGCAGAGCGGCAACGCTCGGCGATAAGGTTGACCCGAAAAGAGATAAGGTAACCGTCAGAAATAAGCGTGTTATCGCCGTTACTCAAAAGGTTTATATTATGTTACATAAGCCGAGAGGATTTGTGACTACTATGTCCGACGAGTTTGACCGCAAGAATGTAAGCGACCTTGTAAAGGATGTCGGAGTTAAGGTTTATCCCGTAGGGCGCCTTGATAAAAACAGCGAGGGACTTCTTCTTATGACGAATGACGGCGAAATGGCAAACAAGCTTACCCACCCGTCAAGCCATGTGAATAAAACCTACCGTGTTACCGTTTCGGGTAATGTTACGGATGAACAGTTAGAGGCGCTTTCAAACGGAAGTATCGCTCTTGACGGCAAAAAGGTATTGCCCTGCGATGTTTTTGTTATGGAAAGAAAGCCCGACAGGACCGTTCTTTGCTTTATAATAAGCGAGGGCAGAAACAGGCAGATAAGAAGAATGTGCGAAACGGTGAAGCTTGATGTTTTGCGCCTTAAACGCACCGAAATCGCAGGAATAAAACTCGGTATGCTTCCTCAGGGCTCTTGGCGACCCTTAAACGAAAGGGAAATGCAAAGATTAAACGGCATTACAAATAAGGAGACGCAAAATGATAACCCTTAAACCAAACGAAAATAAGGAAATTGTAAAAAAATATTTTGATGATAACGGCTTTAAGTTTTTGGCAACTTCGGGAGTTTTGGAAGCAAAATGCGCAGAGGAAATACTCGGCTTTTGTCTTTATTATCTTGATAAAGAGGGTATGGAAATATTAAAGCTTTCGCCAAACGACGATTTATCTCTTGCCGACGGGATTTTAAGGAGCACTATCCATGTCGCCTGCGAAAAATTTGTTCTTAATATAACTTACGGCGAAAATGCCGACGCTTCGCTTTTTGAAAAGCTTAACTTCATTAAGGATAAAGAAAAACGGCTTCTTGATGCCGATAAGCTTTTCGGCGGATGTAACTGTCATAATTAAACTTTTTGAAAAAAACTCTTGCATATTGTTTTGGTTTGTGATATTATATATCTTACGGAAAAATGAAATTAAGGTTTTATAGATATTTTTGGAGGTTTGATTATGAGCGCACTTGATATTATTTTCGGAATTGTAATGATTCTTGTATCAATAGTGATTATTGCCATAGTTTTGTTGCAGCAGGGTCACCGTGCAGGTATTAACGGTGCTATTTCCGGCGGTGCAGATACTTTTCTTTCAAAGAACAAGGCAAGAACTTTTGATGCTTTGCTTTCCCGCGTAACAAAGTATGCCGCTATTGTTTTCTTCGTTTTGGCTCTTGTTGTAAACTTTTTAGCATTAAGAGGAAAATAATTATTATTTATTAAAAAATTGCCGTCTGTTAAAAACAGACGGTTTTTTTATTTTCGGTAATTCAAACGGCAACCGTAGGGGACGATGCCCACATCGTCCCGCATTTTTTCATCACCCAACAACCAACCGTCAACCGTAGGGGAGGGTCTCTGCGCCCTCCCGTTTTTTTACATATAAGGTCATAACTTTTATGCATTTTTTCTCTTGAATAAAATTATAAAATGATGTATAATAACAATGAATTTTTATGTGAAGAAGGTTTATGTATGGTAAAGGCAGTAGTCGGCGCCAACTGGGGCGACGAAGGTAAAGGAAAAATTACCGATATGTTGGCAGGTGACGCTGATATAGTTGTCAGATTTCAAGGCGGTGCAAATGCAGGTCATACCATTAAAAATAAGTATGGCAAATTTGCGCTTCATACCTTGCCGTCCGGCTCTTTTAACGATGGTGTTGTAAACTGTATCGGTAACGGTGTTGCCCTTGATGTTGATAAGCTTTTCAATGAGTATAACGAAATTGTAAGCCGTGGTGTTCCGGCTCCGAAGCTTATGATTTCCGAGCGTTGCCAAATGGTAATGCCCTATCATGTTTTGTTTGATGTTTACGAGGAGGAGCGTCTCGGAAAGGCGTCCTTCGGCTCAACAAAGTCGGGTATTGCGCCTTTTTATTCCGATAAATATGCAAAAATCGGTTTCCAGGTTTGCGAACTCTTTGACGAAAAGGCATTAAGAGAAAAGTTAGACAGAGTTTTAGAGGTTAAAAATATCCTCATTAAAAACCTTTATAATAAAGACCCCATTGATGCGGACGAATTATTTAATAAACTTATGGACTGGAAAGAGAAGATTGCTCCGTTTGTCGGCGATGTCCGCAAATTCCTTTATGAAGCCGAAAAGAGCGGAAAGACCATTCTTTTAGAGGGACAGCTCGGAACACTTAAAGATACCGACCACGGTATTTACCCAATGGTTACATCTTCAAATACAATAGCAAGCTACGGTGCCGTAAGCACGGGACTTCCGCCATATTCCATCAAGGAGGTTTATACCGTAATTAAGGCATATTCCTCGGCAGTCGGCGCAGGTGCTTTTGTAAGCGAAATTTTCGGCGAAGAAGCAAAGCAGATGCGTGACCACGGCGGCGACGGCGGCGAATACGGCGCAACGACCGGCAGACCTCGCAGAATGGGTTGGTTTGACTGCGTTGCAACGAAATACGGTTGCGAGGTTCAGGGAACTACTCACGGCGTTTTGACCGTCGTTGATGCCCTCGGATATTTAGACGAAATAAAGGTTTGTGTCGGCTATGAAATTGACGGCGAGGTTACAACCGATTTCCCCGTTACAAACAAGCTTGAAAAGGCAAAGCCCGTTCTTAAAACACTCCCCGGTTGGAAATGCGATATATCGGGCATAACCGAATATAAGGACTTGCCCGAAAATTGCCGAAATTATATTGAATTTATTGAAAAAGAAATCGGATTTAAGATTAACTTTGTTTCAAACGGCCCCGCAAGAGAAAATATTATCGTAAAGGAATAATTCTATGAATTTTAATGATTTGGGTGACGGCAGAGTTGAGGGCTTCGCTCTTGTCAAAGCGGTTGAAAAAAAGACCTCCTCAAAGGGCGATACCTATCTTGATTTTACTTTAGGCGATAAATCGGGCGAGATTAACGGCAAGCTTTGGCGGTATGTTCCTGCTGAACACGGGGAATATTCTGCCAATGATATTGTTAAGGTAAGAGGCACCGTTTCTCAATATGCCGGAGCCGACCAACTTCGCATTGAAAAAATAAGGACTACCTATGAGGCGGATAATGTTTCGTTTGAAGATTTGGTAAAATCCGCCGACTATTCTTCGGAAGAAATGTTTGATATTCTTATTGATATTGCAAATAATTTTACTGACGGGGAATTAAAATTACTTGTTACAACCGTTTATAACGATTATAAAGAAAAGCTTATGTATTGGCCTGCCGCCTTTAAGCTTCACCATGCAATGCGCGGCGGTCTGCTTTTGCATACGCTTTCCATTGTCCGTCTTTGCGAGGCGGTAAGCAAAATTTATTCATTTGTTGACAGTGATTTGCTTATTGCAGGTGCCATGCTCCACGATATTTCAAAAATTGAGGAATTTTCGGTTGAAGGCGAGTCAGGAATTGTTTCGGCTTATTCTATTAAGGGCAACCTATTAGGTCATTTGACCATGGGCGCCGAAAAGATAGGCGAATATGCGAAAAAGCTTTCAATAAGCGAAGAAACCGCAACCCTTGTTAAGCATATGATTCTTTCGCATCACGGTCTTCCCGAGTTCGGAGCCGCCGTTCGTCCTATGATTATTGAGGCGGAAATTCTATCCGAGCTTGACTTAATGGATGCCCGTCTTTTTGAAATGAAGGATGCGCTTCAAGGTGTTGAAAAGGGCGAATTTACTCATCAAATTTGGGCTCTTGATAACAAAAAGCTTTATAATCACCAAAGGACCGACCTTGAAAACAAAACGAAATTGATTTGATTTAGGAGATGTTTTTATGACTATTACAAAGGATATGCTCATAGGCGATATTCTTGATATGGACAGCGCCGCCGGTGAATACTTTATGGCGATAGGTATGCATTGTCTCGGTTGCCCCTGCTCAAGAGGCGAAAGTGTTGAACAGGCGTGCGCCGCTCACGGAACCGACTGCGACGCCTTGCTCCAAAAGCTTAATAAGCATTTTGAGAATAAGTAATGCAGACATTAAGCGAACGACTTAAAATTATTGCATCTTTTGTGCCGAAGGGAACTGCCGTAACCGATGTCGGAACCGACCACGGTTATCTCCCTGCGGCACTTTGTTTAAGCGGTGATTATAAATCCGTTACCGCTACCGATGTCCGAGAAAAACCCCTTCAAAATGCCAAAAAGAACTTGGAAAAATTAGGGGTAAAGGGTGTTGACCTTATTCTTTGCAACGGGCTTATGGATGTGCCCGAAAAAAAGGCAGAAACGGTTATAATTGCCGGAATGGGCGGCGATGTTATAAGCGGAATAATTGATAGGTGCCCTTATAAAACGAAACCGCTTTTTATTTTGCAGCCTATGACCGCCGCCGGTGTTTTAAGGGAGTATTTGGCAAAAAACGGCTTTCGTGTCTTTGAGGAAACCGCCGTTTGTGAGAATAATAAAATTTATTCTGTTATGGTTTGTAAGTTTGACGGCGAAAATTACGAACTGACCCCTTGCCGAAAACGAATAGGCATATTAAAGCCGACAAATGAAAATAATACTGCCTACATAAAAAAACAGTCGCAAATTTTGGAAAAATGCGTATCACAAATGGAAAATGCAGGCAAAAGCGATGATATTTCAGATGAACTTAAATCGGCAAAAACCGAAATAGATAAGATTTTGGAGGGATAATGATGGCGTTTGACGGCTTATTTACGGGCAAAATTGCTTTGGAATTAAGCGAAGCAGTAAATTCTCATATTGATAAAATATATCAGCCGTCAGGTGACGAAATCATTTTGGGACTTCGCAAAAAGGGCTTTTCAAAAAAACTTTTGCTTTCCGCCAAAAGCGGTATGGCAAGGGTGCATTTTACCGAAATTAAATGGGAAAACCCCGAAAAACCTCCTATGTTTTGTATGCTTTTCAGAAAGCATTATCAGGGCGCAAGATTATTAAGTGTTAAAGCCGTCGGTTT
>JAKSQJ010000025.1 GCA_024404195.1 Clostridia bacterium | reverse complement strand
CCCCTACGGTTGCCGTTAAGTTTATATTGAATAATCAATATATTTCTTGTTGCGTAAGCAACACATACCGTCTGTTGTCCGTTGTCTGCTGTCCGTTTGGGCGCCGTCCCCTACGAACTTGAAACTTGTGTTTCGGGGCGTGGTGGGGCACAAGATATAGGATGGTGCCGAAAATGCGGTGGGATTTTTAACAAAAACGATAATAAAAGGCAGTAAGGCGGATATTTTGAACAAACAAACGGCATTTCTTTATGCAAATTAGCCAAAAAGAGTTAAACTTTGAAAAAAATGGGCTCAAAATCAACAAATTTTTTTGAAAAAAGGGTTGATTTTTTGAAAAACGGGTGTTATAATGAACAAAACCACGAGTATGTGGGTTTCTTTGGCGACCTTATTTTTTTCCGGCGTCGGACGGCGCACTAAAAAAATATGGGTTAATCCCAGAAGGAGAAAATTATGAAAAAGTTTACAAAATTGCTTGCAGTGCTTCTTGCAATTGCTGTAATCGTTTGCCCGATGGTTTCAGCTCTTTCAGTTAGCGCTGACGCAGCACCGAGCGGTACTTACAAGCTCGAACAGGTTAATGGTAATACCGTAAGACTTACCATCAGCTCAACCGACGGATTCCTCGTTTATAAGGCAGTTATTAACTGCACCAAGGACAAGGAAACTCCGACAGTTACAGTTCCGACAACAACCGACAATTACACGGTTAAGTCGCCCGCAACAAAGGATCAGTATAACAAACCTGCCATTAGTGCTAACACAGTTGGTGACGACACTACTATCCTTGTTTCCGCTACTGACGCTGGAACTCTTGACCTCTACACAGAAGTTGTAATTGACATTGGTGTTACAACCGGTTCTAAGGTTGCTATTACCAACATTCAGGCAGCTGATGATGGTGAAATTCAAGACGATCCTACACTTCTTGCATTCCCTGCTGTAGCTGATGCTGCTGACGGCGATATCAATACCGAAGACCCTGATTATCCTGCAGCTGATGCTGAAATTGAGAATGTTCATACCCATAGCTTTACAACAACACCTTCTACAAGTCAAGCATCTGCTGCTACTTGTACCGCTAACCAGTTTATGTGGGCAAAGTGCGACAACTGCGATGCTATAAGCGATAGCGTTAGGGTTGAAATCGCAGGTACTAAACTTGCTCATAGCTTTACAACAACACCTTCTACAAGTCAAGCATCTGCTGCTACTTGTACCGCTAACCAGTTTATGTGGGCAAAGTGCGACAACTGCGATGCTATAAGCGATAGCGTTAAGGTTGAAACCGCAGGCACTAAACTCGGACATGACTTTACCGATGCAACCGATACAACTGATATTAAGGAAGCAGCAAACTGTCTCCACGGAACAATTTACTATATGGGTTGTACCCGTTGCGATGCTACCGCTAAGGGTAACGACGACACTGCTACTTGGACCGCATCCGATGTAACTGCTCATACATGGGGCGAATGGGGCGCAACTACCGGTGCTACCTGTACAAAAGACGGTACACATACACGCTCATGTACAGTAGTTGGTTGTACCGCTACTGATACCGAGACCGTTGCAGGTTCTAAACTTGGACATGACTTTACCGATGCAACCGATAAGACCGATGTTAAAGAAGCAGCAAACTGCATTCACGGAACAATTTACTATAAGGGATGCTCTCGTTGCGATGCTACTGCTAAGGGTTACAACGAGTCTGCTGTATGGACCGATACTGATGTAGCTCCTCATACTTGGAGCTATACACCTAACGGTAACGGCACTCATAACGCTGTCTGCACAAATGCTTGCAGTTGCGGTCAGACCATTACAAATGAAGCTTGCGACGGTTCACCTGACGGCACTTGCTCAAAGTGTGGATATAAATGGCATGTTCATAGCTATACCGATCATTTTGAAGTAATCACTCAGCCGACTAAGGATGCAAAGGGCTCTAAGAAGTCGTTCTGCTCATGCGGCGAGTTTATCACCGAAGAAATCGCTAAAACAACTGCTGCTCCTGACGGACTTTATGTAACCGATACCAACTTGGTTGTTACCGAATTGGTTGCTGTTTCCTACGGTGTTTCAAAGAAGAACATCCTTGCAACAGGCGCTGATTCTTATAAGTTAGTATTTGATTATGAAGGTTACGATAACTACAATACAGTTCCAAAGCAGACCGTAATTGACTGGAATGCACATGATTCTGCAAACGGAACCGACAACAAGCGTTTCTATACCTTTAAGGACATTCCGCTTTACTTCTTAGGTGCTAATTATACAATTACCGTTTACTTCTATAAGGACGGAGTTGCAGTTAACCACTATATTGTTCCCGAAACCAACATTATTGCTATAACAAATGCTGACTGCGCAGCAAATATCAGCAACACAAGAGTTGTTAAAGCTTATGCTGATATGATTCAGTATGCTTCTGAAGCTCAGGCATACTTTGCTAACCAGTATAAGGATAAGGATATAGCAACTGCCGCTCTTCCGACAGAATCATTTAACTATACTTCTTATGCAACCGCTCCCGGCGATGCTTCTATTCCTTACAGAGCTGTAAACAGCGGTGCTGTTGTTGCAACCGGAAGTCCGTTCGCTGCATTTGAGCCGAGCGTTATGCTTGACACATCTAACCAGTTTAGTTATATAATTAAATTCCCGAGCCCGACAACCAATGATGCAAGCAAGCTTGTTGTTCGTGTTCATTATACTAACGGTTACGGAACAGTTGTTTCAAGGGATTATACCGTTGCTAACGGCGGTTTGAGCCAAATTGACACTACAGCTGCAAGAACAAGATATTCAGTAACATTTGATAATCTTGCTCTTTATGACCTTGAAAAGTCAGTTTACTGCGATGTAATTTATGACGGTGTTAAACAGTATACATATACTTACACTCTCGGTAATTATGTAAATACTCAAGCCGGTGCTACAAGCGGCATGCAATATGTTGTTAAGGCAATGGGCGTGTTCTATGAATCAGCTAAGGACTGCTTGTTCCCGACAGGCAACTATATTGCTGACTGATAATTAAATTTAAGCGAGATAAAATAGATAGGCGGGCAACCGCCTATCTATACTCGCCTTTATCAAAAAGATAAATAATAAAAGTTTACGGGATTTTTTTTGCAGGTTTTTATTATTTCTCTTTTAGAGGGAAATAAATTTAATTTATCTATAATTTTATTTAGGAGATATAAATATAATGAAAGCTTATCTTGAAATTGTAGAACTTGAAGATGTAGTTACTGTTTCTACAGGCGGCGGATGCGATATGGACGGTGCTCCTGCTTGCGCTCGTCAGGGTTGCTTTACCGACAAAGCTTTGGACGGTTGCTCAACAGGTGACTAATTCTCTTCAAATGAGGGAGGGTTTATCCCTCTCTTTTTTTATATAAAGATATTTTTAATTTCGGAGGAATATTATGCGAATTTTATCAAAGGAAAACGGATTTATAAATAAAGTTTTATCATCCCAGAAATCAAAAAAGGATGAAACCTACCGTTTATCAATTTTTTGCAGAGTTTTGGAGGTTGACGGCAGTTATATCGTCTTTAATAATTTAACGAAGGCGTTTGTTGAACTAACCGAAAAAGAGGCAAAGCTATTAGAAAAACTGCCCTTAAAATACTGCGATGAATTAGAGGAATTTATAAACAGATATTTCCTTTTTCCGCTTGATTATAACGAGATTAAATTAGCGGATGATGTTTATAATTTTTATAAAATGACCCATACAAAAAAGGGAGCATTCAGTTCATATACCATTTTCCCGACCAGCGCTTGCAATGCGAGATGCTATTACTGTTTTGAAGAGGGAGCAAAGCATATAACAATGACACCGCAGGTTACAGAGGATGTTATTGATTTTATCGTTAAAAAATCCTTCGGCAATAAAATTAGAATCAACTGGTTCGGAGGCGAGCCATTATGCAATATGAAATCTATTGATAGAATTTCCGAAGCATTGAGGGATAAGGGAATTAAATACAGCGCAGGCATGACCTCTAACGCATTACTCTTTGACGAAAATGTTGCAAAAAAAGCCAAGGAGCTTTGGCATCTTGATAAAATTCAAGTTACCCTTGACGGAACGGAAGATGTTTACAACAGGATAAAAGATTATAAGGACAAGTCCTTAAAAAGCCCCTTTAAGATGGTAATAAATAACATAAACTATCTTATTCAAAACGGTATTTTCGTTTCCATTCGCCTTAATGTTTCGGACGAAAACAGCGAAGATTTATATGACCTTGTCAGATATTTGAGCACCGCTCTTATCAAGGATAAAAACCTACTCAACATTTATTGCATAAATGTTATTGATTACAGTCATAAATGCAGTGACGATGTTCGTGTTACCAACGATGACCGGCTGATTAAACTAACAAAATTCATCGCCGAAAACGGGCTTAGCGCCAATGAAAATTATAAGTTCAGAATGGGATTAAATACAAGTGTCGGCAGAGGTTGTATGGCAACTAATCCCGAATGTTGCGTTATCGGCCCCGACGGAACTTTGGGCAGATGCGAACATTTCTTTGAGGAGGAGCATACCTACGGCTCTATTTACAGCGATGAAATCAACCAAAAAGAGTATGATTATTGGGACGAATTCAAGCGCAACGATTATTGCGATAAATGTATGTTCCGTTCAAGCTGTCAGGGAGATTCTCATTGTCCCAATTTCTATAACGACTGCGACGAGTTTTACAGAAAATACCGTCTGGAACGCACCGACGAGTTCCTTAAAGAAGCTTACAGAAGATTAAAATAAAGCAGGGGATAGTATGAAAATCAGTTTTGCGGATTTTAATGTTGAATTTATCAATAAAAGAATCGGTCTTGAATCAAGACTTAAACATTATCAAATTGCCGAAAATGCAACTCCCGATATTAAAATCGCTCCTTCCGAGGAGGAGGTTGAAGACTACATAAAATCTTTGGGGTTTGAATGCAGAAAATGCATTGGCGAAGCGAGTATTATGCTTAGAAAATTGGCAGAGTGGATGCCATACCGTAATGCGTTTTTGTTGCATTCGGCTTGCCTTGATATTGACGGCGTCGGTATCGTTTTTTCCGCACTTTCGGGAACGGGTAAAACAACCCATATGATGAATTGGAAATCAATGCTTGAAAAAAACGGTTTTACTTGGCACAGAGAGGGCGAAATTCACGATACGGGTAAAAAATTTACCATTGTCAACGGTGACAAGCCGTTTGTCAGATTTTTCGGCGAAGGCGACTGTTTGCACGATGGCGTAAAACCCGATATTCCGTATGCTTACGGCAATATTTGGTGTGGCAAAGAGCATTGGGGTATGAATTACCGCACTCCGCTTAAGCATATTTGCTTTATTGAGCGGAGTGATACGAATTTCGTTACAAAACCGACAAAGTCCGAAGCCGTCGGTCGCATTATGAAGCAGATTTATATCCCAAAAGACCCCGTCGCCCTTGCGAACACATTACACCTCGTTGACCGCCTTATTGATTCCTGCGAATTATGGATAATTCATTGTAATATGGACCCCGAAAGCGCAAAAGTTGCGTATAATGCGATTTTTGAGGGATAATATGTCTTGTTTAAAGCGGAAGGCGACCTCATCCGACACGGTTACACCGTGCCACCTTCCCCAAACGGGGAAGGCAACCTCATCCGACAAAACTTCGTTTCGCCACCTTCCGCAAACGGGGAAGGCGAAAGGGAATTTGATTTGTATGACGAAATTTTACTTAACAAACAATGCATAGTAAACAATACCTTTAAACAATATATAAAAACTATAATTTATTAACGGGTGGCTAATATGGAATACATTGACGAAAAATTTAAGGACGAAAATCCGGTTGTTACCGTGCAAAATATTATTGACAAGCTGGATGCGCTCGGTATTCACTTAAACGAACAATGGAACGATTCTAAAATTGAAAACTGTCAAAGTGTGCATGTATTTCCCGACGGCGGTGTTCCATCCACAAACGGAAAGGGTATTACAAAAGAACTCGCAAGAGCGAGTGCCTACGGCGAATTTATTGAACGGCTTCAAAGCGGTCTTTTTTTCTACAAGCATCAATCTTTTGAAAAAGACGAATCGGTTTATTTACATTCCTTTGCCCCCGATAAGAAATATGTTACCAAAGCGGAGCTTTTAGCGGACAGCGAATGGATGGAGCCGATTTGCAAAACCTTTAATGTTTCAAAAGAAGCGGTTGCAAACGCCTGCCTTGTTTTTAACGGCTCCGATAAAATCATCACTTTGCCTTATTACAGTCTTTTTGAGGACAAGTATGTTTATCTTCCGGCAAAATTTGTTGAGTTTGTTTATACGGCAAACGGCTGTTGCGTCGGGAACACGAAGGAAGAAGCATGGGTTCACGCTCTTTCGGAAATTTTTGAGCGCCATAACTGCAAAGAGGTTATAAGCAGCGGTAAACCGGCGCCGGTTATTCCACGCGAAAAAATCAAAAATTTCAAAATTGCAAATAAAATTCTTGAAAAAATTGAGGAAAGCGGTCAATATAATGTAGAGCTTCTTGACTATTCCTGCGGATTGAAATTTCCGGTTGTTGCCTGCGTAATCATTGACAAAAAGACAAAAAATTACTTGGTTAACATCGGTGCCGACCCTGTGTTTGAAATTGCGGTTGAAAGAACGCTTACCGAGATTTTTCAGGGCAGAAATCTTGAAAATTTTGTTTCAAGCCATGCGGCAACTATGCTCATAAACCCGAAAGATGCCGGCAAAGCTTACAATATGTTCAACCAAATTGAAACCGGCAACGGACTTTATACGGTTGACTTCTTTATCGGAACAAACGACCCGGACGATACCGACTCTTTTGAGGACAACTCAAACAAAACTAACAAGGAGCTTCTTGATTTTATCCTTAAAAAATATAAGGATTTAGGGCTTAATGTTTATGTTCGCAATAATTCGTTTTTGGGATTTCCCTGCTACAAGTTTATCGTTCCGGGATATTCGGATATAAGAGGCGATGTGCTAAAATCACCTATTATTGATTACTATTTCGGCGACAGAGCGGCTATAACCCTTCGCAACATTAAAAAGGCGACACCTGCTCAGTTGAGCGAACTTTTGATGTATCGCAAAATGATAGACGGATTTATTTCCAAGAGTTCGCAGCTTGAATATCTTACCGGCCGCCCGATTTACGGCTCAAGGCGTTCAACCGTTCATTTGCATATGGCTTATGCCGCCCTTAAACTTAAAAATTTTGACGAGTTTAACAAGTTTATGAACTTGGCATCAACGCTTCTCGGCGCCAGCGAAGAAGGCGATTATGTCAGAGCGGTAAAACAATGGTTTGAACTTAAAAATTTCGGTTTTGACGAGGCAAAAATTATTAGAGTTATTGAAAAGTTTTATTGTCCCGATACTGTAAAAAAGATAAAGCGAGATGCCGAAAATAATTCGTTCTTGGAAGAGTTTTTGTTTGAATGTGAAAATTGCGAAACCTGCAAATTTAAAGACAGTTGCAATTATGAAACCATCAGAAATATTATTGCTGCTACCGGAAAAGAGTATGCCAAATTTACAAACGGGCAGGATAGGGAAAACTTCAAATTTTAGTGTTGCAATTCTTGTTATTATTTGATATAATGTTATAGTGTGGAAGGTTAAGGAGAATGATTTATGAAGCTTAAATTTGAATTTGTTATTAACGAGATTGCCGATCAGAAGGTTGCCGTTGCCGTTGGCGAGGGGCTTACTCAATTTAACGGCTTTCTTAAAATGAACGATACCGGCGCTTCTATTTTTGAAAAACTTCAAAATGATATTTCCGAGGAGGATTTGATTGCCGCTATGGCTAAAGAAAATCCCGACGAAACTGTGGATTCCGTTTCCGAATGCGTTAAGGAATTTGTCGGAAAGCTTATTGATGCAGGTCTTGTTGAATAATTATGCCGAGCGATTTTGAAAGAGCCGCCGAGGAGTTGCTTTTTACCGAGGAGCTGTCCTTTCTGACGAGGGGCCGCAGTATGCGTCCGCTTTTCAGAGAGCACAGGGATATTATCAATATCAAAACGGTAACCGAGCCGCTCAAAAAAGGCGATGTTGTCCTCTATCCCGATAACGGCGGTATAAATCTCGTTTTGCACCGCATTATCAAGGTGAACGGCGACGACCTTATTATAAGAGGCGACAATAATTATTTCAGAGAATATCGCAAAGCCGACGAAATGGTCGGGATTATGTCCTCGTTTTACCGTGAGGGCATATTTTGTGATGTAAAAAAATCCAAAAAGTATAAGCTCTATACCTTTTGGATTCTTAACAGTTATTACATAAGGGCGGTTTGGGTTACTTTTTTCCTGCCTGCTATCAAAAAAATTATCAGAATTTTTAAGCACACTTGAAAGGTTGTCTTTCTTGTGTGCTTTATTTATATATATTTACGATTTTCCGTTCCTTTTTCATAGCATACATAACGGTATTTTTCGTGCCGCCGGCTTTGCCGTCAAAATAGGTTAAAACCATATCGCTTACATTAACCATATACTCGTTTCGCCGCTGATAACATCCGCTAAAGTAATTGTCCGAAAGCAAAAGCGCCTCGTCGCAATTTTTGAGAACATCGTCATACCGCTTTTTCCAAACGCCGGGATATTTTTGCGCCTGTTCCTTAAACGGCACGCAGGCAATAAGCCGCAGACAAAGCTCCGGACGAAGCTTCGCAATTTGGAGCACCGCCTCGGCGGCAAGTATATCAAAACCCATCGCCATTCCCGTATAAAATTCGCAAACCCCGATACTTATTAGCTCGGCTATCGCATCATACAGTCGGAGCGTGAAATCGTTAAAATCTTTGTTGTCATCTTTAAGGGGAAAACTGAATTTTTGAGGACGGGGCCCCGTAAAGCAACACCGTAAATTCTCGCCCAAATATCTCACCTCGCTTATTTATTTTACCACAAACCTCACACCTTTACAACCGTTATTATGGCTTGACATAAACTTAAATTCGGCTTATAATGTTAAGTAGAATTTGCAGGAGGATAAGTTTATGGATGCAATAGACCTTAAAATATTAACCGAGCTTGAAAAGAACGCAAGAATACCGCTTAAAAACTTGGCGGAAAAGGTTTTTCTTTCGTCACCTGCCACGGCGGCGAGAATTGAACGGCTCCAAAAGGACGGAATTATCACATCTTATACCGTAAATCTTGACCTTAAAAAGATAAATTTGCCGATAACGGCGTTTGTTAAATTAGAGCTTGACCCGAAACAAAAGCCGACTTTTTACCCCTTTGTTAAGGCGCACCCGAACATTTTGGAGTGCTACTGCGTTACGGGGAGATATTCTCAGCTTTTGAAGGTTGCGTTTGAGTCCACCGAGGCGCTTGACACCTTTATCGGCGAGATAAATGCCTACGGTCATACCGAAACGCAAATCGCATTTTCTACGCCGAAAGCTCCGACTCAACCCGGCAGCGAAGCCATTGAACGGGCGGCGGAATAGGGAATGTAGAATTTAGAATTAAGAATTAAGAATTGAATGTATGGGCGAACTGTGTTCGCCCGTTTTTTTAATAT
Organism: Clostridia bacterium; assembly: GCA_024404195.1. Taxonomy (GTDB): domain Bacteria; phylum Bacillota; class Clostridia; order Oscillospirales; family Acutalibacteraceae; genus UBA737. Next base: position 7,057 of record JAKSQJ010000025.1, on the reverse strand, counting down.
TTTAGGTGTTTTAGGCAACAATAATTTCGGGTGAATTATATGAACGATTACGGTGCGCTGACGGTAAGCGAGAATTTTTCCGAAAACATCAAGCTTTTTAAGGATATTTTTATTAACGATGCGATGCTCAGAATCCGAACGGTTTATGTTGGCGACAGCAAAACGAAAATCGCATTTTTGTTTTTTGACGGAATGGTGGAGTCGTCAAGCATTGAGGATTCGCTTATAAGGTCCTGCGTTATGGCAAAAAATGTGCCGAAGTCCCCCGATATGAGCTATGTTCTTGACAATGTTTTATATTCCTGCGAAATCACCAAAACAAGCAAGGTAAGCGATATTTTGACGGCGATGCTCAACGGCGATACGGCGGTAATCCTTGAAAACAGCAGGGATGTTTTGACGGTTGACACTAAGGGTTGGCGGACAAGAGGCATTGACGAGCCGAGCGGCGAAATGGTTATGCAAGGGCCTCGCGAGGGCTTTGACGAGGCGGGAATTTTGAGCGTTGCGATGATAAGGCGAAAGCTTCAAACTCCCGATTTGTGCGTTGAAACTCTAAAACTCGGCAGACGGTCAAAAACTCAGATTTTTATTTGCTATTTAGGTGAAATTGCCGATAAAAAGGTGCTTTCTTTACTTAAAAGTCGGCTTAAAAAAATTGATATTGACGGCATTTTGGACTCAAACTACATTGCGGAATTTATAAGGGACGGCAAAAATTCAATTTTTGAAACCTTGGGCACTACCGAGCGCCCCGATATTGTTGCGGCTCGGCTTTTAGAGGGGCGAATCGCCCTTATCGTTGACGGAACACCCGTTGTTCTTACCATGCCATACCTTTTCAGCGAGAATTTTCAGTCGGACGAGGACTATTATGTTAATTTTCTTGTTGGTTGTATCGGCAGGGGGCTGAGATACCTCTGTTTCTTTATAAGCACGAGCGTTCCCGCCATTTTTATCGCCCTTTCAACCTATCATATAGGGCTTCTTCCGACACCCTTTATGCTCTCTGTTGCGGAGCTTAGAAGCGGTGTTCCGTTTTCGTCAATAACCGAATGTTTGCTTCTTATAATCGTTTTTGAAATACTACGGGAAACGGGACTGCGAACACCCGAAAACTTGGGCTCCGCTTTAAGTATCGTCGGCGGTCTGGTTGTCGGTCAGGCGGCAGTTGACGCAAGAATTATCAGCGCTCCGATGCTTATTGTTGTGGCTTTATCGGGCGTTGCCGGACTTATGATTCCCCGTCTTAAAGCGGCGGTTTTTTATCTTAAAATTGCATTTACGGTCGCCGCGGCGCTTATGGGACTTATGGGATATCTTATTGTCGCCTGCCTGCTTCTTTACTCAATTTTAAGCCAAAAATCAATGGGAGTTGATTACACGGTGTCGCTTAATAAAATTTCCTTTCAGTCCCTTAAAGATACGGTAGTAAGGGGCGCTTGGCCGAAAATGAAAACAAGACCGTCGTTTAACAAAAACAGTATCAGAAGCAGGGAAAATAATGAAAAATAAGGTTTTATCGGTTGTTTTGGCGGTTGTTATAATGGCGGCGTTTTGCGGTTGCAGCGGTTATAGAGAGCCGGACAGCTCTTATATTGTTACTGCTCTCGGTTTTGATGCGGATGATGAAATTACCGTTTCGGCGGAGGTCGTAACCGCAGGTGGCAGCGAAAGGTCAAACGAGCCGTATTCGGAGATATTAACGGGCAGGGGCGACACCCCCGAGGATGCGGTTTTTTCGCTTAACAGTCAAATTTCAAAAATCCTGATGTTTGACCATTGCACGGCGGTAATCGTCGGAAAAACCCTTTCGCAAGACCGCTTTGAAGATGTTATAGAATACGGTCTTAAATTAAAAGAACTCAACTTTTCGGTTTATATGACGGTTTGCGATAATGCCGCCGACCTTCTTAACAACTCAAAATCAATATCGGTCGCAAGAGGTTTTGATATTGCCTCAAATATAAGGGAAACAAAAAAAGATACGGGAATTGACTATGAAAACCGATTTTTTGAAACCTTTGAGGCATATAAATCCAAAGAGTATTATTCAATGCCGTTTTTAACGCTAAACGACAAGAGAATTATTATTAAAGGCGAACAAATCTATAAAAACAAAAAGGAAATTGCGACTTTAAGCAACGAAGAAAGCTTGATGTATTCCTTTGTCAAAAACAATAACAGGGGCGGCAAAATATATTTGGAGCAGGAGTATGCGCAGGTTACTCAAAGCAGGTTCAAAATGAGCGAAAGCGGTATAAAAGCCACCCTTTATATAAAAAATAACAGTAAGGATTTTGCCTTCGTCTTTAAGCAAAAAACCGAAAACTTTTTAAGTAAATATAAGGATGTTTTGAATTTTAAATCCGATAAATTGGAACTTGCCGTAAAGGACGGTGTGTAAACCGGTGGGAAAAGAATATAACCCGTATAGAATAATAATGGCGGCGCTGTTTTTGTTCGGAAATATTGCGTTGTTTATCCCCTATAATAATGCGGTAGAGGGGGAATATACCGCAATAATAATTGCGTTTTTAATCGGGGCTTTGGTATATTGCCTTGCAAAATTCGGGATAGATAAATATGAAAATCTAAAAACAAAGAAGATAATAATTTATGGTATCGGCGCTGTTTTAATCGGCTTTTGTATGCTTGTAAGCGTTGTTACCATAAAGCATTTTACCGATTATGTTTCGGCGGATGTTTTATCAAGAAACCGAAAGATTTTCTCCCTTATCGGCTTCGGCGGAGTTTATCTTTTTGCGGCAAACAAGGAGAAGGAAGCGACGGCTAAATTTTCGGGTGTTGTTTTTGTGTTTTCGGTTGTTTCAATGCTCCTTTTATTACTTGCGTCGCTTGGCAACTTTGAGCCGTCGCACCTTAAAACGCTTGTTATGGGCGATGTTGGGGAAATTGGAAAGCGGAGCGTAAAATATCTTTTTTATGCCTTTTTGTTCCCCGTTGTATTCGGCATTTTTTCGGCATTTTCTTTTAAGGAAAAGAATACAAAATCCGAAGTTTTGGGCCTTATTATCGGTTTTTTTATGCTGTCGGTATGCTTTTTCAGTGCAACTCTTACCTTCTCGCTTAGCGAGGCATCGGGTATGGAACATGCATATCCCATGAGCATAAGTGTTGTATCGGTTGGTGAGCTTTTTACCCGAATGGACGGTTTTGCTTATTTTATATTCTTCCTTTCCGCCCTCGTAAAAGCGGCAATTTGCGGACTTTCTATAAAGGCGATACTTGAAAAAATGAATGTTAAAAGAAAAAAAGCAATACTAAATTTTTTGCTTTGCTTATCGGTGGCAATCGCCTATTTTATTTAACATTTTTACGCATTTTCCCGCATACCCTTCTATGAGGGGGATAAATATGAAAAAATATGCTTTAATTTCATTTGTTATTTGTTTTTCGCTTGTTTTAAGTATGGGGGTCAGTGCAAAAACCGTTACCTGCGATGAGAATATTAAGGACTTAAATGCACCGATTGAATGTTCGGCGGTGGATTTATCGCTCGGTGCCGATTTGAAAATCGCCGCAAAGAGCGCCGTTTTAATGGAACCATATTCGGGCGAGATTTTATATGAGCAAAACTCTGCCGAAAAGCTTAAACCCGCTTCAATAACCAAAATAATGTCGCTTCTTCTTATAATGGAGGCGATTGACCGTCGGGAATTGACGCCCGAAGAGGTTGTTACCGCAAGCAAGTATGCGGCAAGTATGGGCGGCTCTCAAATCTGGCTCAAAGAGGGGGAATCCATGACGGTTGACGACCTTCTTAAAGCGACGGTTGTTGCTTCGGCAAACGATGCGACGGTAGCGCTTGCCGAAAAGGTGGCGGGAAGCGAAGAAGCGTTTGTAAAGCTTATGAACGAAAAGGCAAAGGCGCTCGGAATGAATAATACCGTTTTTAAAAACTGCACCGGTCTTGATACAGAGGGTCATCTGACAACCGCTCTTGATGTTGCCGTTATGTCCTGCGAACTTATAAAACATCCGCTTATCAAAAGATATTCAACCCTTTGGATTGAAAACATAAGGGACGGAAAAAGCGAACTCGTAAACACAAATAAGCTTGTTCGCTTTTATAAGGGAACAACGGGACTTAAAACGGGAACGACCTCCGGAGCAGGATACTGTCTTTCCGCCTGCGCCGAGAGAGACGGAACGGAGTTTGTTGCCGTAATTATGGGAGGAAATACCTCAAACGACAGATTTGAGGGCGCAAAAAAACTTCTTGATTTCGGTTTTGCGAACTATGTAACCGCAAAGATTTCGGCAAACGGCAAAGAAAGAGAGCAGTTTGTAAAAATCAAGGACGGAACGCAAAAATACATAAAAGCCGTTGCGGACTCCGAAATAAAAGCGCTTATAAGAAAGCAGGATAAGGATAAAACCGTCAAAAAGGTGGTTATGGAAGATAATATCAAAGCGCCGGTAAGAAAGGGCGAACGGCTCGGAACGGTTGAGGTTTATGCATCAAACGAAAAGATAGGCGAAATTCCACTCGTTGCCGAAAAAAGTGTAGAAAAAATAAAATTTTCAACAACGGCATTTTGGATTATTAAGGGACTTTTTAAGTTATAATTAAACTTTTTGTAAATAAATCTTTTTTCTCTTGAAAGTGGAGGGAAAATATAGTAAAATATAAACATAAGGAATAGCTTTTGGAGGCAAAAACAAATGGGACTTAGATTTATAAGTAAGTATGCAGAAGATTTTATCAGAGAAAACGATTTAATCGGTCTTAAAGCGCAGGTTGAAGCCGCTCATAAAACCGTTGAAAATAAATCGGGTTTGGGTAACGACTTTTTAGGATGGGTTGACCTTCCCGTAAATTACGATAAAGACGAATTTTTAAGAATTAAAAAGGCAGCCGAAAAGATTAAGAACGATACCGATGTTCTTATCGTTATCGGTATCGGCGGCTCATATTTGGGCGCCCGTGCCGCTATTGAATTTCTTAAAGGACAGTATTATAACAATATCAGAGAGAATGTTCCCGAAATTTATTTTGCAGGTAACAGCATAAGCGGTGCTAATCTTGCCGATTTGCTTAAAATGTGCGAAAATAAGCGTGTTTCGGTAAATATTATTTCAAAATCGGGAACAACAACCGAGCCTGCCGTTGCTTTCAGAGTTTTCAGAAAGCTTCTTGAAGAGCGTTACGGCGAAAAGGAAGCCGCAGGCAGAATTTATTGCACAACCGATAAGGCAAGAGGAACATTAAAGCAACTTGCCGACCAAAAGGGATATGAATGTTTTGTTATTCCCGACGATGTCGGCGGTCGTTTCTCGGTTCTAACCGCCGTAGGTTTGTTGCCTATTGCCGCCGCAGGTGCCGATATTGATAAAATTATGAAGGGCGCCGCAGACGCAAGAACTGATTACAGTATTGCAGATATGGATAAAAACCCCTGCTATACCTATGCCGCTTTGAGAAATGCGTTTTACAGAAAGGGCAAATCGGTTGAGCTTATGGTGGCTTATGAGCCGAGATTTACCCTTATGAGCGAATGGTATAAGCAATTATTCGGCGAGAGTGAGGGTAAAGATAATAAGGGACTTTTCCCTGCAAGTGTTACCTTCTCTACCGACCTTCATTCTATGGGTCAGTTTGTTCAGGACGGTTCAAGAATTATGTTTGAAACCGTTGTAAATATTAAGGATAACGGCAAAGATGTTATTATTGAGTCGGAGGAAACAAACGGCGACGGTCTTAATTTCCTTGCAGGTAAGCCGATGTCCTTTGTTAATGAAAAAGCATTTGAGGGAACGGTTTTAGCCCACACCGACGGCGGTGTTCCCAACCTTGTTATTGAGGTTGATAAGGCAGACGAAGAAAACTTAGGTCGTCTTATTTACTTCTTTGAAAAGGCATGTGCAATTTCGGGTTATATGCTCGGTGTAAACCCGTTTGACCAACCGGGAGTTGAAAGCTATAAGAAAAATATGTTCGCTCTTCTCGGAAAACCCGGTTATGAAGATGCCAAGGCGGCTTTGGAAGCCCGTCTCGGCAGATAATTTCGGAACCAACCGTCAAAGACGGTAATAAATATAAAGGAGTCAAAAGTATGATTAAACTCATTATTGGTAAAAAAGGTTCAGGTAAAACAAAAAAATTAGTGGAGATGGTAAATGCCGCCGCAGATGTTAGTTTAGGTAATGTTGTTTGCATTGAAAAAGGCGATGTTTTAACATTCTCCGTTACTCATAAGGCACGATTGGTTGATTCTTGTGATTTTAATGTAAACGGTTACGGCGAATATTACGGTTTACTTGCCGGAATGAAGGCAGGAAACAACGATATTACCCATATTTTCGGCGATGCAACCCTTCGTATCGGCGGCAGAAATTATGATGAATTAGCCGATTTCTTAGAGAGAATTTCAAAAATTGAAGATGTTGAATTTACCTTTACTCTTTCCTGCGATGCAGAAGAACTTCCCAAGAAAGTATTTGATTTTGCAGTAAAAATCTGATAAGAATACATAATTTTCGGCGGTATGCTTAAAGCGTGCCGCCGATTTTTTGTGCAAAAAATTGATATTGTAGGGGACGATGCCCACATCGTCCAGAAATACAATAAAAACATATGAATCATAACGGGCGGATGCCGATTAAATTTACATAAAATGAAACGGGCGGATGTGGGCATCCGCCCCTACGGTTGCCGATTAAATTTACATAAAACAAAAACGGGCGCGTGATACACGCCCCTACGGAATGCCGTTCAAATTAACGGAAACGAAATCGGGAGGGCACAGAGACCCTCCCCTACGGTCTAATAACTATTTTGGTGTCGGGTGTGATTTTATTTGACATTTTTATACTATTAAATTATAATATATTAGTTATAGTATGTATTTTTATAAGGGAAGTATTTTAATGTCAGTTGCAAAAAGAGAAAATTTGAGAAATAAAACAGTCCTTGAGGAACAATTTGATTTATTTAGTTATTTAAATAGGAACCAAAATGATAATAAACTAAAAAAGAGTAGAACAAGATCTAAAAGTAAATCAAAAACAGTTATTATAAATAATATAATTT